>CAXTNN010000044.1:0-18571 GCA_964245545.1 uncultured Acetobacteraceae bacterium | reverse complement strand
GCGGGCGCTCGTCCTTGGTGAACAGCTCCGACATCATGGCGATGGAAGGCGCGGTGCCAGCCGCCTCGCCGATGCCCACGCCCGTGCGGGCGAGCGCAAGCTGCACGCCCGACTGCGCCAGCCCGCCCAACGCAGTGGCGACGCTCCAGAGCGCGATGCCGCACGCGACGACCCCGCGCCGCCCCCGCACGTCGGCCAACCGGGCCAACGGGATGCCCAGCACGGCATACAGCAGCACGAAGCCGAGCCCGGCGATGAAGCCCAGCGCCGTGTCGGAGAGCTGCATGTCGCGCTTGATGGAGTCGAGCAGGACGTTGACGATCGAGCGGTCGAAGAAGTTCAGCACGAACGCGCAGGTCAGCAGGACCAGAAAGAAAGTCCGGCTGCGCCGGGGCTGCGGATGCGGATTGATGGCCGGCATCAGATATGACCTCCCTGATCCCGGCCGTTCTCCGCGGTTCGGGCACACGGCAAGCGCCGTCGGGACGGACCCTTCCACCGGCAGGCCATGAGGTCAACCAGTATGTATGACTGGTCTGTCCAGATCAGGTGGTCACGCCTGTTCCCGGTAGACACGGGCGACGAAGGTCAGGTGCTCGGCCATGGCCGCGTCCGCCCGCTCCGGCGAGCGCGCCTGGATTGCCTCGTAGATCGCCACGTGGTGGCCGTAGGCCCGGCGCACGGCACCACGCGCGCGCATGCCGACCCGGCGCTGGTTCGCCAGCCAGCCTTCCAGCGCCTGGCCCAGCGCGATGAACAGGCTGTTGGCCGGGTTCTCGGCGAGCGCGGCGTGGAACGCCATGTCGGTGGCGATGAACGTTTCCACGTCGCCGATTGCGCGCCGGTTGGCCTCCAGGCAGTCCCCGAGGCGCGCGACCTCCTTGGGCGACGCATAGCGCGCCGCGTGCCGCGCAAGCCCGCACTCGAACAGGATGCGCGCCTCCTGGAAGTCGGATACGCCGCCCCGCGTCGCAAGCAGCGACTGCGCTGCTTGCGCCAGCGGCGACAGCAGCGTGCGCGGGTCGATGCGCGCCACCCGCGCCCGGCTACGGTCTTGCGGCACGATTAGCCCGGCTGCCCTGAGCGAAAGCAGCGCCTCACGCACGGACGCGCGGCTGACGCCGAATCGCTCCACCAAGTCACGTTCGGATGGCAGGCGCTCGCCTTCTGCCAACTTGCCCGACCTGATCGCGGCCGCAAGGCTGTCGAGGACTTGCCCGGAAGCACGAGAGCGTTCGACCTTAAGTTCTCGGTCGGGCATGGGCGCATCTATACAAGCCATATCTGGTCTGTCCAGAGTGGCCGCAGGATTGCGGACGGTTGTTGAGGCAGCGTTGCGGCCGCCGGAATGTGCCGAGGCCAAGAGAGCCGCTCTCTACATGAACCGGATTCACTATGGCATCCTGTTCCGCGTTCTACCTGGCGCCATCCGCGACCAGCGCCTCGCCCAGTTCAGCAATGGCCGCGTCACGCTGGTCCATGGTGGCGCTGGTGCCAGTGATGTAGATCGCCGCAACGATTGGCGCTCGCCCGGGAGGCCACATCACAGCGATAACTCCGCGCGACCCATACCCGCCTGCTCCGGTTCGGTCGCCGATGCGCCAGTCCTTGGGAAGTCTTGCCCGCAGAAGGGACCCGCCGACCTCATCGGCGACCAGCCACCCGGTAAGTCGCTGCTGCGAGGTTTTTGAAAGGGCGTCCCCGAAGACGAGTGCGCGAAGAGTTGTGGCGATCGCTGCAGGCGTCGTCGTGTCCCTGGGGTCTCCGGGCCTGCCCTCGTTTAGGTCCGGCTCCCGCCGGTCGACGCGGGTCTTGGAATCACCGATCGTGCGCAGAAACCTGGTTAGTCCCTTGGGCCCCCCGATGCTTTCGAGCACCTTGTTGCCTGCCACGTTGTCGCTGAGGCGCAGGGCCGCCGAGCAGGTTTGAGCGAGGCTCACCTCGTGCCCAACCAGCTTCTCCATAACGGGTGCATAGGAAATTAGGTCGGATTGGGTGACCCGAACCTTGCGGTCGAGCGCAGTTTGGCCAGTGTCCACTTGGCGAAGCAGGGCACCGCAGGCGAGTGCCTTGAAGGTGCTGGTCAGGGGAAAGCGCTCATCGGCGTGATAAAGCCAACTGGCGTTGCGGCCGGTATCGTATACCGCCAGCCCAACTCGTGCACCGAGCCGGTTCTCGATCTCGCTGGCTTTGGTCACCATGGCACTCTTGATGGGCTGCGCCTGGCTCACGAGCGGCATTGCCGCCATTGCCAGGCCCATGATCAAAGTAAACCCCTTCACGTACCATCCTCAGGTTGGATGCGTCAGAAACCCGAATCAGGTCCGAAAAGCCAAGACCGCCTCCGACTGACCGCACCTAGTCCGCCAAGTAGACTTGGGCCGGAGTGAGACTGTCCGCTGTGGGAGGCAATCAGCGTGAAAGCGGACGCTTGGATTAGATGCTGCAAAAACGACCGGTTCTCTCACACGGGCACGGACGTCCGGAAAACTGGCTGAAACCCGTCTAGAGCAGGCCAGTGGACAACCAAGGGACCAAAGCGACCAGAATTAGAACGGCAAGCAGGACGCCTAGATAAGGCCACACCTTTCCGATTGCCTCCCCGGGATCAACCTCCCCGATGACGCATGCCGAATAGTAGCCGACGCCGAACGGGGGGGCGTATAGACCGATACCCATCGCGATGATGGCAACCATGGCGTAATGCACCTCCTGAATGCCCAGCAGTCTGGCAACGGGGAACAGGATCGGGCCGAACAGCACCAAGGCGGGAATACCTTCCAAGATGCTGCCCGCGACTAGGAACACCAGGATCGAAGCGCCCATGAACGTAGTGCTCCCGCCCGGCAACCCGGCCAGGCTTGCCGCAAGATACCGGGCGATGCCGGCCTGGGACAATGACCAGGACACCCCGTTCGCCATGCCGATCACCAAGATGATGACGCCGGAGAGGGTCGCCGTCTGACGCAGCGCCGGAAGCAGCTTCCGGAACTGCAGCCCGCCGTAGAGGAATACACCGCAGGCAAGGGTATACGCGATACCGATCACCGACACCTCAGTGGCCGTGGCGACACCCTCCACGACGGCAGTGCGGATTATGATGGGCAGCACTAGCGCCGGCAAGGCGACGGCAAAGCTCGTCAGCTTGGAGCGCGCCGTCGTACGATCTACTACGATGGCAGGAGTGCGGCGGGATCGCACGTAGACCAATCCAGAGAGGGCGAGCGCCGCGACGGCGGCGGGGAGAAGGCCGCCGGTGAACAGCGCCGCGATCGACACACTGGACACCGTGCCAATCACGATCAGCACCAGGCTCGGCGGGATTGTCTCCGACATCACGGCAGACGCGTTCAAGAGTGCGACCAGTTCTCGCGGGTCGGAACCACGCCGCCGCATTTCCGGGAACAGGACGGGTGCGACTGCAGCCATGTCGGCGGCCTTTGCGCCAGAGATGCCGGACACCAGGTACATCGCCGCGAGCAGCACGTAGGACAAGCCGCCGCGGCGATTGCCGATAAGAGCGGCCAGGAACTCGACCATGACCCGCGCCATTCCGGTCAGCTCGAGCAGGAGGCCGAGAACGACGAAGAGCGGGATGGCAAGCAGCAAGGGACTGGCCATTCCGGCGTCGACCCGGTCAACCACGATCGCGAGCGGGATGTCGGTCGTGAACCACAGATAGGCAACGGTTGCCAAGCCAAACGCGAACGCGATCGGCACGCCGCCGAGAATGAAGATCGCGAGCAGCACGCCGAAGAACAACAAGAGGTTGAGGTTACCCAGTTGTTCGAACTGCGATGCGCTGTATCCACCGGCAACGACGGCAAGCGCGAACACGGCAACCAGAACGAGCGTGGACCGCCATTGATAACGCATGGCGAAGCGGGTCACGCCGATCAGGAACATGGCAATGAAGCCGGCAACCAGGCTTGTCGATCGGACCGACAGGGGAATACTCAAGATCGCGGTGCGGGTGTCCCACTGGTCGATGGCCGTCTGGATGCTGGGCAAAATAAGCGAACCGACGAGAATGACCGTGGCCCCTTCGGCCAGCATGGCAAGGCGACGCTGGCCCGCTGAACGCTGTTTGCCGAACAGCCCGGTGAGCTTGAGGTGCCGCTCGCCGACAAACGCGCCTGTCGCGGCGAACATGATGAACCAGCCCGATACGACCGAGAGGGCCTCGTCAGACCAGATCAGCGGCGCCCCCAACGCGTAGCGTGCCGTAACCGATGCGCCCAGAATCAGAATGAGAACGACAAGCAGTGCGGCTCCTGCATTCTCAATGCCCCGTTGGACAGCGGCGCCAACGCGTTCGGCCGACTGCTGCCTTGTCCCGGCGAGAAGCGAGATGTCCGTCATCTCCGGTGCCCTTAAACCAGCTTGCCGACTGCGTCTTCCAGCAACTGCCATGGCTCGGCCCCGAAGGTTGCCTTCCAGCGCCTGAAATAATCGCTCTTTGCAAGCGCGGCACGGAATTCGTCCGTCGATGGCTGGATGAACTGCATACCTTGTTTCTCGAATACGGCGCGGAGCGACACGCTGGACTCAATGCTGTCCCTGCGCTCGTCCCGGACGGCCAACTTGACGTTCCGTTGCACGACGTCTTGAAGGTCCGGTGGGAGGCTGGCCCAAGTGCGTGCATTCATCATGGTCCAGAACCCACCCCATGCATGGGACGTCATGCTGCAATATTTCTGCACCTCCTGAAGCTTGCCGGATGCAATGGTCGCGAGGGCATTCTCCTCCCCGTCGACCAGCCGCGTTTGCAAGGACGTGTACAACTCGCCGAACGGAATCGGGGTTGGCGCTGCGCCCAGGGCCGCAAACATGGTGCTGATGATCGGGGTGGGCGGCACCCGTATCCTGAGGCCGTTCAGGTCCCCGGGTGTGCTGATCGGCTTTGTACTGGTGGTAATCTGACGGAAGCCGCCATCTGTCATATTCTCGAAGACGAGGGTGTTCCTGACCTTGGCCTCGATATCCTTGCGCACGTACGCACCGAGCGGACCGTCGAAAGCGCGCCAGACGGCGTCATAGTTTGCGAATGCGAAACCGAGATTGATGATGCCAGCCAGCGGCACGGTGGTGGCAAGCTGTGAACTCGCGAAGGTCATGTGCACGGCACCCAGCGTGAGCTGGTTGATGATCTCGCCACTATTTCCGAGTTGGGCATCGGGGAGAACCAGTATGTCGATCCGCCCGTCGCTCTCGTGGGCGATGCGCGCGGCCGCTTCCTTGATGCGGATGACCGCCGGGTCGCTCGATGCGGCGTCGGTTGCAAACTTGAGGTTGAACTGTGCGGCATTTGCCCGCCTTGGCCGGAGCAGCACTGCCGGTGCGGCGAGGGCGCCCAGCATCAACGGGCGACGGCCGATCGTCATTGTCACGCTGAGGCCTCCGAAGAGGCCCACGCTATCCCATCGGCGATTATTTGGCCCAGTTTGCGTGCAGGCTCTGCCACTGGCCATGTTTGTTTATGCATCGTCTCTCCCCTTAGCCGATGCTTTGCGCATCGTGCTAATTCAGCTTGATATTGACGTTCTTCAGTTGTGTGCAGTCCATTATCTCGTCGATACTCTCTTCCCGTCCCAAGCCAGATTGCTTGAAGCCACCAAAAGGCGCGCCCAGGAAATGCGAGCTGGTCTGGTTGACCCAGACGTAGCCAGCCTGCACCGCGGCGGCCATCCGGTGCGCCGTACGCAGGTCGTTTGTCCAAATGCTGGCGGTCAGACCGTACTCGACGTCGTTGACGTCTGCGAGCATGGCCGCCTCGTCGCTCCAGCGGAAGACGCTTAGCACCGGGCCGAAAATTTCCTCCTGGGCAATCCGCATGCTTGGCCGGACATCGCCGAACACAGTGGGCTCGAAAAACAGGCCCCGTGCCAGCGTCGGGTCGGACGGACGCTTGCCGCCGCACACCAGACGGGCGCCCTCCTCCTGCCCGATCTGCACGTAATGCACGACCTTGTCGAATTGGGCCTGGCTCACCAAGCATCCCATCTGACTGTCGAACCGGGTCGGAAGGCCTGGGCGGATCTGCCGTAGCTGGTCCGCCACGCGTTCCAGCACCGCCTCGTACAGGCTCTCGTGCAGGAATGCACGGGAGGTGCTACCACAGCTCTGGCCGCACCAGGTGAAGTTCATGCCGCTTACCACGCCGGCTGCCACCCGCTCCGGATCAGCGTCAGGAAAGGCGATCAGCGCGTTCTTGCCGCCCAGTTCTAGGGATACCTTCTTCATGGTATCGGCCGCGCCGCGCAGGATGGCGCGGCCGGTCGGAACGGAGCCGATCAGGCCGACCTTAGCCACTCCCGGATGGGCCACGAGCGCCTCACCACACTCGCGCCCGCCCGGCAGCACGTTAAACGTACCGGGCGGGAACAGCGGACCAACCAGCTCGGCCAGCCGCAATGAGGACAATGGTGCCTGTTCCGGCGGCTTCACGATCAGGCTGTTGCCGGCGGCGAGCGGGGCGGCGGCACGCATGACCGCGAACATGAACGGGTGATTGTAGGCGTTGATTCGCACCACAACGCCTAGCGGCTCCCGCAGCGTGTAGTTCAACTGGTCGTCGCCCATCGGCAGGGTGCTGCCTTTCGTTTCCAGCACCAGCCCGGCGAAGTAGTCCAGGCTAGCCGCCCCGACCTCTGCGTCGCGTTGCATCTCGGCCACCGGGTTGCCGCAATCGGCGGCGTCGATCAGCGCCAGCTCGCGACCATTGGCGCGAATGATGGCCGCCATTTCACGTAGCACCCGCGCACGCTCCAGCGGTTTGACCGCACGCCAAGCCCGGAAGCCGTCAAGGGCTGCGGTAACCGCTTGGTCCACATCCGCCGAACCAGCCACGGCAACCTGGCCCAGCGTTTCTCCCGTCGATGGGCTGGTGGTTTCAGTCGATCGCCCGTTCGCGGCTTTGTGCCAGCCGCCGCCGTAATACAGTCCACGCTCCCGTGGCAGGACGATGCCGTCGCCGATCATGTCCAATGCCATCACTGCCTCCTGCCCCATCCGGCATAGCTGTCTATGTAAAGCATGCCTGCCAGCGGGGCTGCCGCTGGCTCCTGCACGGCAACCTTAGTGAGCATTTGCGTTATCCTTGGCTTCCCGCGTTAGCGCCGCGACCATGTCCGCGCCATAACCAGGTTCCACCCGCACATCCACGACGGCCGGTTGTCCGGCGCGTACGGCCGCCAGGGCCTTCTGCAAGGCATCGACCAATCCCGCCGCATCAGATACCGGCCCCCAACTGGCGCAACCTTGGGCGCGGGCTATCGCCGCGAGGTCGATGTCGGGGCCGCCAATATGCTGGCCGATCCACTTGTTGGCGGGATTGCGCCCGCGCATGTGAGCAATCCGCTCCTGGTGCACCTCGTCATTGTAGAAGCTGCGATTGTTGGCGATCACGACGAGCAGCGGTATGCCGTAACGGGCTGCGGTCCATAGCGCAGTAGAGCCCATGAGGAAGTCGCCATCGCCGAGCACCGCAATCGGAAGGCGCCCGGTCCCGCGCAACGCAAGAGCTGCGCCAACCACCATGCCGGGCCCAGACCCTATGCCGCCGCCACCGTCGTAGCCCAGATAGGACAATGGGTCAGTCACCGTCCACAACCCGCCCGACCAGGACAGCGGATAGCGGATGAGGCAATTCGGCTGGCCCGATACCACATCCGCAAGCGCCATTGCCAGGTCGGGTACGGTCAGCTTCCCGTCCACCCGTGGCATTGCAGGTGCCGCGGGCTGGAAAGGACTCAGCCAAGGCTGGCCCTTCCCACCCCCGAGTGCGCGCAGGAATTCGGGCACCGCGGCCTCGGGCGTGCAGAGCAGTGGGAAGTCCGCAGGAGGCAGGCCCTGGTGGTCCATTGACCATCCATTGTGAACGAGCTGGTCCATCGAGACATGGATCACCCGAGCATCTCTTGCCTTGGCCGTGGTCAAGGTGCCGGAAAGGTCATTCCAATCCAGGCTGAGCACCACGTCCGCTGCCGCCAGCGCCGCCAAAGCGCTTTTGCCCGGGAGCATGCCGGCCTCGGCACAATGCAGGTGATGGCGGCTGGGGAAAGCTGCCGCATGCTTCAGGTCGGTCACAACCGCGGCGCCGAGGCGCTCCGCCAGCCGAACACGGTCATCCCAAGCAGCCGCTGAACGGCCGACGCGGCCGGCCAGGATGAGGGGCCGCTTCGCCGCGCGCAAGACGTCGGCGGCAGCCAGCAACGTGGCTGGATCAGGCGCAGGCGCCGCTGGCGCCCGATAGCGGGCCACCTCAGGTCGCGGGGGCAGCGGCGCCTCCGCCTCCTGCATCGCAGCATCGAGACTGATGTAGACCGGACCGCAGGGTTGCGTGGTGGCAAGCAGGTTGGCGCGGAGCATCGCCTCGACCGCCGCGGCAGGACTGGCTGGCTGGTCGTCCCACTTGGTATAATGGCGGACCAGAGCGCCCTGGTCCCGCGCCGTATGGAGCCAATCGATCCAAGGGCGCCGTTTGGCGGCGTCCACCGGCCCGGTGGCTCCCAGCACAATCATGGGAACCCGGTCGCACCAGGCGTTGTAGATCGCCATGGTGCCGTGCATGAGGCCGACGTTGCTGTGAAGCACGACCGCCATCGGCCGCTCCATCACCTTGGCCCAGCCATGCGCCAAAGCGACCGCGTGTTCCTCGTGCAGGCACAGCAGCATGCGCGGATCGCGATTGCCTAGATGATTGACCAGGCTGTCGTGCAGACCGCGGAAGCTAGCGCCGGGATTGAGCGCCACGTACGGAATGTCCAGGGCGCGGAGGACGTCCGCTACGCAATCGCTACCAAAGGTTCTGACATCCCCAGGCCCGGGCTGCGGCCGCTCTACACCGTCTGGATCGTTGACCCTGCCGTCCGTATTGTTGCCTGGCGTGTCCAGCATTCCGTCTTGCTCCCCAGCAGGCCACCGTTGCGCGGAGGCGTCGTTGATTGGTGGCCATCATCACGGTTGGCCGCCGGATGAGCCGGCGCACGCCGTTGCAGAATGATACGTCGCCGATCCGGCTAGGCCACCATGCTCCGGCTCTTCCGGCGCAGCGGTATCAGCGGCGTCACACCAGCCATTTCCACGCTTATGGTGGCCTCTCCCAGATATTCTTCTGTTTTGACCGTATACCCCGCTTATTTTTGCGTCAATCATTCGATGGCGATAAGGTCGGGGCAATTGCATTTGCTCGAAGATAGGTCGTGCAGATTCCGGTTGGTGGCCGCACCAATCCCTTCAAGTCGGCATCGATCTGTTCAATCGTCTGGCAGGTGGCTCCGCTAGCACCGTTTTCTTTAACCTTGTGATGCGGCGAACAACTTTTCCCTGTAGCTGTCGATTGTAAGTCCCAGCAACCCGAAACGGACGAGATATCCGAGCAGAAAGGAGTTGGCACCCATTGCGAAGAGTTTCCCGACTTCTCCTGCTACCAACGCATCGCGTTCTTCATCTGTGAGCATCAAGCCGGAGATGGCTGCGGCCGGGTCTGTTCGCATCGCCTCGCGGAATGCTCGGTCGCGCAGGGTTTGGCGGCAAAGATGATTGACTGCATAGACGCTCATGTTCCGGCCCGCCAGACGCCATAGGAATGCCCGAACTGTACCTGAGGCTCGATCCAACTGGCCGGGCCGTCGCCCGCCGCTCCCAGCATCGCGATCCAATCCAGCAATTCCCCGGCGACATTCCCGGCCGCCTCCATCCGATCTTCCGTCGCGTCCCTCAACAGGGTCTCAATCGCACCATTTCGCAGGCATGTGTGAACGTGCTCGGCCCAAGCTGGGTCCGGCACGCCGTAGTTGCGGCCAGGCGCTATTCGGGGGCCAAACACTTCAAGCGAGAAGCTTCCGCTTCCGACGACTGCCACGCGCTCCGTACCCGGAAAGCCCTCAATCGCGGCGCGCACCGAGCGTCCCAAGGCGTGCACCCGATGTGCCGATGGCAGCGGCAAGACATGGCCATTGATGAAGACGGGGATGACGGGAACCTTCATTCCAGGGGTGATGAAATGCAGCGGTATGATGAAGGAATGATCGACTTCAAATGACTGCGCGAGCGCCAGGTCAAAACCATCGGCGATGCCGCGGCGCCGGATATGTGCCGCAAGACGCGGGTCGGACGGGACTTGTTGGAACGGCAGACTTGGAGGCTCGTCGTTAGGACCCCAAAAGGAATCGGTCACGCCAACCGCCAACAGCGGCATGTTATCGAGGAAAAACGTGTTCAGGTGATCGGTGTTGAACATCACGATCGCATCGGGCGCGGCGCTCTCCAACTCTCTTCGCACAGCCGCGAACAGCCGGCCAGTTTCCGAACCGGCGCCTTCGGCCAGGACCGCCTGCGCAAAAATCGGCGTATGCGGCACGCCAAACGCGCCAACAAAAGTTGCCATCGTCCCAACTCCCCCTTGCTAGACCATCACGATCCCGCCATTGTTGTCGATAGTGGCCCCGGTCATGAAGCTCGCGCCATCCGACGCCATAAAAAGCACCACTTCGGCATGTTCCTCCGGCTCCGCAAGGCGACCGACGGGAACCATCTTCGCATGATGGTCAAGATATTCTTGCGTATGGCCCTCCTGCAAACGCGGAACCGCAGTTGGGCCTGGGGCGAGCGTGTTAACTAGGATGCCGTGGCCGCTGTATTGCTTGGCGATGTGGCGGGTAAGGCCGAGGATGCCGGTCTTGGCCGCCGTGTATTCCGGCCCAAGCCCGGTTGCGACCGACCGTGCAGCGTTGGAAGCAAAATTAATAATACGGCCGCCTCCCTGCGCCATCATGTGCGGGAGGACATACTTGCAAAATAGAAACGTGCCTTTCAGGTTGGAGTTGATCACCAGATCCCAGGTTTCCTCCAGCGTCTCATGCGCAAGTTGCGGCTCCCGGAACGCCCCCGCGCAATTGACGAGCACATCGACCCGGCCGTAATGCTTCATCACTTCCGCCACCGCCGCTTCCACCTGGGCCGCGCTGCTAACGTCGCAGGCGATCGGGATGGCTGTTTCGCCCTTTCCCACGATCGTTTCCGCCACCATGCGGGCCCGCTCAGTCAGCAAATCGACGACGGCCACCCGCGCCCCGTCGCGGGCGAACCGCTCCGCGACACTGGTCCCGATACCCCGGCCTGCACCGGTGACAATGACCACTCTATTGGCAACTTGAGGAGCCCGGACTGGATGCTTCATTGCGACCTCTCGTTATTGAGTATGCGGCACAGTTACGGCAAACGAGTATGCGCCATAGCTCGGTTCGGCCAGGAGTTTCCCCACAGGATTGGCAGGATCCCCCGGGCTGCACCCGTTCGGGTGGAATTGCCTCGAAACGCTTCCTTCAGGCGTCACGTCGCTTGGCAGCCTCGGCTTTCCACAGATCCCAGGGGCGCTGCACTTGACCTTCGATACGCGCGACGCAAGCCCGGCCTTCTTCGGCCGTGAGATACGTCACATCCCCCAGGCCGCTCGCCTGCAATTGGTAGCGGGCGTTCAGTTCGGCGTAGACGGCGCGGTAGACCGCCAGCGGCACGGAGCCGGCAACGACCGTGGAACCATGACCCCGCATCAAAGCGATATCCGAGTCCGTGAATTTTTCTGCCAAGGCTCGGCCCAGCGCGTTGTCGCTGATCAACAAATCCGTGGCGGCCCCGCCGGCCTCACGGATCTCGAACACCGGGGCGGCCTCCCCGATAAATCCGGCCATGTGGAAGACCGCGCGTAACGGCGTGTTCTTGACCACGCTGAGCGGGACGACGTTGTGGGAATGGGAATGCACCACCGCCATCACGTCCGGCCGGGCACGGTAGAGTTCGCCGTGGATGAACCTCTCCAAGTAGACCTTGCGCCCAGCGGCATCGACGGGATTGCCGTTCAGGTCAAACTCCACGATGTCGGCCGCGGCGACGCTGCCCGGCGCCATGTTGCGGGCCAGCAGGAAATGGTCGGGACGTTTGTCGTGGCGGGCACTGACGTGACCGAACGCATCCACCACGCCCTGATCGTACAGGATGTGGTTGGCCGCTACCAAGTCGGCGATCAGGCCGGCGTCGGGCGCCACACTTGGAGCGGCGGTATCAGGGGCGTAAACGCCGATGCGGTCGTGCGGGAACATTTGTGTTTTCTCCCTGAAACCTTTGGCGAACCAGCGAACGGCGGCCCGGGCTGCTGATCCTTGATTCTGAGCCGCCGTTTCGACAGTATACGGCGTATCCTGCCGTTGCGCTAGCGCCGATTTCTCATCAAGTGCCGCCTCTACTCCGCCCGCCCGGCCCGCAGTGCCGAGCTCTCTTGGGTGCCTTGGACGGCCTGTGGCTGGGAGCGTTTGACCGGTCGGCATTGGCAGCATGGCGCAACTGCCCCCCCCGCCTTGATGCGGTTTTCAGCCCGGCGATGGCTCGGAGCCCAATAGGGATACCAGAGTTCAAAGTTGTTCGAGACTGAGTGTTAGATATTTGGTTTGTTGCTGGGCGCGTGGCAGCGCAATATGCCGACTCAAGAAAACCCAGGTTCGCTGCGAAGCTGCGCCGGATCGCGGAACAAAGGAGAAGGGTGCATGGAACTCCTAAGAAATACCTGGTATGCTGCCGGGTGGAGCCACAGCATTGGCCAAGACCTCGTCAGCCGAACGATACTTGGCCAACCAATCGTGTTCTATCGCAAGGCCAACGGGGAGCCGGTGGCTTTACTCGATCAGTGCCCGCATCGCTTCGCACCCCTATCGATGGGGCATCGGATCGGCGACGATGTTGAGTGCCTCTACCACGGGTTGAAGTTCGATTGTTTGGGCGTTTGCGTCGAGAATCCGCATGGTGACAAGCGCATCCCGGCGGCGGCCAAGGTGCAGCGCTTCCCCGTCGTCGAGCGCCACGGCCTCCTGTGGATCTGGGGCGGCGATGAGAGCCGCGCCGACCCTGCGACAATCCCGGATTTCGGACACTTGGTCTCCCCCAAGCTAAAGACCATTGGTGGCGAAATGACTCAGGAGGCACATTACGAACTCGTCGTCGACAACCTGATGGACCTGTCCCACGTCAATTACTTGCATACACCCTATCAGAAAATCGATGGCTTTCTGACGGCGAAGCACGAGATTGAACAGCATGGGATGTCGGTAGCCAGTCGACGCACCCTGCCGAACACGCGCGCGCCGCAATCCTTCCGGCCATTCCTCGATGATCCTGACGGACCCGTGGATTATTGGCTTGATATCATCTGGCGCGCACCGAGTTGCTGCCAACTTGAAACCGGCGTTGTTCCGGTAGGGCGGCCGCGCGAGGAAGGGGTCGTTCGGATCGGCACTCACATCGTCACTCCGGTCAGCGAGACGAAGGCGACGTATTTTTATGCCAGTTCGCGCAATTACCGGCTCGATGATCCCATGGCAGACGAAGAAACCACTCGGTGGCAGCAGATCGGGTTCCATGAGCAGGATAAGCCCATGATCGAAGCCGTGCAGACCCGAATGGGCAGCAGCGATCTGTTGGCGCAAAAGCCTATTTTGCTGGCGACCGATGCGGCAGCGATCCGCGTCCGGCGCATGCTGAAGGCTATGATCATGGAAGAGCAACAGCAGGCGCGGGATTTGGTGCGGGCGGCAGCGGAGTAAGTTTACCGCCGCTCCAGCGGTCGGCATGGGCGAGAAGATGTCTTTATAACGGCGGGTCAAAAATCACCGCCTCTAGGGGAAACGGCATGAGAGAACAGCGTTCCGCCCATGGGGCATTGGAGCTGATCGACTCCCGGCCGTTCTCTGCATATCAGCGCATCATTCTTGCCCTCTGCGGATCGGTCATCTTTCTTGATGGCCTGGACACACAGTCGATCAGCGTTGCCACAAAGTCGATGTCGGTTGCACTCAATATCCCGTTGTCCGACTTCGGCCTGATCTTCTCGGCATTGCAGCTCGGCGGCCTGATTGGGACAGTGTTGTTCGGCTATCTCGCGGACCGGCTCGGACGGCGGCCGTTGGTTGTGATCTCGGCGTTCTTGATCGCGGGCCTAACCCTTGGAACGGCGGCGGTCGATACTTATGCCGGGTTGTTATTCGTGCGCTTCATTGGCGGCATCGGCCTCGGTGGTATCTTCCCGTGTGTGCTAGCGCTCGGGTCGGAGTATGTGTCGAGGAAGCATCGGGGTCTGGCTGTCGGGCTGCTTTACGCCAATTATTCGCTCGGTGCGGCGATTGGAGCGCTCGTCAATGGCTACGTGCTGACCACGCTCGGCTGGCGGGCTGTGTTCGCGCTCGGCGGCGCGCTTTCGATTGCCACGGCGCTGGCGATGCTCGTCTGGCTGCCGGAATCGCTCAGCTACCTCATCCTGCGCGGGCGAACGGACAAGCTGCGTGCCGTTTTTGGACGGCTGTATCCGAAAGATAGTTTTGATCCAGATGAGTTGCCCACCGAGAGGGTGGCAACGACCACGCGGCCGCAGCAAGTGCCGGTCAGGGCGATCTTTGGTGAGGGGCGGAGCGCTGTCACCCTGGTCCTGCTAGGCGTGCTGCTATTCAGCTATGCAACGATCAAAGTGATGACGGTGTGGCTGACGCCCTTGTTACAGGCGAAGGGCGTTCCCGTGATGCAAACCTCCGCCATTCTGTCGGGGCTGGATATAGGCTCTATGCTTGGACTTGGAGTCGCCGGCTATGTCATTGGCAAATTCGGCCCAACGCGGTCGTTGCTGCCAGCGCTGCTCCTACTGGGAGCGACCGTTATTCTCATGAGCTATCAGGTCGCGAATTTCTCGGTTCTGCTGCCAAGCGGTTTCGTGATCGGTTTCACGGGCGGCATCGGGCAGTCCGCACCCTTGGCGTTGTTTGCGCAGGTTTATCCCACCCGAATGCGGTCAACTGCGCTGGGTCTCGGCGGAACGGCGGGCCAAATCGGCAAGATTGCCTCGCCCATGCTGGTGGGAACGGTGCTGGCCTATGGTTGTCAGCCGGACTCGATCCTTTTGGGCATGGCGCTGCTGCCAGCGCTTGGCGCTCTGCTGATCCTTGGGCTGGCGTTCCGTCCTGGCCCGATTGCGGCTGAAGAATCCCTGAGTGTGGAGGCGATACGATGATCGATGTCATCATCCGCGAGATCCACGATGTCGCGTCCGGCATTCGGTCGTTCGTGTTGGCGAAGGAGGATGGTCAGCCGCTGCCGCCATTTGGCCCTGGGGCGCATATTGATGTTCATCTGCCCGGTACGATGACGCGGCAATATTCACTGTGCGGTGAAGCTGACCGGACCGACAGCTATATGATCGCCGTGCTGAAAGCGACGGAGTCACGCGGCGGCTCACACGCCATGCATGGGCTGAAGGAGGGAGACCACCTGGCTGTCGACGGACCGCGTAACCATTTCGCCCTGGTGGAGGAGGCCGACCACTCAGTGTTAATCGCCGGCGGCATCGGTGTTACGCCATTGCTGACGATGGCTGAGCATCTTGCGGCCACAAACCAATCCTTCGAGTTGCATTACTGCGTGCGTAGCCTTCCCACGGCGGCCTTTCTCAAGCGGCTGCAGTCAGCCGTTCCCGGCGACCGGTTCTGCTTGTATTGCGATGATGCCAAGCCGCCAGGTGCGATCGACTTCGCTCTGGTGTGCCGTGCCCCCATCCCGGGCAAGCATCTTTATGTCTGCGGACCAAGCGGGTTCATGGAGGCCGCGTTGAATGCCGCCAGGCAGGCGGGGTGGGCCGAGAAAAACCTGCACCGGGAATACTTCGCCGCGGCGCCATCTGAAGGGATTGCTGCGGGTGGCTTCCGGGTGAAGCTGGCGCGCAGCGGCCGGAGTCTAGAAGTGGGACCGGACCAATCGGTGGTGGAGGCCCTGGCGGCGAATGGGGTCGTGGTACCCGTATCGTGCGAACAAGGAATATGCGGAACCTGTGTAACCCGGGTGCTGGCCGGCGAGCTCGAGCATCACGATCACTTCCTGACAAACGCCGAGCGGGAGCGGGGTGATCAATTCACCCCCTGTTGCTCGCGAGCCAAATCAGCGGAGCTTGTTCTTGATCTCTGATCTGGGCAGTCGGTCAGACGGCGCCCCAGTGCTCTATCCCGGCAGAGCGGGTTAGGTTTACGATCCCAGGGATGTCGCCTGCCGATCGGAACTCACCAATGCACGTTCTGCCATCGATCAATCACCTCCGCACTTTCCAGGTCATCGGCCACCATTTGAACCTCGCGCAGGCCGCTCAGGAGCTCTATCTGACGCCCTCCGCGTTGAGCTATCAGCTCGGGGTGTTGGAGGGGCAGCTCGGGGTGAAGCTGTTCAAGCGGACGGGCCGCGGGCTGGCTTTCACCGATGCGGGACGCCTGTTGCATACGGACGTTGACGGCTGCCTAAAGCAGCTATGGACAGCGGTCGAGCGGGTCACCTCCAAAGAAATTGACGCGCCATTTATCATCAACGCGCCGCCGACCTTTGCCATACGCTGGCTGCTGCCCCGGTTTGCCTCGGTCCAGAAGCAGTTCCGCCACGCCGAAATCCGTGTCTCAACCGCCGACGTGAACTTTGAGCGGGACACATTGGACTGCGCGATCGCTTATGGCGACGGTCACTGGCCCGGCGTCGCCAGCGACTTCTTGCGGATTGAACCCCTTGTTCTCGTCTGCTCGCCTTCCGCGATTACGGCAGACTGTCCGCTGCGGATGGTGGCGGACTTAGCCCAATATACCTTGCTGGTGGCCAAGCCACGCCCCAACGATTGGGCTTGCTGGTTCAAAGCCACCGGCCAGGCCATACCGCCTGAAAGTCGGCGCCTGATGCTTGCGACGCGCAACATGGTCATCCAAGCGACATTGGAAGGGTTAGGCATCGCGGTGATTGACCCGATTATGATCCATTCTGAATTGTCATCGGGTAGGTTGATCCGACCCATTCCAGAGGTCGCGCGGGGCCAGGGTGCTTATCACTTGATTTATCCCCCAGGTGCGAACGACGTGCCGCGCGTTGCAGCGTTTCGCCGATGGCTGTTGGAGGAAATGCAGGCATCCACCGACGAATTCCACCTGTGGCAAAATCCGGCGTCCGCGACGGCGAGCAAGGGACATTCGCCGGTCCGGGAGTGTTCGATTTGACGTAGCTCTGTCAGGAGGTCGCCCATTCCTGGACACCTGGCATAAACACTTAACCTGACACGGAGAACGCCCATGGCTCACGCCTATGACACCGGTCGCCTGGACCTGCCATTCGTCGGCATAGCCACTTTTGGCAAGAACCCCTACCAGCCCGATTGGACCAGGATTGATGCCGACGTCGCCTTTCTAGGGGCACCTTTCGACTTTGGAACACAGTGGCGTGCCGGGGCACGTTTCGGGCCGCGGGCGGTGCGCGAAGCCTCGACCCTGTTCTCCTTCGGCCATGCCGGCGCCTACGACCACGAGGATGACGTGACCTACCTCAAGGACGTCCGCATCGTGGACATCGGCGACGCCGATATCATCCACACGGATACGGAAAGGAGCCACGCCAACATCGAGGTCGGCGTGCGGGCAATCCTTGCTGCGGGAGCGCTGCCTGTGGTGGTCGGCGGCGATCATTCTGTCAACATTCCTTGCATCCGGGCCTTCGCAGGCGAGGCGCCGGTGCACCTGGTGCAGATCGACGCGCACCTGGATTTCGTCGATGAGCGGCATGGCGTTCGCTATGGGCACGGCTCGCCCATGCGCCGGGCCGCCGAACAGCGCCATGTGACAGGTCTTACGCAGCTCGGCATTCGTAACGTCTCCTCCACGGCCCGGGACGGCTACGAAGCCGCGCGCGCTATGGGGTCCGACATCCTGTCGGTCCGGCAAGTGCGCCGGATGGGTATCGAGGCTGTCCTCGCGCGCATACCGGCTAGCACACGCTACTACTTGTCAATCGACGTCGACGGCTTTGATCCGTCCATCGCGCCGGGAACGGGAACTCCAAGCCATGGCGGCTTTCATTATTACGAGGTCTTGGAACTGCTCGACGGTCTTACCCGGCGAGGCACGGTGGTTGGCATTGACTTGGTCGAGGTCGCGCCGGACTACGATCACACGGGCACCACGGCCATCCTCGCTGCACAGCTCTTGCTGAACACCATTGGACGGGTGATGTATCGACGCGCGTGACAACCAAGCCGCGAGATGGTTTTTCGGGTGGGCCCCGTCTGGCAAGGACGATGCCGTCCGACACGGCAGCCAGCTTGATGGTTGCCGGCCTCTATTGCGCGAGCCGCATCCAGGTGAATGCCGGGTGATACCCTCGACCTGGCCTTGAATCGGCTGTTCGTAGCCCATCAGGGGCATGGTCGCTGCGTCGGCACCGTGGCTACCGCGCGCTTTGTCTGCTCGAGATAGCCATTGGCTCAGAAGGGGTCGCGATCGATGATCGTGATGCCGCGCGTGCTTCGGGTCGCGTAATCGTCTGACGCTGTGATTGCAGGACGAAGCGCGTTTCGGCCAGAAAGGCCGCACGTGCCACCGCGCAAAGGCAACCGTCCAGTCGCCGGGTGGCAACTGTCGGAACAGCCGCACCTGTGCCGGCTCATTTGCCTTGCAAGCCATTCAAGGAGACAATTCTAGCGAGGCCGACATGAATCTCGGAGGCTGCAGCGGCCTGACAC
>CAXTNN010000043.1:14227-18785 GCA_964245545.1 uncultured Acetobacteraceae bacterium | reverse complement strand
AGTGCAGCACGAACGCGGCCAGCAGGACCACCGCGGCGGCCAGCACCCGCGCGGCGCCCTGCCACGCGGCGTTGGGATGCAGGTCGGGGCGGCGGCGCGCCGGGCTTTGCGGCAGTGAAACGATCAGCGCGGCCTGCGAGCGGGTGAGTGCTGCCGGCTCGCAGCCGAAATACAGCAGCGACGCCGCCCGCACGCCCTCCACGTTGCCGCCCATCGGCGCCAGGGTGAGGTATAGCCTCAGTATCTCGTCGCGCCCGAGGTGAGCTTGCAATTGCAGCCCGCGCGCAATGTCGTGCAGCTTGCCGCCTAGGCTGCGCCGGTGCGGCTCCAGCAGGCGGGCCACCTGCATGGCGATGGTCGAGCCACCGGAGATGATGCGGCCGTGCACCGCCAACTGGTCCGCCGCGCGCAGCAACGCCAGTGGATCCACCCCCGGCATCAGCCAAAAGCGCCGGTCTTCCCGCGCCAGCAGCAGCGGCACGATGTCACGCCCCACATCGCCCAGCCCGGCGGCGAGGCGGACCGCCCCGTCTGCCGCCGGGCGCAGGTTCAGCACCCGGCCCGAGGCATCGCGCAACTCCGGCGACAGCATGGCCGCCCGGCTGAGGTCGAGCGGAAACGCACGGTCCGCCGCCAGCACCGCCCCCAGCAGGAGCAGCGCCGTCAGCACACACCGCCTCATCACCGAGCCGTCACGCTGGTCTGGCCGGCGCCGGTGCGGGCCATCACGTCTGGCCGGTACATGTCCTGCACGATAGTCTCCGGCCGCACGAAGTGACCCGGCGTCACCGCGCGCACCACGTAGGCGATGCGGAACTCGTTGTCGTCCAGTGGGTCGGTCTTGTTGTCGTCCACGTCGTCGCCACCGCCGTTGCGTGGGTCTACCCCCACGTCAAACGCGGCCAGGAAGCGGTCATCCCGCTCCTCATGGGCGCGGAGCTGCGTCAGCTCGCCGAGGAATGGGTAGCTGTCCTCCCGCAACACCGGCGCCTCGATCTCGAGCCCGGCGGGCAGCGGATCAATCACCATCGCCCGGCGGAACTGGTCGGTGTCCACGCTGCCGGACAGCACCACGATGAAGCGGTCGGTCTGGCGCAGCGCGGCATCGTTCATGCGCTCCCCCGTCAGCGCGTAGGCTTGGCGCTGCAGGTGGAACCCGTTCTGTAGCGCGGGCGGCGCTTGGATCGGGGCGCCCCGTAGCGTGACCGTGCGGAACAGCGGCTTGTCATCCCCGTTCCGCACGCTGACGCCCCGCGACAACGCCGCCGCGTCGGGCGACACCGCATAGGGCAGTGCCACCGTCTCCGCGGCATTTCCGTTCAACGCCAGCGAACGGGTGGTGCCGCGCTTGGCCAGCGCATGGGCCGCCATCAGCAGCCAAGCCTTCTCCTGCGTGTTGAGCTGGTCCGGGTCGAGGTGCTGGCGGGCGAGCCGCGCCATCAAGGTCGAGACCGCCGCATCGTGCCCGGTTTCCGCCGCCACTGCCAACACGCCCGCCTCCTCGCGCAGCGGCGACCAGTAGTAGGCGTTGCGCCACCAAGGCGGGACCGAGGCCGCGCCCAGGTTGGCGATGGCGCTGGCGAACGTGCTCTCGGCCAGGTTCGTCTGGCCCATCAGCGATTGCGCGCCAGCCAGGTCGGCCAGGGCCATCGGCGCGGCGGTCTCACCATTGTGCCACGCGACCATCCCGTCGTGCCGCGACAGCTCCGCGGCGAGCGTGCGCAGGCTGGACGGATCGACCCGGCTGCTGCGCGCCAAGACATAGGCCGCATAGGCTCGCGTCGGCGCCGGTGGCTGGGCATAGGCGCCGTCATCGCTTTCCTCGTCGCCGCTTTGCAGGCTGTGCTCGATCCAGCGGGCGGAGTTGGCGGTGACGCTGTCCGGCACGGCAAACCCGGCCTCCCGCGCACGCAACAGGAAATCGAGCACGTACACGTTCAGCCAAGTCGAGGCGTTGCCGTCCCCCACGCGCCATAGCCCGAACTGGCCGGTCGCATCCTGCCGATCGATCATCGTGCCGATCGCCGCCTGCACCCGCTGGTGCACGCCCCCGGCTTGGGTTGAGTGGTCTTGGGCTGAGTGGTCGTTGGCGGGGCGGCCGAGCAGGCGGGCGTCGTTGAAGTAGAGCAACGGCAGCGCGGCGGAGGAAAGCTGCTCGGTGCAGCCGAACGGGTAGGTGTAGAGCGACTGCAGCAACCCGGGCACGTCGATCGCGCCGGTGGCGGAGTAGCCGATCGTCATCTGCACGCTGCCCGGCACGAACGGCGCCAGCAGCTCCGCCCCGGCGGTGTAGGTCTCGCCGGGTGCCTGGGTCGCCGCTTGGCTCACCACCAGGTCGGGGTGCGGCGAGCGCACCGCGATGTCCCATTGATGGGTGATGTGCAGGCCGCCCGGCCCGGTCAGCTCGGCCGTCAGGTGGGCAATGCCGATCTCGCTGCCGGCCAGGTCTAGCCGCGCCTCGCGCCGCTGGCCCGCATCGAGATGCAGTAGGATCGTGCCCGGCCCACGCCAGGCCGCCGCCCCGGTGGCGGTGACGGCCAAGTGGTAGTCCCCGGCGGGCGCGTCCGTGTCCTGCAGCGAGACGCCCACGCTGGCGACGTCGCCCGGCGCCAGGAAACGCGGCAATGCCAACTCGGCCACCACGGGGTCGCGCACGGTCAGCGTCGCTTCGGCATGGCCCGCCGCCTCATGGTCATAGGCCACCGCCATCAGCCGCAGCTCGCCCGCGAAATCCGGCAGGTCGAGCGGGATCGTGGCGTTTCCGTCCGCGTCCAGCGCCACCGGGCCGTGGAACAGCGACACCACCTTGATCGACGTGACCGGCAGGCCGGCGCCGCCGAGCGACCCCTCGTCGCCGCCCTCATGCAGGGCGCCGACGTCGGCGGTGCCTTCCAGCAGGCGGCCGTAATCGTCGCGCAGATCCATGCCGAACCGGGTGCGGCCGAGCAGGGCTGCCACCGGGTCGGGGCTGGCAAAGTGGGTGAGCTGCAGGATACCCTCATCCACTGCCGCCAGCGTGACAAAGGCGCGGCCGTGCGCCCCCGCCACGTGCACTGGCACGGTGATAGACTGGCGCGGGGTTACGGTGGCAGGCACGCTGACGCTGACGGCCAGGGTGTGCGGCGCCGGGTCGGTGGCAACCCAGGCCAGACCCACGGCGCGAACCGGCTCATGCGGCTTGGATGCTGCGGCGAGCGGACGGAACGCCTCTGCCAGCACGTGCACGCCCGCGCCCCAATCGGCGGTGGCCACCAGGTCCAGCGTGGCGCCATCCGCCGCCAGGTCGATCCGGCGGGTCTCGATCACTCGGCCGGCGCTCTCCACGATCACCTGCGCCGGGCCGGCGAACGGGCCACGGACATGAATGTGCGCCGTGTCGCCCACCGCCACGGTGGCGCGGTCGGTTTCCACTGCCAGCCGGTCCGGGATGTCGGCGTCGGCCGAGCCGTTCCAGCCACTGGCGAGCCGCACGCTGCTGGCAGCGCCGGTCGCGTCGTCGCTCACGGCAAGGCGGTACTCGCCCCAGTCCAGCGTCTTGGCGAGTTCGGCGGGTGCGCCGGACTGCACATCGAGCGTGCCGGACGCGACCTCGTCCTCGGTGGTGTAGGTGTGGAACGTCCAGCCGGAGCCGCTGCCGTTCTCCCGCCACCAATCCCAGTGGTGGTTCTCGACATAAAGCCGCCAATGCAGGCCGGCGGCCGCCACCGGCTCGCCCGCGGCGTTGAAGGCGCGGACGGCGAACTGGGCGGGGCTGCCCTCGTTCACCTGGTCGCCGAACAGCTTGCGGATACCGATCAGCAGCTTGTGGTTATGGATCGGCAGCGACAAGGTCTGCTTCACTGCGCGCCCAGTCGGCTCCACCAGCCCGGCGGTCACGGCGGCGCGCAAGGGCGAGCCGATGCCGTCGGGGATTTTTACCGCGGCGTCGATGGCGACATGCCCGGCTGCGTCGGCGTCGTCCAGCGTCAGGGTTTGCAGCGCGTCCGGGATCGTCTCGTCGGCATTGCCGAAGCTGTATTGCGGCGCGGCGGCCACCGGGTGTTCGTCGCGCAGGAGCCGGAGATCGCCTTCGGCATGCAGCCCGGCGGCGGGGGCGCCATAAAGAAAGCGCCCGTCGATGGCGCCGGACAGCCGCACCTCCGCCCCGTTTGCCGCCCCGGTGGCCGTGGCCGTGGCGGTGAGCCCCACCTTGAGCTGCTGCGGTACGAAATCCATCACCGAGACCGAGGCGCGGCCGACGGGCGGCAGGCTCGGGTCCACGAACGCCTCGATCGTCCAGTTGCCCTGCGCCGCGGTGGGGCTGAGCGCCAACGCCTGCTCGAACCCGGCATCAGGCGCCGGCGGCAGCGCCGTGCGGCTGGCCTCCACCCCATCGGGCCGGCGCAGCACCAGGGTCAAGCCCGCGCCGTCCACCGCGGACAGCCCGGCGGTGCGCAGCAGGGCGGTGACGTTGACCGTCTCGCCGGGCCGGTAGATGCCGCGGTCGGTGTAGACGAACGCCTCGATCGGACCCGGCGATACCCGGCCATCGGCGCCACGGTCCGACAGGTCGAAACCC
>CAXTNN010000043.1:0-14217 GCA_964245545.1 uncultured Acetobacteraceae bacterium | reverse complement strand
CGCGGTGAGGTTCTGCACGGCGAAATCACCCGCCGCGGTGCGCGCCACCAGCACGGCCGGGGCGGCGGCGAGCTTGCCGCGCAGCAGGCCGGGCGCGAATACGGCGGCGCCCTGCGCGTCGGTGGCGGCCTCGGCCAGCGTGTCCTGCGACTTGGCGCGCAGCTCCAGCCGCACCCCCGGCAACGGCGCCGCACTGGCCAGGGAGCGGACCGTCACATGCAGCCCGTCCTGGCCCTGCAGCGAGGAGACGCCCAAATCCGTGCTCAGCACCCAATGGCCGGCGACGGCTTGGTCACTGTCATCGTCGTTCGCATCGGCCGTGAGCTTGGCCGGGGGCTTGGCGGCATCCTCGGCCAGGACCAGGTAGGCGCCGGGCTTGGCCGGGTCCACAATCCCCGCCAGCGGGAAGGCGGTTTCCACCGTCCGGTTGCGCCCGGCCCCGGTCTGCATGGTGCCGGACCAGATTTGCGTCATTCCGGCCGCCTGGCTGCGCAGTTCATACAGGTGCCAAGACTGCTTCGACGGGTCCACGGCGTCGATTGCGTCGGTGTCCCCCCCGGTCGTGGCCGCCAGCTTGCGGGCTGCCAGCCGCAACACCCGGATGCGCACGAGCGGAACGTTCACGGTCTGGATGGCAATGCCCGTCGCCCCCTGCCGCGGCAGGATCCAGCCGCGGCCGCCGACGGCCACCAGCGGGTCCCGGTCGGGCGTGTCGACTGTGGCGGTGGCCTCGGCGCCTAGACGCGAACCGATAAAGGCGACCCCAGGATGCACGGTGAGGCTGTAGTGCACACCGTAGCCGAGTCCCCCCACGCAAAGCTGGTCGCCGTTGGCGGTGACCGTCGGGCGCACGGCGGGCGTGACCGTCACGTAGTCGCCGGGATGGGCGTCCGCGCTGGTGTCGAGCGCCCGGCCAAACTCCAGGCAAGCGCGGACGCTGTCGCCGTCGGGGTCGGTGGTCACCACCGGCGCGGCCTCGGCGGCGAAGGCCGCGGTGCAGACGGCGGTCACGAGGAGGGCGGCCGCTAGGCTGGTTCGCATGGCTCGAAGCTCCGGTACTCGGGTGGTCTCAAAAGCAGCCGACAGGGCGACATCGGCCCAAGGCTGACAGCGCGTACAGCGATGCCTATGCCACGATGCGAACCCGCGGAGGATGTGGGGCACGATGAAACCGAGCGGCGCGGCGACCAAGATCAGCAAGGGCGCGAACAGCAAGATCGATAAACCCCTCATTTCGCCCATACGCCTTGCCCTGGTTGGATGGCCGTAGCAATGGCGCCAAGCTGCGCAGCCATGATGGCGGCGGCGGTGAAAAGCCATGGCATCTCGGTGCAAATGCGGTGCAAATGCGCCATGAACCGGGTGCTGATTGTGGATGACGACCCGGCGATCCGGGAGGTGGTGCGGATCGCCCTCAGCCAAGCCGGGTTTGCCACGGCCGAGGCCGCTGACGGTGCCGCTGCCCTGGCACAGATCGGCGCCCGCTCCCCAGGCGAGGGGCCAAACCTGGTGATCTTGGACGTGATGCTGCCGGAGATGGACGGCACGGACGTTTGCCGCGCCGTGCGCCGCCACAGCACCGTGCCGATCCTGTTCCTGTCGTCGCGCGACAGCGAAGTGGACCGCGTCGTCGGGCTCGAAATCGGCGGTGACGACTACCTGGCAAAACCGTTTTCGCCTCGTGAGTTGGTCGCCCGGGTGCGTGCCCTGCTCCGCCGCGCTGCGCCGCCGCCTCCTGGGACGCTCACCCCAGGAGCGCTCATCCATGGCCGGCTGCGGCTGGACACCGAGACCTTGCACGTGACCTGGGATGGCCGGGACGTGCCGCTGACCGCCACCGAACTCGGCGTGCTGCGGACCCTCATGGCCCGGCCCGGCCGCGTCTTCTCGCGCGACGAGCTGATGGACCGGGCCTATGCCAGCGAGCGGGTCGTCAGCGACCGTACCATCGACAGCCACGTGCGCCGGGTTCGCGCGAAGTTCGCCGCCGTCGGCGCGGCACCGATCGAGACGCTGGCGGCGTTCGGCTACCGGCTCGGCCCGTGCGACTAGGGTTTGCCGGGCGCAAGCCGCCGCCGCTCTGGCTGCTGCTTCTGGTGAGCAACATGGCCGTGCTTGCGCTGCCGATCACGGCGCTGTGGGCGGTGCGCGTATACGAGAGCGCATTGGTCGGCCAGACCGAGGACGAGCTGGTGGCGCAGGCGGTTGTCTGGTCGGCCGCCGTCCGGGCGGAGCTGGGCCGCCTGTCTCCCGAAACACCTGCCCCGCCCCCGCTCGCCAACCATGCGGGCGGGCTGAGTGCGGCGGCGGTCAGCCTGCTCACCCGGCCCGGCGTGGATTTGGCCATCGACCCGGTGCTGCCGCCGCCGCCGGCCGCCGCCCCGGCCACCCGCGTGCCGGACCCGCTGGCCAGTGCGATCGGGCGGGCCCTGTCCCCCATGATTCAAGACGCGCAACCGGTTGCGTTGTCCGCCCTGCGGCTGACGGACGCGCATGGCGTCATCATTGCCACCACCGGGACGGACCTGGGAAAGAGCCTGGCTGGCTGGCAAGAGGTCGCGCGCGTGCTGGCCGGCGCACCGATCGCCACGGCGTTGCGCCGGCGGGAAGCGTGGGAGATGTCGGACTCGGTCGGTACCCTGTCGCGGCCGTCTGGGCTGCGGGTGTTTGTGGTGCTGCCGGTGCAGGGCGCCGCCGGGCTGCTTGGCGCCGTGGTGCTGTCCCGCACGCCGCGCGACATGGGACAGGCGGTGTGGGCCAAACGCTGGGAGCTGGGCGCCCTGCTGGTCTCTTTGCTGGCGGCGGGAGGCTTGCTTGCCGCCGGGCTGTCGCGCTTGGTCACGCGGCCGCTGGCGGTTGTCGTGGCCCAGGCGCAATTCGCGGCGCTTGGCGGCCAGGCAGCGCCGCTGCGGCGCCCCGGTACTCGCGAGGTGGCAGACCTGTCGGCCGCGCTCACCCGCATGGCCACGATGCTGGACCAGCGCGCCCGCTACATCACCGCCTTCGCCGCCAGCGTGTCGCACGAGTTCAAGACGCCGCTCGCTGGGTTGCGCGGCGCGGCTGAACTGCTGGAGGACCATGCCGACACCTTGCCGGCAGCCGAGCGCCGCAAGCTGCTGGGCATTCTGGCCGGCAACACGCAACGGTTGGACCGTTTGGTGCGGCGCCTGCTGGATCTGGCGCGGGCTGACATGATGCGGCCTGGAGCAGGGCCGGCCACCAACGTCGATGCCGTGCTCGAGGCACTGCTCCACGCCTATCGGGAGCGCGGGATGGCGGTGCATGTGGACGTCGGATCCTGCACCGTCGCCTTGCCGGCCGATGCGCTCAGCGCGTTGCTCGCCAGCCTGCTCGACAATGCCGCTGCCCATGCCAGTGCCGATGGCCACGGCTCCGGGGCGAGCGTCACCGTTTCGGCCCGCAGCGGCGACGCGCGGACATGGATCACCGTCGAGGACAATGGTCCAGGCATCTCCCCGGCAAACCGCGGCCGAGTGTTCGAACCATTCTTTACCACCTCGCGTGACCAAGGTGGTACCGGGTTGGGGCTGTCGATTGTGCGGGCGATGGCGCAGGGCGTGGGTGGCAACGCGGAGTTGCTCGCCTCGGAGGGTGGCGCCAGCGTGTGCGTCGAGCTGCCGAGCCAATGGCGCCAAGAAACCAATGGGCCATGCCAACCGGGCGATCGTGGCACGCTGATTGCGTGACGGCGCCTGGAGAACGAGGTCCGCCCAGCCAGGCCAAGGAGCCGTGTTGCGCCGCCAGTCACGCATGAAGCTCGTCGCCTACCTCAAGACCGGTCCCACGGCCACCCATGCCGGCGGATGGCGCCATCCCGCCGCGGCGCTGCACGACATCTTTGACCCGCGCCGCTACGAGCAATTGGCGCTCACGCTGGAGGCGGCGCGGTTTGACGCGTGTTTCTTCGCCGACACCTTCGGCATCCCCGACGTTTATGGCGGCACGTTCCGCACCTATGTCGAGCGTGGCGGCCAAATCAGCTATCTCGACCCGATGCTGGTGCTGCCGCTGATGGCGCGGGTGACGACCCATCTCGGCCTCGGCGCCACGCTCTCCACCACCTTCCACCCGCCGTACCTGCTCGCCCGCATGCTTGCGGCGGCCGGCCTGGCGCACCGTCGCAGCCAGACGATTGAAGCCTGATTGGCGGCTGAGGAGGTTTGATGTCGGCACCCCAGATCAAGCTGGCTTTGCTGATGCAATGCGCGGCCGGGGTGCATCCCGGCTCCTGGCTGCACCAGGGGGCGACGCGGGGAGCCGCCAACAGCATCGACTACTACGTCGCGATGGCGCAGCTCGCCGAGCGTGGCTTGTTCGACCTGTTCTTCATCGCCGACACGCCAGCCGCCCGCACCGAGAACCTGGAGGCTTGGAGCCGATACCCGCTGTTCATGAACTCGTTTGAGCCACTCACCCTGCTGGCCGCGGTGTCCGGCTCGACGCGGCATATTGGCTTGGGTGCCACGGCGTCCACGACGTTCACCGAGCCCTACAATCTCGCGCGCCAATTCGCTTCGCTCGACCACATCAGCCATGGCCGGGCGGCGTGGAACGTGGTGACCTCGGCCAATGCCTACGTCGCGCTGAACTTCGGCCTCGATGCCCTGCCGCCCCATGCCGAGCGATACGAACGCGCCCGCGAGCACGTCGCGGTCACCCGGGCGCTGTGGGACAGCTACGAAGATGACGCCGTGGTCGAAGACAGCGCCAGCGGCTACTATTTCGACCCGGCGAAATTCCACGTGCTGCATCACCACGGCAAGCACTTCCGTTTGGACGGCGCGCTCAACATCGCCCGCCCGCCGCAAGGCTATCCCGTGACGATCCAGGCGGGTGCGTCGGACATTGGGCGGGACTTTGCCGCCGAGGTCGCCGAAGTGGTATTCGGCACCGCCACCAACCTCGCGGAGGCGGTCGCGTTCTACTCCGACCTGAAGGGACGCATGGCGAAATACCGCCGACATCCCGGCGCCCTCAAAATCCTGGCCGGGCTCAGCGTAGTGGTTGGGCGCACTCGCGAGGAGGCGCGGGACAAGCATGCGGCCATGCAGGCGCTGATGCACCCGACGGTGGGCCGATTCTTTCTCAGCAACGACCTGGAAGTGGATCTATCGGGGCTGCCGCTCGATGAGCCGATCCCACCGCATCTGATCCCGCAGGAAGCCCGCTTCCACAAAGCCTATTTCGACCAGATTGTTGCCGCCATCCGCGACCGCAATCCGACCCTGCGTGAGTTGTTCATGAGCTATGAGCGAGGCAAGAGCACGATGGTGGGCAGCCCGTCCGACATTGCCGACACCATGGCGGAGTGGATGGCGGCGGGGGCGGCCGACGGCTTCATGCTGACCTTCAACCAGCTTCCTGGCGACATGGCGGCCTTCGTGGATCTGGTGATCCCCGAGCTGCAGCGTCGCGGGCTGTATCGCACCGGGTATGAACCTGGCTATCTGCGGGACCGCTTGGGGCTGTCGCGGCCGGTCAACTCGTATGTCGGCTAATGGTGTTGGCCCCTCACCCCAGCCCTCTCCCGCAGGGAGAGGGAGGCAACACGGCATCAGGGCGTGCGTAGGTTGTCGCGCATCGTGCGGCCGCGATACTCGGTTCGCAGCAAACCGCGGCGCTGCAGCTCGGGGACGACCAGCCGGCCGAACTCCTCGAACATCAGCGGAAACACCGTTGGCCAGACGATGTAGCCGTCGCAGGCATCGTCGCGGAACCAATCCTCCATCTGGTCGGCAATGCTGGATGGCGAGCCCACCAGCAAAGTGCGTTGCTTGCCGGCAGCCTCGGCAAAGCTCAGCCCCTCATCGCGAGCCTGTTGCGCCACCCGGTCGGTCGAGCCCTGGATGCCCTGGTTGCCCTGTTGCGCCAGCACGTCCACCTCGGTGTGGTGCCGGCTGAGGTCGACGCCCAGCAAGTGGGAGTTGCCGGCCAGCACCAGCTCCGGGTCTGCCAGCGAGTCGAGGTACGCCGACTTCTCGCGCGCAATGCTGTCGGTTTCGCCCACCACCACGGCAATGGAGGGCAGCACCGCGCAGTGCTGCGGCGGGCGGCCGCAGGCTTGCGTGCGCGACTTGATGTCGGCGTAGAACGCCTGCGCCTGCGCCTTGCTGTGCGGCGTACAGAAGATCGCCTCCGCCCAGCGCGCCGCAAACGCCCGCCCCCGTGGCGATGCCCCGGCTTGCAGCAACACGGGCCGGCCTTGCGGGCTGCGCGGGATGCTCAGCGGGCCGCGGGTGCGGACGTAGCGGCCGGCATAGTTGGCGCGGCGGACCTTCGCCGGGTCGGCAAACACGCCGCTTTGCCGGTCCAGCACCAGCGCGTCCCCGTCCCAGCCATCCCACAGCGCACAGCACGCTTCCAGCACCTCGTCGCCACGGTCGTAGCGCGCGTCCTTGGCCGGCAGCCCCTCCAAGCCGAAGTTCTGTGCCTCCAATTCGGTCGCGGAGGTGACGACGTTCCAGCACGCCCGGCCTTTGGACAGCAAATCCAGCGAACCGAGCGTGCGCGCGAGATGGTAGGGCGTGTTGAAGGTGGTCGACAGCGTGGCGCCCCAGCCGATATGCCGCGTCACCCGCATCATCAGCGGCAGCACCGCCATCGGGTCCAGGTAGCTGATCTGGCCGCCGCGGCCGAGATTGGTGTCGTAGCTGCCGCCATGCAGGTCGACCAAGCCGAACGTGTCGGCAAAGAACCCGGCGTCGAAGCAAGCCGCTTCCAGCACGCGCGCAAGGTGCTCGTAGCGCTCCGGCTCGAAGAGGTCGTGCAGCGCCGCGGCGGGGTGACGCCAGCCGCCGGCGTGATTGGCGGTCGGCCCGGTCTTCATGTAGGCGACCAGGTTCATGCGGCGGGACTGCGCCATCAGTGCAGGATCGAGCGGATGAAGCCGGTCAGGCGGCTGTTGCCGGGATTGTCGAAGATCTGCTCCGGCGAGCCGGATTCGAGGATCCTGCCGTCCGCGATGAAGTGCACCCGGTCGGCCAGCTTGCGGGCAAACCCCATCTCGTGGCTGACCACGATCAGCGTCATGCCGCCTTCGGCCAGGCCGCGGATGGTCTCCAGGATGCCGGCAACCAATTCCGGGTCCAATGCCGAGGTCGGTTCGTCGAATAGGATCAGCCTTGGGCGCATGGCCAAGGCGCGGGCGATCGCCACGCGCTGCTTCTGCCCCCCGGATAACTGATCCGGGTAGTGGTCCAGCTTCTCGTATAGGCCGACGCGGCGCAGGATGTCCTCGGCCTCGGGAATCACGGCGTCACGCCGGCGCCGCTGCACCATCACCGGGCCCTCCAGCACGTTCTGCAGCACGGTGCGGTGGCTGAACAGATTGAAGTGCTGGAACACCATCGGCATCTCGCTGCGCGCGGTCCGCAGCACGCGTTCGGGCGCGGCGTGAAACAGGTGGCCGTCCTCGTGGCAGAGGCGTTTGCCGCCAAACACGATTTCCCCCGCGTTTGGCAGGTCCAGGAAGTTCATGCAGCGCATAAGCGTGGATTTGCCGCCGCCGCTTGGCCCGATTAGGAAGGTGACTTCGCCCGGATGCACCGCCATGTCGACGCCCTTCAGCACTTCGAGGGCGCCAAAGCTTTTGCGCAACCCACGCACCTGCAGCAATGGTTCACTCATTCGGCCGGCACGGGGTCGGCCACCAGTGCCGCGACGCGCTTGCTCTGCCGGCGCAGGTAGGCGGGGGTGAGCTGCCGCTCCAGCCAGCGCACCAAGCGCGCTGCCACAAAGCTGAGCACGAAGTAGATCGCCGCCACCATCATGTACACCTGCATGCTGGCGAAGGTGTTGGCAATGACGATGGTGCCGTGGCGCAGCAGCTCGTTGACGGCGATGAAAGACACCAGCGATGAGTCTTTCAGAAGCGAAATGAAATAGCCGCCGATGGTCGGCACGGCGATCCGCAACGCTTGCGGCAGCACCACCCGGCGGTAAACCATCGCCCGTGACATGCCGATGGAAAGCCCGGCGGCACTTTGTCCCGGGTCTACCGACAGGATTGCGGCGCGGAACACCTCCGACATATAGGCGCCGAGATTAAGGCTGAGGCCGACAACGCCCGCCCAGAAGCCGGGCAGCACGATGCCGATCTCCGGCAAAGTGAAATAGATCACCAAAAGCTGCACAATCAGCGGCACATCCCGCCAGATTTCGACATAGGCCAGCAACGGCCATTCCAGCCATCGCCGGCCGCTGAGCCGCCCCATCGCGGCCAGCAGCCCCACGGCCAGCGCGCAGGCCATGCTGACGAATGACAACTCGAGCGTGACGACTGCTCCCGCCAGCAGGAACGGGAAATGCCGCGGCACCAAAACGAAGAAGAAATCGTACACTGGCCGGGCGGGCCTACTTCATCAGGTTGGCTTGTTCATCTGACCATATGCCGTATTTGACCAGGAGCGCCTTGCGCGTGCCGTCCTTGTTCATGCCTTCAATCGCGCCGTTGATGGCAGCCAGCAGCGCCGGGCAGTCTTTGCGCACCCCGATGGCCAGGCTGCCGAGGACGTAGGGAGCCTTGGCCTCGGCCGCCGCCCAGTCTGGCTTTGGATGGTATTTGATCGGCTCGCCGACCGTCCTTAGATCGTGCAAGTTCGCCTGTTGCCCGAACAGCGTGCTCTGGTCCAAGACCACGGCATCCACCTGGCCGTTGCGCAACGCCACAAACGGCGCGCCGAAATCGTTGAAGTCGAGCACTTTTGCCGCCTCGCCTTCCTCGACCATCTGATGGGCATTGAGCGAGTCCATCGTGCCCAGGGTGGAGCCGATGGTTTTGCCCTTCAAATCCGCCAGCGTCTGGATTTTGGAGTCCTTAGGTACGATCGCGTAATCATACAGCAGGAAATATGGGTCCGAGTAGGTGATGCCAGCGCCCTGGATGCGTTCCTGCGTCACGGCCATGCCGGACAGGATGATGTCCCACCGGCCTGCCTTCAGGCCAGGGATCAGGGACGTCCATTCCGTAACCACATACTCTTGCTTGGGAACGCCGATGCGCTTGCCGATTTCCTGAAACAGGTCCCATTCGAAGCCCGAATAGCTGCCGTCCTGGTTTTGCCAGACGCTCGGCTTATCGCCCATGATGCCGTTGCCGGACTTGATCACGCCTGCCTTGCGGATGTCGTCCAGGCAATCAGCCCGGGCGCTCGTCACGGCGGCGATGATGGCGAGGGTTCCGCAAGCAATGGCCTTATTGAGGGATCGCATATCGGCTTGACTTCCTCTGCATCGAGCGGCTTGAGCCTCAGCCGGCTCACGACGTGCCGGCTTGCTGCGTTGGATTAAAGTGCAAATGCTATGCCAATCGCTGCGCCACTGGTGGCGGCTGATGCCACGCAGCGCCGCCCGTTCCCAAACCGCGCCGATTGGGCGTAAGACGGTGTTGCGTTAGCAAGGGCAGGAAATGGCGGGAAGCGTAAAAGACGTCTTGGCGTTTGGGAGAAGATTGCAGCTTAGCGGTGAACCTCACGATCCTTATTTTGTCGACATTGAAGGGGCCATAGCAGGTCTGGCAGCGCTCCAAGCCTGGGTCGCCAGAAATCTCGCGCCGGACGCCACCGTGATCGATGCGGGCGGCAACATCGGACTTACGGCATTGCTTCTGTCAACTTGCCTGCCCGCCGGGCACGTTCATGTTTTCGAAGCCAATCCCGTCAACGCCCGACATCTACAACAGAATATTGCCCGGAATGGCGTGACGAATTGCACGGTGATCGGTGCCGCATTGGGACATCGCGAGGATGCGATCCTCGTTGCTGGGGCGGGTGCGAGCTCTCATGTCGTAACGGTCATCGGGTTGGATGATCATGGGCTCACGCGGATGACCACCTTGGATAATTACCAGGTGGAGGCAGGTTTGCAGCGAGTCGACTTCATCAAGATGGATGTAGAAGGCTATGAGCCTGCCGTGCTTGATGGCGCGGCCGAGCTTATCAAACGTTTCTCCCCCCGCATTTGGATGGAATTCAATAGCTGGTGCCTAATGAACCACCATGGGTTCAGTCCGCGTCAGTTTGCCCAGCAATTATGGCACGCGTTCGAGGTTTACACGCCCGACCCGACGGGGGCTGAGCACCGGGCAGGGCAGGGGGACCCAGTGGCCTTCCTCCATGCCAACATCGTTTTCCATGGCGCTGTCGACGACGTTTTGCTTTACCCGAAAGCTGTAACCCACAACTACAAGTTCGGCGAACGTGCGACTGTACTCAATGATGCCATGGTGACAGAGATCGAACAGCTACGCTCTCAGATTGATGCTATGTTGCACTCCACGTCCTGGCGGGTGACCACGCCGATAAGAGCGGTGGGACGGCTGCTCCGGATGGCTAAATCAGGGCGTCAACGGCCTTACCGGGCATGACAGCGAAGCAAATAAGCCAGGACAGCCCGCCAAGGAATTCACAGATTACGGCATCCTGCACGAGTAGCCTGTTTTTCTTCGCGTCCCTCCTGGGGTCATTGATGCTGTTCTTCCGCTACGACGTATTCAGCCACTTTAACATTGTCTATGGCGACGCCTACGACGGAGACATAGAGGTATCTATTCTAGAGCATTGGTTTAATGTGTTCCGGGGTTTTTCGGCGTGGTCGCAGACGTTTGCCTTCTATCCTGCGACTGGAACGCTCGGCTATAATGATGGGTATTTTATATTTGGCTTGATTTACTCGATTGCACGCGGCCTTGGCGCCGACCCGTTTTTGTCGTCCGAGGTGGTGAACATCGTCATTAAACTGTTAGGGTTTGTGGGCTTCTATGTGTTGTCGCGGCGAGCGATCGGAAATTCTAGTTTCCTCTCATGTGTAGGCGCGGCGACTTGTTTGGTATCAAACAATTCGTATATTCAGGGCGGTCACGCGCAGTTATTTACGGTATCGCTTGCTCCCATTTTGGCGGGCATGCTTTACGAGGCTGTCGTCGCGCTTCAGATGTGCCGCAAGATCATGCTGGCTGTGTGGTTGCTTGCCGCTTCGGCCCTGTTCGCGGCGTGGCTGTTGACGGCATTTTACATGGCGTGGTTCTTCACCTTATTCTGCGGCATTTTCTTGGTTTTTGTGCTGCTAAGCTTGCAACGCTGGCGATTGCAGGCGGTGATGCAGCAGGCAGTTATTTGTAGAAATCCACTCGTAATCTCTGCCATAGTGTTTGCTGTGCTGCTCATACCGTTTTTCGTCTTGTATATCCCGCGAGCGGCGGAAACTGGGATGCATAGTCCGGCCGAAATCACAGAATTCCTGTTGGCTCCAAGCGACACGTTGGCCTTGGGTGGCCACAACTTGATTTACAATGACCTGCTATCTGGAATGCAGGTCAAGAACACCGAGCATGCCACTGGCTTCACCCCCATCCTCCTGCTCTGCTTCCTCCTGACGGCGTGCTTCGCTTTCACGAAGTTAAACGGAGGAAAGCGGCATCTTCGGTCCGTTGTATTGGCGACGTTTACGTGCTGGACACTCGCAATCGCCATCGATGGTTACTCATTATGGACGTTGGTCTACCATTTTGTGCCTGGGGCAAAGGCTCTTAGGGTTGTCTCGAGAATACAGATATTTCTGACTTGGCCGGTTGTCACCGTTGCGGTGTCGGGCCTTGATTTGCTGTGTCGCACCGTCCCACGCTTCCGCAGGATGACCGTGACTGCTTCCGTCCTGGTCGCCCTCTACATTGTTGTCGAGCAGGTCAACATCTTGCAGATTCCCGCCCTTGATCGGACGACCCAAATGCGATGGCTGCACTCGTTCGCCCCTCCTCCAAGCCGTTGCAAGGCGTTCTTCGCAAATACCGCCCGGCCGTTCGACAAGCGTTACGCAGAAGCGTTAAACGACCTCGTCGGCTTTAACATCGACAGCATGCTGGTCGCAGAGTGGCTGTCCAGGCCGACGGTGAATGGCTTTGCGACCTTTGTCCCTCCGGCCTGGGATCTCTTGTCAATTGACAAGGACGATTACATCGGCCGGGTCCGTCGCTACAGTGACCAGTTCGGTGTCACCTCGTCCCTGTGCGGCCTCAACCTGAGCACGGGCGCGTGGACCACCACGCCATTCGCGAGCTGATCGGGCTTATGCCGTGAAGCCGGTGGCTCTCACTTAACGTGCGACCTGGCGGAGGGGGTGGGATTCGAACCCACGGTACGCTTGCACGTACAACAGTTTTCGAGACTGCCCCGATCGGCCACTCCGGCACCCCTCCACGCGTCATAGCTTTACCAACCCACGTCCACAGTGGCAAACCCCAGACTGGCATGGCGTTTGCTGCGCTTTTCCGGCATGATATCCCTGGCGCTCCTCTTCGGTGCGAATGGCTGGGCGCCGCTGTTGCTGCAGGGGGCGACGGTCACCGTGTTGTTGGCGCTGACCACGGTGCCGCTCGGGTTTGGCGCCGGGTTGCTGCTGGCGCTGGCGCGGCTGTCGCCCTGGCGCGCGCTGCGCGGGGCCGGCGAGGCTTACACCACCTTCTTTCGCGGCATCCCCGACCTGCTCGCGTTGTTCATCGTCTACTTCGGCCTGCAAGCCCTGATTGATCGGCTCAGCCGCGTCCTGGAGCTGCAAAGCCATATCGAAGTAGATGCCTTTTTCGCCGGCGTGATCGCGCTCAGCGCCGTTGCCGCCGCCTATTCCAGCGAGGTCTGGATCGCCGCCTTCGCCGCCGTGCCGCGCACCCAGGCGGAGGCCGCGCGCTCCCTCGGACTGACCCGGCGCCGCACCTTCACCCTGGTCGTGCTGCCGCAACTCGCCCGCGTCGCGCTGCCGGGCTTGGGCAATATCTGGACCATCCTGTTGAAGGACACCTCCCTCGTCTCCACCCTCGCCGTGATGGACCTGCTGCGCGCCGCCTCTGAAGCCGCGAAGAACACGCATGACCCGCTGCTGTTCTATGGCGCGGCGGCGGCCGTCTACCTGGTGATCAGCATCGCCTCCACCGGCGGCCAAGCTCTGCTGGAACGCCGGCTCGCCCGCGGCTTTGCCTGATGCACGGCCTGCTCGCCTTCCTGGTCAACCCCGATCTGCTCGACCAATATGGCTGGCGGCTGCTGTCGGGGTTGCAAATCACGGCAGAGGTGGTGGGGCTGTCCTGCTCCATCGGCTTTGTGCTGGCTTGGCCGCTCTGCCTGGCCCGCCGGTCCGGCAACCGGCTGCTGGCTTGGCCGGTGCTTGGCTACGTCACGCTGTTTCGGGGCACGCCGCTGCTGTGCCAACTCTACCTGGTCTATTATGGCGGCGGCGAGTTGCGGCCAACGCTGGCAGCACTCGGGCTATGGACGTTGTTTCGCGACGCTTTCTTCTGCTGCATCTTCACCTTTGCGCTGAACACGGCAGCCTATCAGTCGGAGATCTTCCGCGGCGCCATCGCTGCCGTGCCGCGCGGCCAGCGCGAGGCGGCGGCCGCACTCGGGCTGTCACCCTGGCAGGTCGGCCGGCATGTGGTGTTTCCGCAAGCCTTCCTGGTGGCGCTGCGCCCCCTCGGCAACGAACTGGTCGGCATGATCAAGGCCAGTGCGCTCGCCGCCATCGTCACCCTGCTCGACCTGATGGGACAGACCCGCTTCGTGTTCGCGCGCACGTTTGACTTTTCGGTCTACCTCTATGCGGCGCTGATCTACCTGGCCGTCACGGAAGCAATCCGCCGTGCCTGGCTGCTGATCGAGCGGCGCATGTCAGGCCATCTGCACGCCAGTGCCCCGCAACGCCCCGTTGCCGCGGCCAGCGGGAAGGCAGTTCGGGGGGAGCCGGTGGGCGAGCCGGACCTGGTCCAGGCGCGTTAGAGCGGCGAGCAACTTCACCGCATGACTGACTCCAGCCATGGCGGATTTGCTCTAAGCCGCGGAGCCATCGTGCTGTGGCGGCCGGGCTACGTGTCCGAAAGATGCTCCTCCAGCGCCGCCTGCGCTGCCTTGGCTTCGTCATCCAGCGGCTCGGGCTCCAGCACGGCAACCCCGGGGGGCACGCCATCCCCAGGGTCCCGCTCGGCGGAGCGGCGCGGCCGCTTCGGCCGGGCCGGAGCCGGTTGGCTTTGCAGCCGCTCCACCTCGGCTTCCAGCTCGGCCACCCGGCTGGTCGTCTCCCGCGCCGCCTTGCGCAAGTCCCGGTTCTTGGTCCGCAGGCTTGCGACAGTTTTTTCCAGCGCCTCCACCTGCGCGCGCAGCTCCTCCTTGCTCGGCTTGGGCGCGGCGGCGGGTGGCTTGACCGGCGCGGCTG
>CAXTNN010000042.1:0-19036 GCA_964245545.1 uncultured Acetobacteraceae bacterium | reverse complement strand
GCTTCACCATGCCGGCGGCCGCGCCGTTCACCTGGGCGCCCCTCACCACCCCCCTGCCCGCCAGCGACGACGACATCGCCTTCGCCCCCATCGCCCCCCAGGCCGGTTGGATCCGCCGCGGCGAACTCACCGCCGAGCGCCTCACGCAGATCTATCTTGCCCGTATTGATCGCCACGGCCCCACCCTGCTCTGCTTCGCCACGGTCACCGCCCAATCCGCGCTGGCACGCGCCCGGGCGCTGGACGCGATGGCGGCGCGCGGCCAGTGGCTCGGCCCGCTGCACGGCATCCCGTACGGCATGAAGGACATCATCGACACGGCGGGGGTGCCGACGAGCTGGGGCGCCGAACCCTATCGCGACCGGGTCCCGGACACGGATGCCTTCGTCACCACGGCGCTGCACGAGGCCGGCGCGGTGATGCTCGGCAAGACGGCGGTCGGCGCGCTCGCCTATGGCGACCTTTGGCATGGCGGCCGCACGCTGAACCCGTGGAACGGGGAGGAAGGCTCCAGCGGCTCCAGCGCCGGGTCGGCCTCCGCCACGGCGGCGGGGCTGGTCGGGTTTGCCATTGGTACGGAGACGCTTGGCTCCATCGTGGCGCCCTCCACACGCTGCGGCACGGTGGGGCTGCGGCCCACGTTCGGCCGCGTGTCCCGCCGCGGCGCCATGGCGCTCTGCCCCTCGCTCGACAAAATCGGCCCGATCTGCCGCGGCGTGACCGACACCGGGCTGGTGTTGCAGGCGCTGGGCGGGGCGGACCCGGCGGACCCGGCGCAAATCCCTGCTGCCTTCCATGATGGCACGAACCTGGACCCGGCCAGCCTGCGGGTCGGGTTTTACGATGCCGATTTTGCCGACCCCGGCACGCACGAGCTCGACCGCGCCGCATTGGCGGCCGTGCGCGAGCTCGGCTGCACCCTGGTGCCGCTGCATCGGGCGGACCTGCCCTACACGGCGCTGACCGCCATCCTCCAGGCCGAGGCCGCCGCCTCGTTCGAGGAGCTCACCCTTTCCGGACGCGACGACGAACTCGCGTGGCAGGAGCCGGATGCCTGGCCCAACGCGTTCCGCAAAGCCCGCTTCCTCTCCGCCGTTGACCACGTGCAGCTCGACCGCTTTCGCCGCCTGGTGATGGGGGAGATGGATGCGGCCTTTGCGCAGGTGGACGCGATCGTTGGGCCCAGCCAGATCGGCCCCATGCTGGTCATCACCAATTTCACCGGCCATCCTTGCCTCTGCCTGCCGATCGGGCTGCGCCCGTCCCCGCCCCGTGGCCGCCCATCGCTGGGGCGCACGCAACCGGAGGCGGCACGCGGCGGCACGGTCCGGGATGTACCGCATACAATTTGCATATGGGGGCGGCTGTTCGACGAGGGCAGGCCGCTGGCACTGGGCCGTGCGCTGGAGGCCCGGTTTGCTACCGGCCGCCGCCCGCCGGGATTTTGCACGGGAAACATGGTTGCTGCGTAATCATGCTGATCGAGCAGCCGGTCGCCTGCGTTTGTATGTGCTGAAAGGTTTCCTTAAAGCTAGGCTCGTACATAGCAGCACCGAGGACAGGATCGATGCACTTAGACACGCGAGTCGAATTTGGACAGCACGATATGGACAACATTTTGGCGCGGATGTCGCCGGAAGAGATTTATCGGCTGCCGTTCGGCGCTATTCAGCTCGACGCTTCCGGGAAAATTCTATCCTATAACGCCACCGAGGGCAGGATAACCGGCCGGCTGCCGGCAGACATGATCGGTCGCCATTTCTTCGACGAGATCGCCCCGTGCTGCAACACGCCGACCTTCCGCGGCGCATTCGATGATGGAGTCAAGAAAGGGGATCTCGACACCATTTTCACCTACCTTTTCGACTACCGAATGACTCCCACCAAAGTGAAGGTCCACATGCGCAAGGCAATGGCAACCCAGACCTATTGGGTGTTTGTCAAACGGATTTAGACCACGAGTGGGCTAGAATTGTGCTGACCGGACTTCGTCGGGACATGAACCACCGTCCTAATAAGCCCACACCGACATTGAGCTGACCATAGTCGACGCGGCCTTGGCGTGAGACAGCAACGCGTTGAAGCATGGTGCAGACGGAGGCGACGGCCGCCGGGCCTGATGCCAGGCGCTTGAACGCACCGCAGCCATTTGTCACAATCGGCGCCATGGCAAGTGACGCACGACCCAGCACCCGCACCATGACGGAGGCGCAGCGCAGCTACGAGGCGAAGCGAGCGCAAAAGGCCGGCATGTCGCTCGACAAGTGGCTGGACCAAAAGCAGAAACAGGTGCTGGCCGCCCAGCCCAAGCCGAGCAAGCCGGAGCGCAAGCCGGGCCTGTTCTCCCGCTTGCTGGAACGCGCAAATCAGCCGCTGAAGAAGTCCTGATCGCCGCCCACGCCGACTGGAGCAGCGACGCCCGCAAGCGTTGGATGACCGTGGCGAGCGGCCAGCCCGGTTGCTGGCAGGTCAGCGCGCCGCAACCGGTAGGCGACGTGGCAAGCCTGTTCGCGCGGCTGCGCCGGGCGGGGGATCCGGTTGTACTGGGGGTGGATTTTCCGCTCGGCTTGCCGCGCGCCTTTGCCCGGCAGCTTGCAGCACCCGGTTTCCCGGCGTTTTTACGGGCACTCGCAGAACAGCCCGGCTTTTTCTCGGTGTGCGACAACCTCGCCGAAGTGCGGCCGGAGCGGCCGTTCTATCCCCGGCGCGGAACGAAAGGGATGACGCGGCTTGCCCATGCCGCGGCGCTGGGCTTGGACGATGCGGCGGGCTTGTCGCGCTGGTGCGACGAAGCCACGGCGGAACGGCCGGCAGGGGCGCCGCTGTTCTGGACGCTCGGCGCCAACCAGTCCGGCAAGGCCGCCATCGCCGCTTGGAAGGATTTGCTGCTCCCCGCCCTGGCCGCAGAACTGCCGCCTTTGCTGTGGCCGTTCGATGGGCCGCTGCGCCGGCTGGTGCTGCCGGGCCGGGTGGTGGTGGCGGAAACCTACCCAGCGGAGGCAATGCGCCAGCTTGGTCTGCGCATGGGGGGCAGCAAGCGGCGGCAAGCCGACCGCGTCAGGCTTGCGCCGGGGCTTGCGGCCGCAATGTCCGGTCGTGGCGCCGCCGCCGAAACCGGGCTGGCCAATGCCCTGGAGGACGGCTTCGGCGCCGATGCGGCGGGGGAGGACCGGTTCGATAGCCTGCTCGGCCTGCTCTGCGTGCTCGGCGTGCTCAATGGCGCTCGGCCGGACACGTCGCCGCCGGACGAGTGGGTTCAGCGCTGGGAAGGCTGGGTGCTCGGACAAACCGCTTTGCCGCATACGCAGCGGTTCAGTCCGGCGCGCTTTCGTGATACGGCTGGAGGCGCGAAATCCTCTTCCCTGCCAGCCGGAAGAGCGCCGGGCCGGGGACAGGATGGACATCACCTTGGAGGAGCCAAAGGTTGACGCGCTGAACCGACGGCCGCGCTTTGCCTCGGCCCCGCCTCCGCTCAAGCCGGCCCGCCGTTACCAGGTCGTTCCCAGCTACTGCCCGCATCCGGCTGCCTTGTCCTCCGGCGCCGCGCTCACCCGCGGCTGGGAGCGGGATGCGTGGCCGCCCGCGTGGGGCGCCGCGGCACGCTACCTGCCTCTGCCGCCAGCGTTGGACCATCCCGTGGTGGTGCCGCGCGCGCCGGCCCCGGCTCTATCGGTCCCTGCTCCACTGCCTCCTGCTCCACTGCCGCCGCAGCCGGTTTCGGCGCCGGTCGCACCGGCCCGGCGAGGGCCGCCGTTGCGGCGCGTGCTTTGGCCCGCCTTGGTGGCCGTCTTGCTGGCAGTCTCCGCCGGCGGATGGGTTGCTTCGCGGCGCCGTGGCACTGTGTCGGTCGAGATACCCGTGTCGTTTAAGGCGCCCGTGATGGTGCTGCGTGCGTCCCGCGGTGGCTCCATCGCCAGCTTCACCGTCAAGCCCGGAGACCAGGTTTCGCCCGCCTCCGTGCTGCTCACCTTGGAGGTGCCGGCGCCGCCAGACCTGGTGGCGATCGCCACGGCGGCACGGGTGGCGGTGGCGCAACGCCGGGTCGCAGCGTTGCAGGCCTCGGCGCAACAGCCGGGCCCGGCCGGAGCAGCGGGCCGGGTGCGGTTCAACGACCTGCGGCACCAACGCGAGATGGCGGAGGCTGAACTTGCCTCGGCGGAGGAGGCGCTGACCCGGCTTGCGCCGCTCGAGCCCGCCGAGATGCCGATTGTGGCCGGGGTGCATGGGGTCGTGCTGTCCCTGGAGACGGCAGTGGGGGCGCAGGCGGCCGCTGGCAGCGCGCTGATCCGCCTGGCCGATTGTGACCATGGCTACGTGACGCTCAATGGCCCGGCGGCGCTCAACCCGGGCTCCTCGGTTGAGGTGCGGCTGCCGGACCAGGCGCCCGTGCCAGCCACCGTCCGCCCGGCCACCCGCATTGCCGGACCAAGCAACGGCATGGTGGCGGAACCAGCGCCCGGCGCCTTTGGCCAGCACTGCCGCATGGGGGTCACGGGATTGGCGAGCCCCATGCCAGCAGCGAGCTAAGCCGTTGTTTTTCGGCAGGGATTGGCGGGCCCAAGCTCAGGGCCCGCTCGACCAGGGAGCGGCAGCGGCAAGGCGCATGAGAACCGCACGCATGGACTTGCCCAGCAACGGCCACGCCTCGGCCCAAGGAGGGCAGGCAAAGCGGTCAAACTCTGGCACCGGGCGGCCGCGCAGCGGGAAGGTTGAACGGCAGACCAGCGACTCGGGCGCCGGCATCGTCGGCATGCGCCAGAGAAACAAAACCAGTGACTTCCCAGGAAGGTAAGCGTGTTCCCCCAAGGGCTGCAGCAGGTCGGCCGCCGCGCTCAGGCCGGTCTCCTCCTCCAGTTCGCGCAGGGCAGTGGCCAGGGGGGTCTCGCCCGGGTTCTGCAGGCCTTTTGGAATGTCCCACCGGGGGGATCCGGTGGCGTGGCCGAGCAGAAGGCGCTCGCCATCCGTCACGATCACGCCGCAACTGGTGACCGGTTTGGCTTTGCCGATACAGCTCGTCACCCTATAGCCGTTTCAGCGTGGCTCTAATTGACCACAGGGAGTGGCGCTTTGTTCCACCGCGTATTTCACTGCATGACTGACCCCGGTTAGGGCGGATCTACCTTTGGTTGACTAGGCCGTCACATCTGAACGGCTTGCACGGCGGCCTCAAGTTCTTGGAAGGTCGGCATGTGCTCGTTCGGAGCCATCTTGCGGCCGGTTTCCACGCTGACTTGCGGCGCATTGCCGTGCAAGTGGGTTACCAGAACGGCTCGGATGACTTCCATATACTTCGCCTCTTCCTCGACGACGCCCTTCATACGCGCCGCAACCGGCCCCGCCATCCCGTAAGCCATCAGCACGCCAAGGAACGTTCCCACCAACGCGCCGCCGATCATAGCGCCGAGCACCGCGGGCGGCTCGTTGATGTGGGACATGGTTTTGATCACGCCCAGCACGGCCGCCACAATGCCCAGGGCAGGCAGCGCATCGGCCATCGATTGGATGGCATGGCTTGGATGCAGCTCCTCATGCAGCGTCTTCTTCAGCTCCCGCGCCATCACGTCTTCAATCTGGTGCGGATCGTCCGCATTCATGCCCACCATGCGCAGGTAATCGCAAATCAGGGAGGTTACGTGATGGTTGGTGAGGATTTTGGGGAATTTCTTGAAGGCGACGCTTTCCTCCGGCTTCTCGATATGCGCCTCCAGCGCCATGGCGCCTTTGGTGGAGGCAAGCCGGGTAAAGTAGTAGAGCAAGCTCAGCAGCTCCACATAATCGGCCTTATGGAAGGCTGAGCCTTTCAGCACTTTCTTGAACGCGCCCAAGGTATGCTTCACGTCGTGCATGCTGTTGGACATGACAAAGGTGCCGATCGCGGCGCCGCCGATGGTCAGCAACTCGAACGGCATGGCTTCGATCAGCGGCGCAAGGCTGCCGCCGGACATGATGTAGCTGCCGAACACGCAGGCAAGCAGGAAGCCCAATCCACCCAGTGTTAGCATCGGTTAGGGCGCCGGTTTTGGGGTGTTGCTGCGGAGCATCACGATGGCGATGCGGCGGTTGGCTGCTGCCAACGGATCTGCGGGCAACAGCGGGTCCCGATCCGCCTGGCCGGACACGGTTTGCACCTGCGCCTCCGGCACGCCGGCCTCGGTCAGGAGGCGGCGCGTGGCATTGGCGCGTTCGGCCGACAACTCCCAGTTGGAGCGGTCCCCGCCCCGGAACGGCGTCGCATCGGTGTGGCCGGTGATGGAAAGCGATTCGGGCAGTTTCATCAGGATCGGGGCAACCTTGAGCAGCAGGGCCCGGGCCCGGTCGTTCAGCACGGACGAGCCGGTGGCGAACATCGGCTGCTTGTCTTCGTCCAGCATTTGGATGCGCAAGCCTTCAGGAGTGATGTCGATCGTGAGTTGGCGTGCGAGTTCGGCCAAAGCCGGGTCTTTGGCGACTTGCTCCCGGATTTGCTTGGCTGCCTCCTCAAAGCGAGCACGTTCCTTCTGGACTGCCTCGGCATGGGTGGCGGCGTCGGCTCGCAATTGGGCCTGCTTTGCGTCCTCCGGCCCTGGTGCGGAGGCAGGCTTCACCTGGTCCCCTGGTTTTGCAGGCGCTTTCTCGGCCGGGCCGCCCGCCTGACGAACGCCACGCATCGTGCGGGTGTTGATGCCCGGTTGCTGGTTCGGCATGGTGGCGGCGGAAGCCGGCGTGTCACTGTCATCATCGTCCACTTCGAAGACGGGACGTGCCCTTTCATTCATTACGGTGACGGACCCGCGGTCTGACGCGAGCGAGCCCTCATCGTTGGGCGTGTGGCCGCCAAAGGGAGCGCCGAAGCCGGACTTGACGCTGGCCATCGAGTTGCTGGGGCTGAAATAGTCGGCAATGCCGCTGCGCTGCTCGGCCGTGGTGGCGTTCAGCAGCCACATCAGCAGGAAGAACGCCATCATCGCCGTGACGAAATCGGCATAGGCCACCTTCCAGGCGCCGCCATGATGGCCGCCTTCCACGACCTCTTCCTTGCGGATGACGATCGAGGGCTTGCCGCCACCTTTGTCCTTCCCACCGGCCATGCACCCACTCCGCGACTAGGGCGCAGTATGGGCGGGGAGGCTTAACAGGGGCTAAACGAGGGCGAGGGCGCGGCTGAATACGGCAGGGTCGACGTTACCGCCGCTGAGCACCACGCCCACCACCTTGCCTTGCGCTGGCACGCGGCCGGCCAGCACGGCCGCCAGCGCCACCGCGCCGCCGGGTTCCACCACGATCTTGAGGTGCGTGAAGGCGAAGGCCATGGCAGCCAGCACCTCGGCATCGGACACGGCGACGCCGCCGGCCAAGTGCCGCTGGTTGACGGCAAAGGTCAGCTCGCCCGGGATCGGCGCCAGCAACGCGTCGCACAGCATGGAACCGCCGGGCGCATTGGCCACCCGCTCGCCACCCCGCAGCGAGCGGCCGGTGTCGTCCCAGCCCTCTGGCTCGATGGCGTAGACTGCCGTGCCCGGCGAGGCGCCGGAGAGGGCCAGCGCCGAGCCGCCGACCAGTCCGCCGCCGCCCGTGCAGACCAGCAGCGCGTCCATCATCAGGCCATCCGCAGCGGCATCGGCAGCCAGTTCCAGCGCCGCGGTGCCCTGCCCCGCGATGACATGGGGGTGGTCGTAGGGCGGGATCAGCGCCGCGCCCGTGCGCTCGGCGAAGGCCGCGGAGAGCGCCTCGCGATTGTCTCGAACCCGGTCGTAATGGATGACATCCGCGCCCCAGCGCCGCGTGCTCGCTACCTTCACTGCCGGCGCATCAGACGGCATGAACACGGTCGCCCTGGTTCCCACCGACGCGGCGGCGCAGGCGACCGCTTGGCCGTGGTTGCCAGAAGAGTGGGTAACCAGCCCGGCGTCGCGCTGGGCGGCGGTGAGCTGCAGCGTGGCGTTGGTCGCGCCGCGCAGCTTGAACGACCCGGTGCGTTGCAGCGGCTCCGGCTTGATCAGCACCGTGCCGCCCACGCGCTCGTCCAACGCCGCGTTGCGGATGGTGGCGGTGCGCACGATACGGCCGCTGAGCCGGTCCGCCGCAGCGAGCACGTCCTGGTAGGTGGGCAGGTCCATCGTTCGTGTCCTTACCGGCTGGGCAGGCGCAGCATGTCGCTGCGGGCCGTCACGCGATAAACGTCGTACTGCTCGGCGACAATCCCGTCCCGGCTGCGGGTGAGGACGCCGGCCGGGGTGAGGCTGAGCCAAGGCGCCGGGTCGGGCAGCCCGGCGCGGCGGCGGCTGCGCAGGAGCAGGCCGCTTTGCCCGGCGACCGGGGCGGTGGCGAGACGGAACAGGCGCCAGCGCGGCTCCACGCCGATCACCGGGCCAGGTAGGTCGTGCGCCAGGGTGGCGGCCAGCCCGTAATTGTCGGCGGCGACAAAGCCTGCCGGCATGCTGGCGACCTGCGCCGCCAGGCCGTCCCAGCCGCCAAGCTGGATCAGCGTCGGGTCGGCCCGGCGCGGCAGTGCGAACGCCGCCGTGCTGGCTTGCAGGTAGACCAAAGCGGTGACGGCAAAGCCCAAAGCCGCCGCCCAAGGCCAGCGCCATGGTGCACAGGCATCCGCCGGGCCAGAGGATCGCCGGCCAGTTGGCCTGCACCCGGTCGCCCATCGCGTGCTGCAGGAACACGGCGAGGGCTGGGAGAGTGAGCGCCGCGAGCAGGCCGGCCGCCGAGTCGCGCCGCCAGCGCCGGACGGACCGCCACAGGCCGAGCGTGCAGAGCAGGGCGATGAGAGGGGTAGCGAGGCCAGCTTGGCTGCCCACCAGCTCGGCCAGGTGCTGGACCGCCGCCGCCGGGTGCCAGTCGCCGGTGCGGCCGCCCTGCTTGGCGAAGCTCGCCCAGCCATGCGCGGCGTTCCACCAGAGCACGGGGGCGAAGCAGGCCAGGAAGATCAGCAGCACCTTGGCGGTCTCGCCGATACCGAACCAGATCACCATCCACGCGGGCCGCCCCGTGGCGATCAGCCGGCCGAGCCCGGCGATGGCAGCCGTCCAGAACAGCAGGAGGGGAGTGTCGGGCGTCAGCGTCACGGCGCCGGCGCCAAGCAGCAGGGTGGCGTTGAGCAGCGTCGCCGCGGGAAGCCCGACCCGCCGGCCGGGAAATAGGTCCTTCGCCGCCTGCATCAGCAGCAGCGTGCCCAAGGCGGCCGCAAGCGGGGCAAGCAGGCGAATGCCACATGCCCCCTGCCCGGCCAACATCGTGCCGGCGCGGATCCAGAGCGCCACCATGGGGGGATGGTCGAGATAGCCCGGCTGCAGGGCGCGGGACCAAACCCAGTAATAGGCCTCGTCCGGCGAGAGCGGCGCGGTAGCGGCGACCAGCAGCCGAAGGGCGGTTAGTGCAGCGAGACCTGCGAGCGGGAGGGCACTGCCGCCGAGCCGCGGCTGCGAGCGATGGACGAATGCGGCATGCGTCGGTGGCATGGGGCTGCCTGTCCCCGGCGCAAGGCGCTGTCAACCCGGCGGCGGGGCGGCGGCCCGCGCTCCACCCCGATCACCCAGGCAGCATGGGGCCCGGCGGTAAGGCGGAGCCGGCGATGGCGGAACACGCGGCGGGCGCGCGCGGCCACGGCCTGCAGCACGAAAGCCTCGTTGCCCTCGACATTGGCCGGGTCCGGCAGGCTGAACTCGAGAATCAGCTCACCGGTGCTTGCCCAAAGCCCCACCTGCTCAAATCCGGCGTGCTCGTAAAGCCTTCGGGCAGGCCGGTTGTCCGGCGCGACCAGCAGGCGGATGCGGCGGCAGCTTGGAATGCGGCGCATGCGCTGGATCGCGTCTCCCAAGGCAAGCCGGCCGTAGCCGCAGCCCTGGTTGCGCCGGTCCATCGCGAGCCAGCCGAGCCACCAGCACGATGGATCCCGCAATTCTGGATGAATGACGTAGAACCCGACCACGCTGCCGCTGCCGGCAAGGATGGCGACCATGGAATGTGCCAGCCCTCGCTGCACGGCGGAAAGGATGGCGGCCACCGGGCCCAAATAGCGGGCGACCTGCTCCGGATCCAGTTCAACGGCGGTGACCGCAGCCAAGTCGCTGCGGCCGACGCGGGAGAAACAAGGGGGCTCAGCGCCCCGAGGTAATGGCATGACTCACTTCGTTCAGACTACCGACCCGAACCGAGCGAGGCGCGGCGAGCCCTGGTTTGCTCATCGCGAGGCACCCTTCTGGCCGTGCGTGGCACAATAGACCGGAAAGCGTGAAGTTTCTGCTAAGGAAATCACGACCACGCCATTAAATCGGAACTCCGGCAACATTATGGCTGGTGCGGATCGTTTGCAGCGTCTGCACCCGGCTCACCGCCTCGGCCCCCGTGAGCGCCTGGGTTAGGCTGTTTTCGTGCGCCGTGTCCCGCGCCACCAGGCGGAGCAAGAAATCCCCCCCGCCGCGGATCATGTGGCAGGCGCGCACCTCGGGCCAGCGCGCCACCATGCGTTCAAAGGCGGAGAGCACGGTCTGCTTCTGGCTTTCCAAGCCCACAATGGCAAAAAACTCGATCGGCCAGCCGAGCTTCGCCGGGTCGGTCTCGGCGTGGTAGCCGCGGATCACGCCCGATTCCTCCAGCCGGCGCACCCGCCGCAGGCAAGGCGGGGCCGAGATATCGGCGCGGCGGGCGAGTTCGACGTTGGTCATACGCCCATCCTCCTGCAGCTCAGCCAGGATGCGGCGATCAATCACGTCCAGCTCGGGGCGGTCCATAGGGGCGTGTTTCATCCGGAGGCTCGCGCAGGATGCCAAACAGTGTTTCTTAACGCAGGCGGTTGGCGAAATAATATTCCACTCGCGCCGGCCGGCAAGGGCTCGCTTGCGCGAGACCGGCGCCGGACTGATATGCTGGGCCGATGGACGGAGAGGCGGGATGGCAGAGACGATTCACAGCCGGGTGCTGATCATCGGCGGCGGGCCGGCCGGCTACACCGCGGCGATCTACGCTGCGCGCGCCAGCCTCTCGCCGCTGCTGGTGCAAGGGCTGCAGCCCGGCGGCCAGCTCACCATCACCACCGAGGTGGAGAACTACCCTGGGTTCGCCGAGGCGGTGCAGGGTCCCTGGCTGATGGAGCAGATGTCGGCCCAGGCCGAGCATGTCGGCGCGCGGCTGGTGGGCGACATCATCACGCGGCTTGACCTCTCCGCCCGCCCATTCCACGCCGAGGGAGACAGCGGCGACACCTACACCGCCGATACTATAGTACTGGCAACGGGAGCGCAGGCGCGCTGGCTCGGCCTCGCCAGCGAGCGGCTGTTTGCCGGCGCGGGCGTCTCGGCCTGCGCCACCTGCGACGGGTTTTTCTTCCGCGGCAAGGCGGTGGCGGTGATCGGGGGCGGCAACACCGCGGTGGAAGAGGCGCTCTACCTCACCCACCATGCTGCCTCCGTCACCGTGATCCATCGCCGCGACAGTTTTCGCGCCGAGCGCATCCTGCAGGACCGCCTGTTCGCCCACCCCAAGGTGCGGGTGGTGTGGAACAGCGTGATGGAGGACATCCTGGGCACGGCGGCGCCCAAGGCGGTGCAGGCAGTGCGGGTGCGCAACCGCGCCGGCGCCGTGACCGACATTCCCGTCGAGGGCGTGTTCGTCGCCATCGGGCATGACCCGGCGACCGCACTGGTCCGCGGCCAGCTCAGCCTGGATGACGGCGGTTACGTCCAGATCGCTCCCTGGTCGACCGCCACCAACATCCCCGGGGTGTTCGCGGCCGGCGACGTGGCCGACCCGCGCTACCGCCAAGCCGTCACCGCCGCGGGAATGGGCTGCATGGCGGCGCTCGAGGCGGAAAAATACCTCGCCGGGCACGCGCCGGAGCCTGCTTTGCGCGCCCGGGAGGCCGAAACCGGGCAAATGATCGGCGCGTGGGACTGAAAAGGCAGCACTTCGCGCAAGACATAGCTGCCTAGCCTGTTACTCTGCCCTCGCCGCGGACTCGAATCGGGAAGGGGTGAGGGGTTGATGGACTGGGATAAGCTGCGGGTGTTCCACGCTGTCGCGGAGGCCGGTAGCTTCACCCATGCAGGCGACGCGCTGAACCTCAGCCAATCGGCGGTCAGCCGGCAGATTTCGGCGCTGGAGGAAAACCTGCAGGTGTCGCTGTTCCATCGCCACGCACGCGGATTGATCCTGACCGAGCAGGGTGAAAGCCTGAACCGCACCGTGCGCGACGTGTTCGCCAAGCTGGCGATGACGGAGGCGCTGCTCACCGAGAGCAAGGAGCGGCCGACCGGGCGGCTGAAGGTCACCACCACGGTGGGCTTCGGCTCGCATTGGCTGTCGTCGCGAATCAGCGGGTTCCTGGCTGCTTATCCCGACGTGACGATGACGCTGCTGCTGGACGACTCGGACCTGGACCTGGCGATGCGGGAGGCCGACGTCGCCATCCGCATGCACCCGCCCAAGCAGCCGGACCTGGTGCAGCGCCACCTGATGACGATCCGCTGGAGCGTGGTGGCGTCGGCGGACTACTTGGCCAAGCGCGGCACGCCGACCCGGGCGGAGGAGTTGGACGACCACGCGCTCATTCTGTTCGGCGATTACCGCCCGCCGGTGACGGACATCAACTGGTTGGCCGAGGCGGGCCGCCGCTCGGGCCAGCCGCGGCGCGCGGCGCTGGAGGTGAACTCGCTGCATGCCATGGCGATGGCGGCGCAAGGCGGCGTGGGCATTGCCGTGTTGCCGAACTGGATGGAGGAGGAGGCGCGCGGCCTGGTGAAGCTGTTGCCGGACCTGAAGGCGCCAAAGGTGGATGTCTACTTCGTCTACCCGGAGGAGCTGCGGAACTCCAAGCGGGTGGCAGTGTTCCGGGACTTCCTGCTGGCGGAAATCCAGGGGCTGCAATGAGGGCCTGCTTGCTTGCGCTGGTCCTGGCGCTTGGGCCGTGGCTGGGCCTGGGCAGCGCCCACGCTCAGCCGGCACCCGACCCCGACCACCCGGGCAGCTTCTTGCTGACGATTTTCCTGCGCCATGACGAGACCAAAACCCTCAGCGAGATCAACGAGCATTTGCGCCAGACTGGGTGGTACAAATCCTTCCCACCGCCCGGCGTGGAGATCGTCTCTTGGTATGTCATGATGGGCATTGGCCAGGTGGTGACGCTGCGTGTGCCGGCGGACAAGCTGCGTGAGGTGAACCGCGTGGTGGAGAGCAGCGCTTGGGGCGGGTACCGCACGGAATTCTATCCAACCTACGACTACCGGCAGGCTTGGGACGAGCAGAAGCGTCAGACGGACGCCCCTTAACCAGTCGCTAAAGTGCGGCGGCTAGGCTGTCGCGAGGCTGCAAGGGTTGCGTTGACATGCTGGGGTCACTACGGGGGGTTGGTCTGTTTTGGCAGTTGCTGCTGCCGGCTCTGCTGGCGATCGTGCTGGCGGTAGGAGCCGTTCAGGCGTGGACGTTGCGGGTCAGCCAGGCAGCCATCCGGCAGCAGATGCAGTACAATGTGGACGCCAGCATGGCGCTGCTGGAGCACGCATTGGCGCCATTGGGCACAGAGTGGTCCCGCCAAGGCGGTGAGCTGCGCCTTGGCAGCACGCCCATTGCGACACGGGCGGACATCCTCGCCGACGTGACGGCCGTGACGGGCGGCGTAGCAACGATTTTCAGCGGTGATGAACGCGTGGCGACGACCGTGAAGGAGCCGGATGGCAGGCCGGCCATCGGCACCAAGCTGGTTGTGCCGGAAATCCGCCAGGCTGTGTTGAGTGAAGGTACAAGCTTCCGCGGCACGGCGCCGATCGTGGGCAAGACCTACGTCACGCTGTATAAGCCCATCCATGATCGCGATGGCGCCGTCATCGGCGTCCTGTTCACCGGGCTCTCGACCGGGAAGCTGCAGGCGGCGGAAGGAGCCATCCTCCGGCAAGCGAGCCTGGCGGGAGCATTCGTAATCGTGCTGTTCGGCCTGGTGCTGACCGGGCTGATGCGTCGCTCGCTGCGGCCGCTTAACGCGCTTACCCAGGCCACCCAGGCGATTTCAGATGGCAACTTTGCCTTGGAAATCCACGGCACCGATCGTTTCGACCAGATTGGGCGCTTGGCGCAGTCGCTTGAAGGGTTCCGCACGACCGGCATGCAGATGGCGCAGTTGGAAGCGGAGACGACAGAGCGGCGCGAGGCGGAAGCCGAGCGGGAGCGCAACGACGAGGCAGATCGCGTGCGGGCGGCCCGTGCGCAGGCGTTCGTCATGCAAACGCTGGCGAACGGGCTGGAGTATCTCGCCGGCGGCAAGCTGACCCATCAGCTCGACCATGCATTCGCGGCCGAATACGAAGCCCTGCGTCTGAACTTCAATGCCGCGCTGATTGAGCTCTCTAGCCTGATCGGTGGGGTTTCCAGGAAAAGCGACGCTCTGCTTGCGAACAGCGCGGAGGTCGCGCGCGCTGCCGAAAGTCTGGCGCACCGTACCGAGCAACAGGACGCAAGCTTGAAGGAAATTGTGGTTGCCTTGAAGACCATCACCGCGACCGCGCGCCGCACGGCAGACGGGGCGATGGAGGCGCGAGGCGCGGTTTCGGAAAGCCGGGCCGATGCGGAGGAATCCGGGGGCATCGTCCGCGATGCCGTCTCCGCGATGACGCAGATCGAGCGATCGTCGCGGCAGATCGGCGAGATCATTATGGTGATTGATGAAATCGCCTTCCAAACCAACTTGCTGGCGCTCAATGCTGGGGTGGAAGCGGCCCGGGCTGGTGATGCCGGCCGGGGTTTTGCGGTGGTGGCGAGCGAAGTCCGCGCTTTGGCGCAGCGGTCTGCAACTGCTGCCAAGGAGATTAAAACCCTGGTCTCGAGTTCGGCCGGGCAAGTCGATATCGGCGTGAGACTTGTCGGCAAGACCGGCCTGGCGCTGGAACGCATCGTAGGCCAAGTGGGCGCCATCAACACACTAGTCATGGAGATCGCGGGTTCTGCCGAGGAGCAGGCTTTGCAGTTGCAGCAGGTCAACGTCTCCATCAACCAGATGGAGGAGGCAACGCATCAAAACGCCGCAATGGTGCAACAAACCACCGCTGCCAGCCGTGCGATGGCCGATGGTAGCGAGGAGCTGACGCGGCTGACCGGCCGGTTCCAGGTGGCGGCCTAGCGTCCTGCCCTAAACAGGGCAGTTTTGGGCTAAATAGCCAAGCTTGACCATCGCCTTCCGTGTATCTTGCACCGCAAGACAGTCCGTGATGCCTCAAGCCGGCGCAACCGGTGCGGGAACTTCGGCGCGCCACCCCGTCCTCAACACCGTCACCGGCGCATTGGCGTCGCCGGGTGGGCGGGGATGCGGATTGCCGCGGTTTTGCCAGACCACCACGGTGTCACTGGTCTCGGACCCGTATCCCAGTTCGCTGGCGTCGTAAGGCAGATGGGCGGCGTAGCGGCGTTCGAATGCAGACGAGCCGTCGAGCAACTCGGCCCAGGTGGGATTGTAGTAGACGAAGTATACGTCGCGAGGGGTGGCGCGCAGCGTTGCTTCAACAGACGCGAGCAGTTGTGCCACCAAGGGGCGCCCAAACGAATTGTAGAGGAAGATGACCAGCGGTTCGGCCGGAAAGGGATGTGCCGTCGCGTCCCCGTTGACGATGTGGATGCGGGGGCGGTCCGGATGGGCGCGGGCGAAAACTGCGGCGTTGCGCCGGGCCACCGCGGCCAATTCTGGCGAGAGCTCCACCCCCGTAACGCCGGCGAAACCGAATTCGGTGGCAATCAGCAAGGGCCGCCCCTTGCCGCAGCCGAGGTCGAAGAATTGGCAGCGCTGCGGATGCGGGATGGTGGCCAATGCGGCGCGGATGATGCTCGGCTGGGCCGCGGCATAGGCGGTGGTGGGGCGGTCCAGCGGATCCCCGGGCTGCAGCACGTAACCTGGCAGCATGCCGCTGGTTTGAACGCCATGGTCGCGGTCAAACGGGTGAGTGCGCTTCCAGCCGGCATCGCGGGCATTCACGGCCTCGAAATAGGCGACCAGGGCGCGGCGCACCGGTGGAAAGCGCGCCGACAGCCAAATAGCTTGCTTGATGCGGGTGCGAACGCTCATGCGGCCCGTTCAGCGACGACGAACAGGCGTGGAAATAGCAGGAGCCGCTTGCCGTCGGCCTGCGCCGGGTAGGCCTGGGCGATCGCCGCCTCGTAATGGGCGAGGAATCCTGCCCGCTCGCCATCGTCCAGCGGCGCCAAGAATGGCTGCAGCCCCGTGCCGCGCACCCAATCCACGATGGCGCCGGGCCCATCCAGCGGATGGTGGTAGACGGTGCGCCAGACATCGACCCGGACCGCACTCGGCGCCAGCAGGTCGTAATAGGCCGCTGGCGCCAGCACCCGCACCCGCTCGCCCGCGCCAACCAGCTTGGCCACCCATGGCCCGGCGGCGGCGGTCTCGCGCATCAGCCGATGGGAGGGTTGGTCGCGATTGTCCGGCACCTGGAACGCGAGCGTCCCGCCCGGGGCGAGCAGGCTGAACAGGCGCGGGATCAGCGTGGAGTGGTCCGGCACCCACTGCAGCGCAGCGTTGGCGTAGAGCAGGTCCATGGGGGTGGCCGGCGCCCAGGTGGCGATGTCGCCCGCGTCGAAGCGGGCGGCGGGCAGGCGGGTGCGGGCGTCGGCGAGCATGGCCGCGGACGTATCCACTCCCAGAAGCGCCGCCTGGGGGAAACGGCTGGCGAGCAACTCGGTGGAATTGCCGGGGCCGCAGCCAAGGTCGGCCACCTGCGCTGGCCGCTCGGAGGCAACGGCCGCCAGCAGGTCGCGCGCCGGGCGGGTGCGCTCGCGCTCGAAGCGGCGGTAGAGCTCAGGGTTCCAGGTTTCGGCCGCCATGCACTGCCCTACCAACCGCCTGCCGCTACCATGGAACGATCTCGTTCTGGTAGTTGATGTAGCGGCAGCCACCCTGGCCTTCGCGCGCAGCAATGGCATCGGCGATGCCGCGGACGCTGGTGGCCACGTCCAGCAGGGCATTGGAGCCGCCCATGTCGGTGCGCACCCAGCCGGGAGCCACGGCCAGCACGGTGCGGTTGCCGCCCGCACGCACGGTGTAGCTGCGCAGCATCGTGTTCAATGAAGCCTTGCTCGCGCGATAGATCTCCCAGCCACCACGGTCATTGTTGGCCACGCTGCCCAGGCCGGAGGTCATCGCTGCGATCGTGCCTGCCGGCTTGACCAGGTGGGAGAGCGCCTCGATCACCCGCAGCGGGCTCAGCGCGTTGGTGGTCATCACCCGGACGAACTCCTCCGTGCTGCAATCGGCCACGGTTTCGGACGGCCCATTGGCCACACCCGCGTTGACAAACAGCAGGTCGAGCGTGGTGCCGGCCAGGCGGTCGCCGAGCGAGATCACCTCTCCGGTGTGATTGATGTCGACGGTCTCGACGGTGACGGCGGGATCGAGTTCGGCCAGCGCGCCGGGGTGGGCCCCGTCCCGCACGGTGGCGATGGTGCGCCAGCCGCGCCGGGCCAATTCTCCGGTCAGGCCGAGGCCGAGGCCGCGGGAGGCGCCGATGATCAGCGCCGTCTTTTGCGCAGTGTTCTCGCTCATGCTGCATGCTCCGCTTCAAGGTGGGCGCCGTCCAGCGCTGTGAGCACCGCTTGGCCAATGGCCAGGGACGCGGTGAGCCCCGGGCTTTCGATGCCGAACAGGTTGACCAATCCCGGCACACCATGCGCCGCTGGGCCAAGAATGGCGAAATCGGCGGCGGGTTCGCCGGGCCCGCTGATCTTGGGGCGGATGCCAGCATAGCCCGGCAGCAACGCCCCGTCCGGCAGGGCCGGCCAATAGCGGCGGATGGCGGCGTAGAACCCGGCCGCCCGGCGCAGGTCCACGTCATACTCCTCGCGCTCGACCCATTCCACGTCGGGGCCGAACCGTGCCTGGCCGCCCAGGTCGAGCGTGAGGTGCACACCAAGGCCGCCGGGCTCAGGCACGGGATAGATCAGGCGCTGGAAAGGCGCGCGGCCGGCCAAGCCGTAGTAGCTGCCTTTGCAGAAATAGGCGCGGGGAATGGTCTGCGACGGGACGCCGGCGATGACGCGGGCCAGGCGCGGCGCATGCAGGCCGGCGGCGTTCACCAGCAGGCTGCATTCCAACGCCATTGGCGTGTCGCCGCCCACCTCGAGCCGCATCCCGCGGCCGAGCACTTCGCCGCGCAGCAGGGGCGCGCGGAAGGCCAGCATGGCGCCACAGGCCTCGGCGTCGCCCTGGTAGGCGAGCATCAGCGCATGGCTGTCGACAATGCCGGTTTCGCGCGAATGCAGCGCGGCCGCCACGCACAAGGCCGGCTCCAGCGCCTGTGCCTCGGCGGCGGAGAGCAGGGCGAGAGGGACGCCATTGGCGGCCGCCTGCGACGCGATGGCGTCCAGCAAGGGGGTTTCCGCCGGGTCGCTGGCGACGATCAGCTTGCCGAGCTTGCGCACTGGCACGCCGTGGGCCTCGCAATAGTCATACAGCGCCTGCCGCCCCGCGACGCAGAGCTGGGCCTTGAGGCTGCCGGTGGGATAGTAGATACCGGCATGCACCACTTCGCTGTTGCGCGACGACGTGGCGGTGCCGATGGCGTCCGCCGCTTCCAGCACCAGCACTTCGCGCCCGGACATCGCCAGCGCCCGTGCTGCGGCCAAGCCCACCACGCCGGCCCCAAGGACCACTGCCTCGACCCGTTCGACCATGCCGCCAGCTTCCTCCAACACGCCCCCGATGACCAGGGCCACCATGGTCCGCGCTGGAGCGGCGACTGTAATCGGCGCCGGGCCGGCGGGGCTGATGGCGGCGGAGCGGCTGGCCTTGGGCGGTGCGCGCGTCACGGTGGTGGACCGCATGCCCTCGCCGGGGCGCAAGCTGCTAATGGCTGGGGTGGGCGGGCTGAACCTCACTCATAGCGAGCCGTTCGAGGCGCTGCTGGCGCGGTACGGTGCGGCGCGGGGCCGCCTGGCGCCGGCGCTGGCCGCCTTCCCGCCCGCGGCGCTGCGGTGCTGGTGCGAGGCACTGGGGCAAGAGACCTTTGTTGGCAGCAGCGGCCGCGTGTTCCCGCAGGCGATGACAGCCTCGCCGTTGCTG
>CAXTNN010000041.1:18657-19102 GCA_964245545.1 uncultured Acetobacteraceae bacterium | reverse complement strand
CGGGTCAAATCTCGACGAAAACGCCGGGTCAGATCTCAGCGAACATCAACAGTCCAGCGTCTCGATCGTGATCTCGGGCACGTCGGCGCAGGCGGGGATGTGGTAATCGGCCAGGTTACGCACGACCGCGCGACCATTGTTCGGGTCGAAATACCCCTCCTCGGTGAGCGCGCCGCCGAGCCCCGCGATCATCGCGCCGCGCAGCTGCGAGGCGGCCGTGCGCGGATTAATGACGCGGCCGACATCGTACACGCCGACCAGCCGGGGCACACGGATAACGCCCGTATCTAGGTCGACCCGCACCTCGGCGAAGATCGCGCCGAACGAGTGCATCTCGTATTGCTTCGTCAGCGCCGAGACCGGGAACTTGCGTTTCGACGCGGGGGTGAACTGGCCGTCCGCCTCCAGCCTATCCTTGCCCGCGCGGCGAAGAACCGCGCCGTAG
>CAXTNN010000041.1:0-18647 GCA_964245545.1 uncultured Acetobacteraceae bacterium | reverse complement strand
GAGGATCGCGCCGAAATCCTCACCGGGCTGGGGCGCGGCCTTGAGCGCCAGCCGTGCCTCAACGGCAATGATATTGTCGGGCGCCGCGCCCGACAGCGGACCGTCACTGGCACGGCGAGCCAGATCCTTGAGCGCGTCGACCAGCTTGTTGCCGGCATCGAGCACCGCCGCGCCGACGCTGGCGGTGGTGCGCGAGCCGGCGGTGATGGGGGAGTCCGGAAAGGTCGAGTCGCCCAGGTCGAACGTCACCCGCTCGACCGGCAGCGCGAGCGCGTCGGCGGCGATCTGGCGGAAGACAGTGTAGGCGCCGTTGCCGATCTCGTGCGTGGCGCTCACCACCTCCGCCCTGCCGTCGGCGTGAAGCGTCGCGTGCGCGGACGCCGTGTCGAGCACGGCGGGCAAGGTGCTCGCCGCGATCCCCAGGCCGATCGCCCAGCGGCCGTCGCGCTGCTTGCCCGGCCGCCCGCGCTTGTCCCAGCCAGTCAGCTCGCACCCGCGCGCGAAGCAGCGATCGAGATGCTTGGAGGAGAAAGGGTTGCCGGACAGCGGCCCCTTCTTGGCGTCGTTGCGCATCCTGAGCTCGACCGGATCGATGCCCAACTCGTGCGCCAGCTCGTCCATTGCCGTCTCGAGCGCCCAGCCGCCCGCCAGCACGCCGACGCCGCGCATCGGCGAGGGAGTCGGCACGTTCAGGTGACGGATCTCCTGCGAGATGGCGAGGTTCGGGACGTCGTACATCATCATCGTCATGCCGGTGACCGGCTCGGGATAGCCGCTCACCGCCGACGTCGGCGAAACGGCGTCGTGGCGAAGCGAGGTGATGTCGCCGTCGCGCGTGGCGCCGATGCGGATCGTCTGGCGGGTTTCGGGCCGGTAGCCGTTCAGCTCGAACATCTGCTGGCGCGTCCACTCGACCTTGAGCGGGCGCCCGATCGCCCGCGCGCAGCTCGCGACGAGCAGGACGTTGCCGAACATCCAAGCCTTGGAGCCGTACGAGCCGCCCAGGAACTTCACGATTAGGTGGATGTCCGCCTCGGCCACGCCGAGGCAGTGGGCGAGGACGGTGTTCGCGGTTTTGATGACGCGGGTGGTGTCGTACAGCGTCAGAAAATCCTTGCCGTCGCGCTTCTCCCAGGCGGCGACGGTCGCGAGCGTCTCGATCGCGCTGTGGGCGTGGACGGGAGTCGCGTATTCGCGCTCCAACCGCACCTCGGCGGCGTCGAACGCCTTGGCCGGATCGCCAGTCGACAACTGCAGCGGCTCCATGCCGCAATAGCTGTCCGGCTTGGAGCGGTGGGTCGCGGTGTCGAGATCGATATCGGGCACCTCCTCCTCATAGGCGACCCGCACCTTGGTCGCGGCATGGGTCGCCTGCTCGAAGCTCTCGGCAATCACCATCACGATCGCTTGGCCGGCATAGTGGACGCGGTCGTCCTGCATCGGCAGCAGCATCTCGATCAGGCCGCCCTCGCCCGAATATTGGATGCCCTGCACCTTGTCGGGAAGCGGCTTCAGCTTGGGCGCCGTGGCGGGCGTGACAACCGCGACGACGCCGGGCAGCGCCTCCGCTTCCGCCGTGTCTACAGAGGTGACGCGCCCGCGCGCGATCGCGCTGCCGATCACCACGCCGTGGACGAGGCCGTTGGGCCGATGCTCCGCGATGAAACGCGCCGCGCCCATGACCTTGAGCCGACCATCGACGCGGGGCAGCGGCCGGCCGACGCTGCGCGGTTCGAACGGGACGTCAGGCCGACCGAGCAGCGTCTCAAGCATCGCCGTCCGCCCACTCGCCCGCCTCGCGCCGCCGCCCATCGGCAGACGCGAACAGCGCCTCGACGAAACGGCTCAGCCTGACGGCATGGTCAAACCCGGCAACGCTGCGCCCGCCCTGCCGAATGTCGTCGCGCAGCGCCGCATAGACGCCGCCGACATTGGCCGCCGTGTCGGGCAGCCCGGCCAGTTCGCCCTCGTCCACCGCGACGCGCTCGCCATCCCGCCTGAGGCCGACGCGATGCGACTGCAGCCCGCGCGGCGCCCCGCCGTCCAGCGCCAGTTCGCCCGCCACTCCCCTGATGTGGAGCACGAACGGCGTCTCACCTTTAAGACCGCCCGCCACCTCGGTCGTGAATGGCGCGTCGTCGGCGAACTCGCCCTGCGCCAGCATGTGGTCGAACGTCTCGCGCCGGCGTGGTTCCTTCTTGTCGCCCGCCCTGATCTCCGGGAACTGCCGCGACAGCAGCGCGGATATGCCTGCCGGCGCTCCACGCAACGCCCAGAGCAGATCGAGCGTATGCGCCCCCTGGATCGTGACCAGGTTCGCGAATGAGGCAGGGTCTTCCAGGTAGACGTAAGGGGCTGCCACGTCCGGTCCGAAGCCGCCGCAGGACGAATACGCGCTGAGGGTAAGCACCCGCCCGATCGCGCCCGATCGGAGCAGGTCGCGCGCCTCGCGCACCGCCGGGCTGCCGCGTAGCTGCAGACCAATCGCGTGGTGGATGCCCGCCGCTTCGGCCGCCCGCGCCATCTCCGCGGCCGGCGCGCTGCCCGGGCCCAGCGGCCATTCGCAATAGACGTGCTTGCCCGCCGCGATCGCCGCCATCACAAGATCGCGGTGGTCCGGCACGCGGGTCGCGACCGTGACGATGTCGATCTCGGGGTCGGCGATCAGCGCGTCGCCGCCCGCATACGCCTTGGCGACGCCGAACTTGTGCGCCGCCTCGTCCGCCGTCTCCTGGCGGTTCGTCGCCACGGCGGCGAGATCCAGTTCGGGCAGCGCCGCCTCCATCAGGACAAGACGCCGGACCGCGCCGGGATAGGCGCAGGCATAAGCATAGCCGACCATCATGCCCACATCGTGGGCCACGAGGTTGATCTGATCAAAGCCGAGCAGGCGCACCAGCTCGCGCACGTCGGAGGCGACCATCCGCTTGTCGTAACCGCTCGCGGGCCGATCGGACGCGCCGCATCCGCGCAGGTCGGGTGCGATCATCGTGTAGCGCTGTGCGAGCTTCGGGATCACCTTGCGCCAGGCGTACGACGGTCGGGAAAACCGTGAAGCAGCACCACGGGCGGCCCCTCGCCCGCACGGCGGTAAAAGAGCCGGATGCCGTTCACCTCGGCGCGGTGGCAGCGCGAGGCGGTGTGGACCGTTTCGGTCATGCGGACTCCCTTCTCCGTTCGGCCGACCGAAGTGGTGGTGATGCGAAGGTGCCATCCGCCTCGCACCTCCAGGTCCGCACTATATTCTATGGAAAGCCAAAGATAATCAGCTAACCTGTTTCAACATCTGAAACGGCGAGTTATTAATGCTTGATCGCCTGACCAGCATGCGCGTGTTCGTCAAAGCCGCTGATGCGGGCTCGTTCACAGCCGCCGGCGCCACCCTCGGCATCACATCGCAGATGGTCGGAAAGCATGTGTCCGATTTGGAGGCGAAGCTCGGGACGCCTCTCATTCAGCGGACGACCCGTCGCCAGAGCCTGACGGAGATCGGGCAGCAATTTTGTGAGCGGTGTCGAGTCATTCTGGCGGAGACCGATGCAGCTTACGCTCTTGCGGAGAACTCCACCGATCTGCCACGGGGGCGACTACGCGTGAGTGCACCGGTCGGATTTGGCTCCTGCCGCTTAGCTCCCGTGTTGACCGATCTCCTAAAGGATCATCCGGCCCTGGAGATCGAGGTGAATCTGACCGACCGATATGTGGACGTCGTCGACGAGGGCTACGACGCGGTGCTCCGGCTTGGTCCGATTGGCGAGACAAGCCTGGCTGTGCGCGAGCTCTCCAGCCACGATCAGATAGCCTGCGCCTCTCCCGCTTACCTTGCCCGCCACGGCTCTCCGCATATTCCAGCGGAGTTGGTCGACCATGCCTGTCTCGGATACGTCAACTGGTCGGGACTACCCTATGCCGAGTGGCGCTTTGGCCGAGATGGCAAGTCCTTTCCGGTACAGGTTCGCAGCCGGTTCCAGGTGAACGACGGCCGTGTGCTGGTCGCAGCGGCAGTCGCGGGGTATGGGATTATTCTGCAACCCGAAGCGGTGGTCGCCCACGCTCTTGGTCGAGGCGACCTCGTGCCAGTGCTGGCGGATTTCATCGCGCCATCGCGCCCGCTTTATCTACTTTACACGGCGCGCCAGCCACAGCCCGCAAAGCTCAATCTTCTTGTTCGACACCTGATAGCGTCATTCCCGAAAGCCTGATTGAAAATGGTGTGCGGAAACTTCTGCGTTCCAGCAGTGGTGCGGGTGGTCGGGGTCGAACCGACACTCCTTGCGGAACCGGATTTTGAGTCCGGCGCGTCTACCAATTCCACCACACCCGCATCGAGCCGCCTGGCTCCTAGCCCGCCATGGGCCGTGGGCCCGGCGGCACCATAGCCATTTGCGTCCGTCTGGCAACCCGGCTATAGAGCCGCTCCGCTGCGATCCCGAATAGCTCAGTTGGTAGAGCAAGCGACTGTTAATCGCTCGGTCGTAGGTTCGAGTCCTACTTCGGGAGCCAAGCTGCAGCTCCTAGTGCGCGGCGGCCCAGCTCGGGCCCTTGCCTGTCTCCACCAGCAACGGCACCGACAGCACCGCCGCATGCTCCATCACCTCGCGCGCCACGGCGGCCAATGCGTCCGCCTCATCTTCCGGCGCCTCAAACAGCAACTCGTCATGCACTGAGAGCAACATCCTTCCCCGTAACCCGGCGGCGGCCAGTGCAGGCGGAAGATGGATCATGGCGCGCTTGATGATGTCCGCCGCGCCGCCCTGCAGCGGGGCATTGCTCGCTTGGCGCTCGGCATAGCCGCGCTTGGCCGGGTTGCGGTCGGCGATGCCGGGCACCCAGCAGCGGCGGCCGAACGGGGTCAGTACGAAGCCGCGGATGCGGGCCTCTTCGCGCGTGCTTTCCATGTAGGCGCGGATGCCGGGATAGCGGGCGAAGTAGGCGTCGATATAGGCGCGCGCCTCGCCGGGCTCGATGCTGAGCTGGCGAGCCAGGCCGAACGCGCTAATGCCATAGATAATGCCGAAGTTGATCGCCTTCGCCCGGCGCCGCACCAGCCCAGTCATCTCTGCCATCGGCACGCCGAACACCTCGGACGCGGTCCGGCTATGGATGTCCTGCCCGGTGGCGAACGCCTCCGACAGCGCCGGCACGTCCGCCACGTGGGCGAGCAGCCGTAGTTCGATCTGCGAGTAGTCGGCACTCACCAGGAGGTGGCCCGGCGCCGCCACAAAGGCGCGGCGGATGCGGCCCCCCTCCTCGGTGCGGATGGGGATGTTCTGCAGGTTGGGATCGTTGGAAGAAAGCCGCCCCGTGGTGGTGGCCGCCATGGCGTACGTGGTATGCACACGCCCGGTGCGCGGATTGATCTCGTTGACCAGCGCGTCGGCATAGGTGCTCTTCAGCTTGGCGAGCTGGCGCCATTCCAGGATGCGGGCCGGCAGCTCGGCGCCGCTCTCGGCCAGTTGCTGCAGCACCACCGCGTCGGTGCCCCAGGTGCCGCTGCCCGTACGACGGCCGCCGGGCAGCTTCATCTCATCGAACAGGATTTCGCCCAGTACCTTGGGGCTGCCCAGGTTGAACGGACGGCCCGCCAGGCGGTGGATGTCGGTCTCGGCAGCGGCCATGCGCTCGCCGAAGTCGGCTGAGAGCCGGCGTAGCTCCTCCTCGTCGACCCGGATGCCAGCGCGCTCCATGTCGGCTAGCACGGGGATGAGGCGGCGTTCCAACTGGTGGTAAAGCTGCGTGCTGCGTGCGGCGGCCAGGCGGGGGCGCAGCGCATGCCACAGCCGCAGGACGCAATCCGCCGCCTCCCCCACCACGGTGGCGGCCCGGTCGGGCGGGAGCTGCGCCAGCTTCAGGCGGGCGCGGCCGGTGCCGGTAATGCTGTCGAGCGCGGTGGAGGTGTGGCCCAGATGCAGCCGGGCCAAGTCCTCCAGCTCGTGCGGGTGCGCGCCGGCATCCTGGGCGTATGACAGCAGCATTGTGTCGTCGAGGCTGGCGATCGGGGCGAAGCCGGCCAGTGCGCCCAGCCCCGCTTTGGCGTCGTGCATGACGACCAGCACGGAGCGGTCGGCCAGCACGGCACCCAGCGCGCCCTGAACCTCAGCCAGCGGGAGCTGCTGCACGGGCTGGTCAAGCGTGGCCTCATGCCCCAAGGGCAGGTAGGCCGCTTGACCCGGCGCCAGAGCGAAGCCGAGCCCGATCAGTTCGCCCGCTTCCTGCGCTGGATGGATGGCGAGCAGGCCGGCGGTGGCAGCCATCTGCACCAGCACGGCCAGTTCGGCAGCATTCGTAATGGTGGCGTAGGGGCCGAACGCCTTCACTGCCTCTGGCGGAGGCGCGGGCGGTGCGTCCTCGCCCACCGGGCCGTCCAGCCCCAAGCGGGTGGCGGTGGAGCGGAACCCCATCCGGTGCAGCCAGGCGCTGAGCGCGCCGCGGTCCGGCTGCTTCACGCCCAGCGTGTCGAGCGGTGCGGGGAGCGGCACGTCGTCGCGCAGCACCACGAGCTGGCGGGAGAGCCGCGCCTGGTCGGCATGGGTGAGCAGCAGCTCGCGTCTCTTGGACGGCTTCATGGCCTGCGCGCCCGCCAGCACGCCCTCCAGGTCGCCGAACTCGGCCAACAACTGGCAGGCGGTCTTGGGCCCAATGCCTGGCACGCCGGGCACGTTGTCCACGCTGTCGCCCATCAGCGCCAGCAGGTCGGTCATGTGCTCCGGGCCGCAGCCGAATTTCTCCCGCACTTCGTCAGGACCGATCGACTTCTGCTTGATCGGATCCTGCAGCAGCACGCCGGGCCGGATGAGCTGCATCAGGTCCTTGTCGGACGACACGATGGTGACCCGGCCGCCCTGCTCGGTGGCGGCGCGGGCGTAAGCGGCGATCAGGTCGTCGGCTTCCCAGTCGGGCAGCTCCAGCGCCGGAACATTGAATGCCGCCGTTGCATCGCGCACGAGGCTGAATTGCGGCACCAGCTCGGCCGGCGGGTCGGGGCGCTGCGCCTTGTAGCGGTCGTAAAGGCGGTTGCGGAAAGTGGTGCGCCCGGCGTCGAAGATCACCGCAAGATGGGTGCCGACATGGTCTTTCAGCAGCCGTGCCAGCATGTTGGTGAAGCCGAACACGGCGTTGACCGGCGTGCCGTCGGGCCGAGTCATCGGCGGCAAGGCATGGAACGCGCGGAAGATGAAGCCGGAGCCGTCTACCAGCACCAGATGCAGCGGCTCAGGGGCGCTGCCCGAGGTGGTGCTCAAGGCCGCGTCGCTCATCGCCGGAACTCAATGATCGTCCGAGCCATCCGCACCCGGCCGCAGCACGAAAACGCGAGAACAATACGCACAGAAGATGCGATCTTCCACGATGCGCAGCCAAACGCGGGGATGGCCGCCGGCGAGGTTGCCGCCGTCGCAAGCCACCACACGTTCGTCCACGTAAACGATCTCGGGCTCGCCTGGGGGAACGCCAACCGGCGTTTGCGGCATCGTGGCGCCGAACGGCATGTCAACCTCGTAACTGGTGGGGAACGTGAGGGGATGATAGCTAGGCCCGCCATGAGTTCAACCCGCGCCCTCCTTGCCGCCTCCGCCCTGGCCCTCGTCGCGGCCGTGGGCGGCTGCAGCAGCGCGCGGCTGCCGCCCTATGGCGTGACGGGGGAGCCCCTCACCAGCCATCCGGCCGCCGATTTCGCGTTCACCATGCCGGATGGAACGGTGCTGCCGGCGCGGGTTTGGCTGCCGCCCGGGCCGCCGGCGGCGGTGATCCTGGCGCTGCACGGCTTCAATGACAGCCGCGACCAATGGGCCCTGCCCGCTCCCGAGTTCACCGCCGCCGGCATGGCCGTCTACGCCCCCGACCAGCGCGGCTTTGGCGACACCGCAGCCCGGGGTTCCTGGCCCGGCATCCCTGCCCTCGTTGGGGACGCCGACACCATGGCGCGCGCCCTGATTGCGCAATATCCAGGCACACCGGTTTACGTCATGGGCGAAAGCATGGGTGGCGCCATCGCGCTGGACTTGGCGGCCAGCGCCAACCCACCCCCCGTGGCAGGCACCATCATGCTATCGCCCGCGGTGTGGGGCCGGGCGGAGGAAGGCTTGGTGCTGGCCGGCGCCCTTTGGCTGACCGATACGGTGGCGCCGGGCTACCGCATTACCGCCGGGGACGTGCCGGTCCGCGTGCAGGCCAGCGACAACCGGGAGGCGCTGGTGGCGCTGGCAAAGGACCCGCTCACCATCCGCACCACCAAGGTCTCGAGCCTGACCGGGCTGGTGGACCTGATGGACAGCGCCCAGGCCGCCGCCCCGCACGTGACCGGACGCAGCTTCCTGGCCTATGGCGGCCATGACGAACTCGTCCCGCCCGACGCGCTCGCCGTGGCCTGGGCACATCTGCCGCAATCGACCCGGCGGGCGCTCTATCCCAACGGCTACCACCTGCTGATGCGTGACCTGGACCGCGATGCGGTGATCGGCGACGTAATCAGTTGGATCCGCAACCCCGATGCCCTGCTTCCCTCCGGCGCCGACATTGCCGCCGCCGCCTGGGCCACTCGTTACCATCCCGGGGGTGGCCTTCAGTTCTAGTCCGCGGTATGAGGGCGCATTGGACCCGTAGCTCAGTTGGATAGAGCGTCGCCCTCCGAAGGCGAAGGTCGCACGTTCGAATCGTGTCGGGTCCGCCAGTGTTCCAGCCAGATCTCACGATCTTCGCTTAAGACACTCGACCTGCCACATGACGGAGGATGAGCGATGCTGACGATCCATCATCTTGGGCATTCGCAGTCCGAGCGGATCATCTGGCTCTGCGAAGAATTGGGCGTGCCTTACAAGCTCAAGCTGTACGAGCGCGATCCCGTCACCATCCTATCGCCACCCGCATTGAGAGCGTTGCACCCGCTCGGCGCGGCTCCCGTCATGGAGGATGACGGTCTCCTCTTGGCCGAATCAGGCGCGATCACCGACTACATCATCGCCAAGCACGGTGGCGGGCGCCTGCGGCTCGGGCCGGACCACCCTGACTTCGCCCCCTTTCTCTACTGGTTCCACTTTGCCAACGGCAACCTTCAGCCGGTCATCGGCCGTCTGATGATGGTGGGACGAGCGGGGCTGCCCGCCGACCATCCGGTGCAGAGGGCCGTGCAGGGGCGCATGGACCGAGTTCTAGCGCTGGTTGAGTCGAGATTGGGGGAGGCCGATTACCTGGCGGGTGCCGACTTCACCGCCGCGGATATCATGAGCGTGTTTTCCCTGACCACGATGCGGTTGTTCCAGCCGATCAATCTCCACCCCTATCCCAACATCCTGGCTTATCTGCAGCGGATCGGCGCACGGCCGGCCTACCGCCGGGCCATGGCAAAAGGCGACCCTGATCTGATGCCCATGCTGACCTAGTGCTTCGACTCATGGAGGTGGTCAGCATGCGTCGAAGCACTAGCTTGATTTGGTGGGCCGATTCAGCCGACGCGCTGAATCGCGCGTCAGCATCAGACCACTAGCTCAGCCATAGCGCCGCAAGTCGAGAGTCCGCGGCAGTTCCGCCGACGCCTCGCCCGCCGGCTCCGGCATGGGGCCTGGCGTGTGGCCGTTGGGGAGGAAGCGGGCTCGACGCCGGGCCTCTGCCTCGTTGGCGTTCACTGGGAAACGGTCGTACGAGCGGCCGCCTGGGTGCGCCACGTGATAGGTGAGGCCGCCCAGAGAGCGGCCGTTCCAACGATCGTACACGTCGAACACCAGCGGCGTCTGGGCCGGGATTGTCGGGTGCAGTGCGCTGTAGGGCTGCCAGGCCTTGAAGCGCACCCCGGCCACGAACTCGCCCGCCACGCCGGTGGCCGCCATCGGCACCGCCACGCCGTTGCAGGCAAGGGTAAAGCGCTCGGGCTCCCATCCCGTCACCCGCGCCTGCAGCCGTTCCACCGAGCTGTCGACGTAGCGGACGGTGCCGGCGCCGCCGGACGTCTCGCCCAGGGCGTGCCAGGGCTCCAAGGCGTGGCGCAACTCGACCGAAGCCGCGCCCACGGCGACAGTGCCGATCACCGGAAAGCGGAAGGCTAGGTGGGGAGTGAACCATGCGGGGTCCAGCGGTGCCGCGAGCCCAGCGCCATAGGCAGCCAACTCCTCCAGCGCGTCCTGGAAGTCCTGCCAGACGAAATGGGGCAGCATGAAGTCGTCATGCACGCGGGTGCCCCAGCGAACCAGGCGGCGTTGATACGGCACCTGCCAGAACGCGGCCAGGGCGGTGCGCATCAGCAGCGTTTGGGCGGCGGCCATTTCGGCATGGGGCGGCATTTCAAACGCACGGAACTCCACCAGCCCCAACCGGCCGGACGCGCTGTCCGGCGAGTAGAGCTTGTCGATGCAGAACTCGGTGCGGTGGGTGTTGCCCGTCATGTCGGCCAGGATGTTGCGGAACAGCCGGTCCACCATCCAAGGCGCCGGCGGCGTATCGCCGCGCAGTTGGGCGAAGGCGATCTCCAGTTCGCGCACCGCATCCTGCCGGGCTTCGTCGATGCGGGGATGCTGGCTCATCGGGCCGATGAACAGGCCGCTGAACAGAAACGACAGGCTCGGGTGGTTGTGCCAGAAGCCGAGCAGCGAGCGTAGCAGGTCGGGGCGGCGGAGGAACGGGCTGTCCTCCGGCACGGCGGCGCCCATCACCACGTGGTTGCCGCCACCGGTGCCGACATGGCGGCCGTCCAGCATGAACTTCTCCGCGCGCAGCCCGCACTGGCGCGCTTCCTGGGAAAGCTGCGCCGTGGTGCGCAGGATTTGTTCCCAATCGGCGGCCGGGTGCACGTTCACCTCGATCACCCCTGGGTCGGGCGTCACCGAGAAGCTGAGCAGGCGGCGGTCGTAGGGCGCCTTGTAGCCCTCCAGCACCACGGGTTGGGCCAGCTCAGCCGCCGTCCGCTCGATGGCCGCCACCAGGGAGACCCAATCTTCCGCCCGGTCCAGCGGCGGCAAATAGAGGTAAAGCACGCCGCCGCGCGCTTGCACCGTAAGGGCGGTCCGGATGCCCCTGCCCTGCCCCGCATCGCCCGGGCCCGGCAAGGCGGCGTAGGGCGGCAGCGGCGCGGCGGGCGCCATCGGGTCGGGCTCGGGCTCCTCCTCCAACTCGGCCGGGTCGACATAGGGCAGGGCGGCCAAGGGCAGGCGGACACCCATCGACATATCGCCCTGCACGAGGAAAATCTTGTCCTCCCGCATCTCCCACGCTTCGGTCTGCCAGCACCGGGGGGCGCCGCGACGGCGCAGCGGCAGGACGTAGCCCACCACGGCGTCCAACCCTTGGCTGAACACGCGGCGCAGCCGTTCGCGCTCCTGCGGGTCCTTCGCTTGGCTGGCTTCTGCCACCACGTTGGCCGGCAGACGGCCCTCGCGCATGAGGAAGTAGGGCTGGTCCTCATAGGCGGGCATGACGCCGCTGGCGGCCACGCCGAGGGTTTGCGCCAAGGTCCGGGCGAAGCGGGCCGCCGTGTCCACGTCCGCCTGGCCGGCGGCGGCGTCTGGGTCGGCCAGCAGGGTGTGGTCTTGCCACACGGGCTCGCCGTCGGGCCGCCAAGTGGCGTGCAGCGCCCAGCGGGGCGTCTGCTCGCCCGGGGTAGTGCTTGCCGGCGCCGTATTGCAGCCCGGCACCGGGCGACCAGAGCCCCATCAGGCGGCGGATCAGCCGTCCGGCCTCGCGCCGCTTGGTCGGGCCCAGCGCGTCGGTGGTCCATTCCGCGCCATCCGGGTCGCGGTCGGAAACGAAGGTGGGCTCGCCGCCCATGGTCAGCCGCACGTCGCCGGCGGCCAGGGCGCGGTCCACCTGGTGCCCGGCGGCGACGATCGCCTGCCATTGCGCGGGCTGGTAGGGCTTGGTCACGCGCGGCGTCTCCACCACGCGGGTGACTTTCATCTCGAAGCTGAACTCGGTTTCCGCGGTCTCGACCAGCCCCGAGATGGGCGCGGCGGACAGGGGCTCCGGAGTGGCGGCAAGGGGAATGTGGCCCTCCCCCGTCAGCAGCCCGCTGGTGGCGTCCAGCCCGACCCAGCCGGCGCCGGGCAGATAGACCTCGGCCCAGGCGTGCAGGTCGGTGAAGTCGTCCGCCGCACCCACTGGGCCGTCGAGCGCAGCCATGTCGGGCTTAAGCTGGATGAGGTAACCGGAGACGAAGCGGGCGGCCAGGCCGAGGGTGCGCAATGCCTGCACCAGCACCCAGGCGCTGTCCCGGCACGAGCCGCGGCCCTCGGACAGCGTCTGCTCCGGGCTCCAAACGCCCGGCTCCAGCCGCACGATGTAGCCGACACGGTCCCGCACTGCTCCGTTCACCCGCACCAGGTAGTCGATGGTGCGCTCGCCCGCCGGCTGCAGCGCCGCGACCAGGCCGGCCATGAGTGGCCCGGCGGGGTCGGCGCGCCGGAACGGGGCCAACTCGGTTTCCAGCACCGGGTCGTAGCGGAACGGCACGGCTTCCGCCGAGGCTTCAAGGAAGAAGTCGAACGGGTTGACCGTCGCCATGTCGGCCAGCAGGTCCACCACCACCTCGAACTCGGTCACCCGCTCGGGGAACACCGCGCGGGCGAGGAAATTGCTCTGCGGGTCCTGCTGCCAGTTCAGGAAGTGCCCGGCGGGCCGCACCGTGAGCGCGTAGGACAGGATGGGGGTGCGGCAATGGGGCGCCGGGCGCAGGCGGATGGTCTGTGGCCCGAGTTGCACGGGGCGGTCGTAGCGGTAGCTGGTGCGGTGGGTCAGGGCGACGTGCAACGCCATCGGGTCAGGCTCTCCTTGTTATGGAGCGAGGTAGCAAGCGTGGACGCTACAGCATCGGGGCCGCACCGGCTGGACGCAAGCGCGGCAACTCTTGCGCGGGTGACACGCTGGCTTGGCGAAGGAGAAATCGCCATGCGCATCCTCGCTTTCACGACCGCCAGCCTCCTGGCCTTGTCCGCCGCCGCTGCCGCTCAAGGTGTCCTGAACGGAACGCAGAACCGCAGCGGCCTAGGCGACGCCGACCATCCAACCAACCCGTCGAACGGCCTGCCCGCCGGCGCGATGAACGCCACCACCGGGCCGCAGGCGCATCCGGCCTATCCCAGCGGCTCGGACACGTCCAATCCCGGCGCGGCCATGGTGCGGGCCGCCAGCCCCAAGCCTGCCACCGGGCCCGCCGCCAAGCCGGTCGGCAACGTTTCGACCATGACGCTATCGGGCCATGGCGCCAAGAAGCAGCCGGCCTCGGCCGGAGTGGGCCAGGCCAGCACGCCGCCGAAATAGCTCAGGCGTTGCTGCCCGCGTAAACTGCCCGATACAGCGCGACGATCTCGGCCTTGTCCGGCACTTTCGGGTTGTTGGACGGGCTGCCGGAGGCGAGCGCCTGCTCGGCCATCGTCTCCATCGCCGCCTCCCACTCGGTCCAGCCAATGCCGTAGGCCTGCGGCGAGGGCACGCCCAGGTCTCGGTTGAGCGCCACCAGCCCGTCGCACAGCGCTTGCCCCGCCCAGGCGTCATCGGCGCCGGACGGTGCGAAGCCGGCGGCACGGGCGGCGGCGGCATAGCGGGAGGGCGCGGCCTCCAAGCCATACCGCGCCACTGCCGGCAACAGCATGGCGTTGGACAGGCCGTGCGGGACGTGGAAACGGGCGCCAATCGGCCGCGACATGCCATGGACCAGCGCCACCGAGCTGTTGGAGAATGCCAGGCCCGCCTGCGTTGCCCCCATCATCATGCCCTCGCGCGCCTCGGCATTGCGCGGCTCGGCATAGGCGGTGCGCAGGTGCTGGCCGATCAGCGCCATCGCGCCGAGCGCCAGCGCGTCCGAGATCGGGTTGGCCCGGCGGGACACGTAGGCCTCAAGCGCGTGGGTGAAGCTGTCGATGCCGGTGTCGGCCGTGGTGCGGGGCGGCACGGTGAAGGTGAGCTCGTAATCGACAATGGCGGCCACGGGCAGCGCCGCCATGCCGGTGATAAGCATCTTTTCGCCCTGCTCCGTGTCGGTAATGACGGTGAAGCGGGTGCACTCGCTGCCTGTGCCGGCGGTGGTGGGGATGGCGATGACGGGCAAGCAAGGCGCATCGTTCTGCACCGGGACCTTGAACTCGCGCATGGTGGCGCCGGGCCGTTGCGCCAGAATGGCCATGGCCTTGGCGGTGTCGATGGGCGAGCCGCCGCCGAACGCGAGCAGGCAGTCATGCCCGCCACCGGCCAGCAGCGCCACGCCGGCCGCCACCACGGCGTCCTCGGGTTCAGGGATGGTGTCGCTGAACACCGCATAGCGTAGGCCGGCGGCATCGAGCGGTTCGGTGCATCGCCGCAGCAAGCCCGTGGACAGCATCACCGGGTCGGTGACGATGAGGGGGCGGCGGAGGCCGAGCCCGGTGAGCACGTCGGCCACGCGGGCGACTGAGCCGCCACCCACATGGATGGTGCGCGGGGCGGCAAGACTGAACCTCATGGCCATGGTCGCGACCCTCCTAACACGGCGTTCATCATTGCCGGGCATGCTAACAGGGTGCTTGCGGCGGACGAAGGGTCCTGCCGGGCAGCAAGGGGTTGGCGCTGCATGGCACTTCACGGGGGCACGAGCGCATTGTGCCAGGCGGGGTTTGCCCATCTCGCCGCCGGCGATCTTGCCGACGCGGAACGCAGCTTCTCCGCGGCTTTGGCGCAGGAGCCGCAAAACCTGCATGGCCTGTTGGCCCTAGGCATGATCGCGTGGCAGCAGGGGCGGCCGGCCGCCGCCCTTGGCTATGCCAAGCAAGCGGTTCGGCGCGCGCCGCAATTGCCGGCCGCCCAATTGCTGCTGGCGCGGGTGCTGCGGGATGCCGGGCAGCCTAGCAGCGCCATCAGCGCCTTCCGCACCGCGCTGCGGCTGGCCCCGGCGGACAATGCGGCGCGGCTCGAACTGGCCCAAGTCTTGGCCGATGCCGGGCTCGCGGGCGAGGCCGTGCTTTGCTACCGCACCGCCCTGCGGCAGGACCCGGCGGACGCGCCCGGCCACTACAACCTCGGCAACCTGCTGCTTCGGCTTGGGCAGGCGGAGGCGGCGGTGCCTTGCTACGAAGCCGCGCTCCTGCTGCAGCCGCAGCATGCCCAGGCGTTGAACAACCTGGCTGCCGCCTTGCGCCAGTTGGCACGGCTGGATGAGGCCGAACACCACTACCGTTTGCTGACCGATCGTTTCCCAGCCATGGCGCAGGCGCATTATAATCTGGGCAACCTGCTGTTTGCCGCCAACCGCTTCGCCGAGGCTGCCGCCTGCTTCCGGCGCGCGTTGGAGCTGCAGCCGGACAATCCGGATATGGCCAACAATCTCGGCAGCGCGCTGATCGAGTTGGGCGACTATGCCGGGGCGGAGCGGCACTTGCGCCAGGCGGCCGAGCGGCAGCCCGACCAGGCGCTGCCCTGCTCCAACCTAGGCGCGGCCTTGCGCGAGATGGGCCAGGTGGCGGCGGCAGAGGCTTGCTTTATCGCCGCGCTGGAGCTTGCGGGAGACCGGGTGCCCGCGCGCAACAATCTTGCCACCACCCTGTTGCAAACCGGCCAGCTTGAGGCCGGCTGGGCTTTGTATGAGAGCCGGTGGGAGACGCCGACGTTGCCGCCGCGTCCGTTCCATCAGCCTGTCTGGGAGGGCCATCCACTGGCAGGCGGTGTGCTGCTGCTGCATGCCGAGCAAGGTCTGGGAGATACGCTGCAGTTCTGCCGTTACGTGGCGCGCGCGGCCGAGCGGGCGCGGGTGGTGCTGGAGGTGCAACGGCCGTTGCATACCCTGCTCGCCCGCTGCCTGCCCGCGGTTGAGCAAATCATCTGCCGCGGGGAGCGCCTGCCTCGGTTTGACCGGCATTGCCCCCTGCTCAGCCTCCCGCGCGTGTTCGGCACCACGCTGCAAACCATTCCAGCCGCCATCCCCTACCTGACCGCCGACCCGGGGCAGACCGCCGCTTGGCAGGCCCGGCTGCAAAGCTTGCCGGGCAAGCGCGTCGGCCTGGTATGGCGCGGCAACCAGGCCTATGCCGACGCCAAGCGCAAGCGGGACATGGGTGCCGCTTACCTCACCCTGCTGGCGGAGGTGCCCGGCGTCTCCTTTGTCTCGCTCCAGAAGGACTTGGCGCCGGACGAGCGGGCGGCCGCGCAAAGCTTCCTCCCGCTCACCGACTGGACGGACGAACTCACCAATTTCGACCAGACAGCCAGCCTGGTGGCGGCGCTTGATCTCGTTATCGGGGTGGACACGGCGGTGGTGCACCTCGCCGGCGCGCTGGGCCGCCCGGTTTGGCTGCTGAACCGGTTCGACCCGTGCTGGCGCTGGTTGCGCGACCGGGAAGACAGCCCGTGGTATCCGACGCTGCGACAATTCCGCCAGACCGTGAGCGGAGACTGGGCGGGGCCGCTGCAGCAGGTGGCGGCCTGCCTCTCGGGTGGCGAGAGCACCTTAATTTGCCAAGCACTTTAATCTGATCGTAAGTGCGCAAGACAGTGCTGAGGCTTCCGCGTTGCTCGTACGTCCCTATGGACACACAGACAGCAAGGAAGAACACCATGGACATGGCAGCACAAGGCGCCAAGGACGACGTGACCACCATGCTGCGGGACGCGATCATGGCGCTCCAGGCCGCCAACGCGGCAGGCCGGTCGGCGACGAGCAAGATCGAGGGAGAGGCCCACGATCCGGAGTTGAAGGAGGCACTGCAGCAAGGCTCCCGCTACAGCGAGACCTGGCGCGAGCGGCTTTCGCAAATCGCTGAGCAGGTTGGCGGCAGTGCCGATGCGGGCGAGGGCAACCCGGTGATTGATGCCATCCAGCAGATCGGCGGCAAGATCATCAAGACCACGAACGACCCGGTGGCGCGCGACCTTGGCATCATCGCCAGCGGACAACTGGCGCTGCACTACTACATCGCCGCCTTCGGCACGACGGCAGCCTACGCAAAGATGCTGGGCAAGCAGGAGGTGGCGCAGACCATCCACGAATGCCTGCAGGAGGCCAAGCGCGGCGACGAGCGCTACACGGAGCTTGCGACCAAGCTCGCCCAGTAAGTCGCCTAGGTCACGCTACAGAAGCCCTCTCCCGCGGGCGGGAGAGGGTGTTAAACGCAACGTGGGACAGCCTTGGCCTCTTGAAGACGCGGTCTTCAACGCCTGCCCTTCAATTTACGAAATCTACTGCTTTGCAGCACAACTGGCGCTGGCGAGCTTGCCACTAAGCCGCCACTCCGCGGCGTTCGGCATACAGCGCCAGCCGCCTCGCCGCGTTCGGCGCCAGGGCGCGGGTGGTGCCGGTTTCCCAGGCCGGCAGCTCCTCCGACCGGTGGCAAGCCGCCAATTGACCCGGCGCCACCTCCCGCAACACTGGCACCTCAGCCCGGCAGCGCTCTATCGCGAACGGGCAACGGGTGTGGAAGTGGCAGCCCGGCGGCGGGTTGAGCGGGCTTGGGATGTCGCCGCCGGGCACCTGCCGCGCCAAGCGTTGCGCCGGGTCGGGGCGGGGGATGGCCGCGAGCAGGGCACGAGTGTAGGGGTGCAGCGGCTGGGCGAACAGCGACTGGCGCGGCGCTAGTTCTACGATGCGGCCGAGATACATCACAGCGACGCGGCTGGCGACATGCTTCACCACAGCCAAGTCATGCGCGATGAACAGGTAGGACAGGCCCAGTCGCGCCTGCAGGTCGGCAAGCAGGTTCACCACCTGCGCTTGCACCGAAACATCCAGCGCAGACACCGGCTCGTCGCACACCACCAGGGCCGGTTCCAACGCCAGCGCCCGGGCAATCCCGATCCGCTGCCTTTGACCGCCGGAAAATTCGTGCGGGTAGCGACGCATCTGGTCGGGTGAGAGGCCCACCAAGGCCAACAGCTCCGCCACGCGTCCGCGCCGGCGGGCGGCGTCGCCATAGCCGTGGATCAGCAGCGGCTCGTCGAGCGTGGCGCCCACCGTCATGCGCGGGTTGAGCGAGGCGAACGGGTCCTGGAACACGATCTGCATGCGGCGGCGCAGCTTGCGCAATGCGGCACCGGGCAGCTTGGTGATGTCCTGCCCCTCGAACGCGACGCTGCCGGAAGTGGGCTCGATCAGGCGCAGCACGAGCCGTGCGGTGGTGGACTTGCCGCAGCCGCTCTCCCCCACCAAGGCCAGGGTTTCGCCCTTCGCCAGGGTGAACGACACACCATCCACCGCCCGCACCAGCCCGGCGCGGGTACGGAAATGCTTGGTGAGTGCAGTGGCCTTGAGGAGGGCGGTCATGCGAGGACGAAGGCTGAGGGCTGGTCAGCCGGCAACTGCTCCACCGGCGCCCGGATGCAGGCCGCCCGATGCCCCGCCGCAAGCTCCCGCAGCGGTGGCGGCGCCGCCGTGCATTCGGGGGCGCCGAACACGCAGCGTGGATGGAAGCGGCAGCCCGGCGGCAACGCGCCTTGCGCCGGCACCGCGCCTTCAATGGCCAGCAGCCGATCGCGCTCCTCCTCCAGCCGCGGCACGCTGCCAAGCAGGCCCAGCGTGTAGGGATGCTGCGGGTCGTCAAACAGCGGCCCGGCCGGAGCGTGCTCCACCACCCGGCCGGCATACATAACCGCCACCTCGTCGGCCATTTCCGCCACCACGCCGAGGTCATGCGTGATCAGCACGATCGCCATGCCCGTTTGCGCCTGCAGGTCGCGCAGCAGGTCCAGAATTTGCGCCTGCACCGTCA
>CAXTNN010000040.1:11586-19117 GCA_964245545.1 uncultured Acetobacteraceae bacterium | reverse complement strand
AGCCGGCACCCTTTGCCGTGCTGGACACCCATGCCGGTGCCGGCCGCTACGACCTGGTCGGCGAGGCCGAGCGCACCGGCGAGTGGCGTGCTGGGATCGCCCGCCTGCTGCACGCGCCGCCGCCGCCCTTGGCCGACTATGTGGGCGTGGTGGAGGCGGCCGGCCTTTACCCCGGCTCCCCCGCCATCGCGCGCGCCCTGCTGCGCCCCGGCGACCAACTCCTCTGTTGCGAACTGCACCCTGAGGACGCGAGAAGCCTGCGCCGCCACTTTGCCGACGACCGCCAGGTGGCGGTGCACGCGCGCGACGGCTGGGCCGCGCTGGGCGCCCTGCTGCCGCCCGCCGCCAAGCGCGGCCTGGTGCTGATCGACCCGCCCTACGAGGCGCCGGGTGAGTACGAGCGGGTGGCAGAGGGGCTCGGCCTGGCCGCGCGGCGTTTTCCGGCCGCCATCGTCATGGCGTGGTTTCCGATTAAGCACCGCGCCCCGGTCCGCGCGCTGCACGAGGCCGTCCGGCTCGCCGCCATCCCGGACGTGGTCGCGGCCGAGCTCTACCTGCGCGAGCCGACCGACCCAGTGTGTCTCAACGGCAACTGGCTTTTGGTGCGCAACCCGCCATTCCGCTGGCAAGACGAGTGGCCCGCCGTGCTGTCATCCCTGGCGGAGCGGCTGGGGCAGGGCGAGCCTGGCGAGGGCTGGCGGCTCGATCGGCTGACGGAGGAGTAGGGCTAGACCATAACCGGTTCGCTTTGGTCACCGGTCAGGCGCTAGTGCGTGAAGGTAAAGCTTTGCGAGCCGCCGGAGGTGAAGGTCAGCGTGGTGTTGGCGATCGCGCTGCCGTCGATCGTGGCGCCGTTGACAAAGAGGCTGTTTGCAGCGCCCGCCCCGCTGCCGCCTCCTGCGGCCGGGTTGAGGAAGTCCACCGTCGCGGTGTGCGTTCCGCTGAACGCGCCCAGCACATCTAGCAGTTGCGATTGGCCGTTGACGCCATTCGCGGTGACGGTCTGCACGCCGCCGACCTGCGTGTTGTCCACGCTGAGGGTGAACTGCGCATCCGCCTGCCCTGCGGCCTGCGACAGGGACAACGCCAGCGTGTCCGGGCCGGAGCCGATCGTCAAAGGTTGCGGGCGGGCTGGCAGTTCGAAGGAAAAGCCTAAGCGCCCATTGTTGCTCAGCACCGTGCTGCCGCCCGCGATCGTCGAGCCGTTGATGGTCGCGCCGTCCACGAGCAGCAGGCTGTTGTTCGCGTTGAGATAGGTGATGGTCGCCGTGTGATCCACGCCGGGCGCGAAATTGCCCAGGACGTCCAATTGCTGGAACTGCCCTGCCGTGCTGTCTGCGCTGGCCGTCTGCACGCCGCCGATCTGGGTTCCGTCGATGGCAATGGTGAACTGAGCGCCCGCCGGCTCCGCCCGTTGCGAAATGTCCAAGGCCAGCGTATCCGGCCCCGCGCCTACAGTGGACACGCTCGTCGGCACGCCCGCGCTTGGCCCGATGATGGAGAAGCTTGCCGACCCGGTGTTGCTCAACACCAGGCTGCTGCCGGGCACCGCCGTGTTGTCCAGGGTGGCGCTGTCCACGAACAGCAGGCTGTTGGACGCATGGAGATAGGTCACGGTGACGGCGTCGGTCCCGGTGGGGAAGTTACCCTTGAGGTCGAACTCCTGCGCCTGCCCGGTGAGCACGTTTGCCGCCGTGGTTTGCACGCCGCCGACCTGCGTCCCGTCCACGCTGACGGTGAACTGCGCCCCGGCCGGTTCCCCCCGCTCGGAAAGGAACAGCGCCAGCGTGTCGGGCCCGGAGCCGACGGCGGTGGCGCTGGGGTTGGGCGGCTCGGTGAAGGTGAACCCTTCCGACCCGTCGTTGCTGAGCACGGTGCTGGCGCCGGGCACGGCAGTGCCGTTGATCGTGACGCTGTTCAGCAGCAACAGGCTGTTGTTGGCGTTGAGATAGGTGATCGCCACCTTGTTCGGCCCGGCCGGGAAGTTGCCCCTGAGGTCAATCTCCTGCGTTTGCCCGGCCAGCGTGTTGGCGGTCACGGTCTGCACCCCGCCCGCTTGCTGCCCATCCACGCTCACGGTGAACTGAGCGCCGGCCGGCTCCGCGCGCTGCGACAGGAACAGCGCCAGCGTATCTGTGTCGGTGGGGGAAAACGCGTTCACGGTACTGGTCAGCACGGCCGTTTGGCCGTCCGAGTCCGTGATGGTGGCCGTCACCATGTCCGTGCCGACAGCGCCTTGGTCAAACGTCAGACGCAAGGCTTCGAGGCTGCTTGCGACCTGGGCGGGTGTCAGGCCGTCCACGGCATCCGGATCACCCAGCGAACCGAGAACATAGACACTGGCCGGCGCCGGCCCACTCAGCGAGACCACAATCGTCTCTGTCACGCCAGCATTCGGATCACTGAAAGCAACATCGCTGAATGGAAAGCTGCCCTCGATGATGTCATTGCTTGAGCCGAGGTTGACCGAACTGGTGGTCGAGTTGGGCTCGCTCACCGTGATCGGCGAAGCTGACGCCAGCAGCGTGTCCGTCAGGGGCGCGGTGAAGGCGGTCGAGCCCTCGCTGCTGACGGTCGCGACGATGACGTTGCCGCCGAGGTCCGGCAACGTGACTGTCGTGCTGAAATCACCTTCGCCGTCCGTCGTCGCCGTGCCGAGCGGCAGCCCGTTGTCGGTCAGAGTGACCGTGGCACCCGTCAGCGGATAGGTGCCGACCAGAACGCCACCGCCGGTGTAAGGATTGTCGATGCTGGCAGACCCGGAAATCGTTTGGCTCGGGTCACTACTGGTTTCGTTGGAGTTGAAGATCCTGACGTTCGCGACGGTGTTGCCGTTGCCAGCGGCGCCGGAGCCTCCAACAATGGTGCTGGTCAACGCCGCCGTCTCGCCGTCGGAATCGGTGATGGTGGCCGTGACAGTGTTTTGGCTGTCATTCGTCAGGTCCACGTCGTCAAGATAGCTGGCGACCTGGGCCGGTGTTAGGTCCAACCCATCTTGCGGCTGGCTGCCCGGCCCAAACCCTGCCGCGACCGGTTGCCCGTTCGATGAAAACGTGACTGCTTCGGTGACGCCCGGGTTTGGGTCGTTGAACACGACGCCGTTGAACGGTTCGACCGCTTCCACGACGTCCATGCCCGACCCGACATTGTAGCCGTACACCGATGGATCGGGCTCGCTCACCGTGATTGGTGCTGGCGGCGCCGCGGGTGGCGGCTGCAGCGTGTCGGTGACTTGGTTGCTGCTGTTTGGCGCGGTGTCGGGCGCGTGGGCTTGGGCCACGAACGTGTAGGCACCCGGGCTCGGCAGCGTGACGTTGAAGCTGAAGTTGCCCCCGCTGTCTGTCGCGGTGGTGGTCACCGCTCCCGTTGTCAGGTTGTATAGCATCACCGCCGTGTTGGCCGCCGGCATGCTCGACACGATCGTGCCACTGCCGTCGGTCTCGACTTCTTGAGCCAGCGCCGTGCCCGTAATAGTTTGCTGCGCAACGGCCGTCGTTTCCGGCTGACTGGTGATGGTCAGCGCATATTGCGCCTGTGCGATGACCTGCGTGGCCGTGCTGGTCAGCGTGGTGCTTTGGCCGGCCGTGTCGGTGATCGTCGCGGTCACGGCATCCGTGCCTTGGGTGGCGTCATCGAACGTCAATTGAACTTGGTCGAGTGCAAGGGCGAGTGCGTTCGGGGAGAGGTTGCTGAGCGCCGGCAGCATAAGCGCGGCGCTGACCGGGCCTGTCTCGGTTACGGTTGCGGACTCAAGCTGGTCAGGATTTGGGTCGCTGACGTTTACGTCCTGGAACGGCATGTCGGTAATTCCGACCGGATCTCCGCCTGCACCGGCTGGATAGACCACCGTGCTGACGGACGGGTTCTCGCCGGCTGTGGGCGGCGGGTCTGTGTTGGTGCCGGACATTTTTGTCGCCTTCTGGCTTGTTCTACTTACTGCGGCGGGGAACCGGCCTGCTTTTTACCCCTGTGGACCCCATTCCGCGAGCGAAATTTCTCGGGCGCCGTGGCGGATCTGGCATGCGCTCTACGGTGCTAACGAAGATGTGCAACGACAGCGCCTCTGTCTGCGCCGCTGGCGCCGTCCGGGCGCCGGCGGCGAAATCTCAATGCGTGAACGTGAAGCCTCCTGACCCCGCGCTCGAACTGAGCAGCAGCGTGCTGCCGGAGACAGCCGTGCCATCGATCGTGGCCCCTCCAACGTGGAGGGCGAGCGACAGGCCATTCGCCACCGCAGGTGGGTCGTACAGCACTGCGTTGCTGCCTTCGAATGCCGGGTTCATCAGCGTGACCGATACGCTGTGCGTGCCAGCGAACTGGCCCAGGACATCGAAGGCTTGGCTTTCCCCATTGCCATTGATCGCCGTCGCGGTTTGCACCTCGCCGACCTGGTTTCCGTCCACGTCGATGGTGAACTGGGCGTTGGCCTGGAAGTAGTCCTCCGACACAGTCAGTGCCAGCGTATCCGGGCCGCTGCCGCCAACGGCCGTCGGGCTCGCCGGCACGCCCGTTGGCGTCACGAAGCTGAAGCCGGCGCTGCCATTGTTGCTCAGCACCGGGTCGCCGCCCGCGATCGTGGTGCCGTTGATCGTGGCGCTGTCCACCAGAAGCAAGCTGTTATCGGCATTGAGGTAGTTGACCGCCACGCCATGGCTGACTCCGGGTGCGAAATCACCCAGCACGACAAGGGATTGCGACTGTCCAGCCGTCGCATCCGCCGCCGTGGTCTGCACCCCGCCGACCTGCTGCCCGTCCACACTCACGGTGAATTGGGCGCCCGCCGGCTCGCCGCGCTCGGAGGTGGTCAGCTCCAGCGCATCCGGCCCCGACCCGGCGGTGGGAATGGTGAGGTAATTGGCGAAACTGTCGCTTCCCGAGCCGTTGTTGTCGAGCCTGATTGTGGGCAGCACGGCCTCTTCGGAACCTTGGGTGTCAGCCCGGTTGACCAAAGCACTTGATGCAGTAAAGATGCTGTTGCTGGCGTTCAGGTATGTAAACGTGAGTGTATCCGTCCCGTTCGGGAAGTTGCCCTCGATGGCAAAGTTCGGCGGTGGAGCAGGGCCGAAGACGCTTACCGGGGCGGAAGAGATGGAGGAAAACGGCGTATAGGCCGTCTGCACCCCCCCGATCTGCACGCCATTGATGCTTACGGTGAACTCCGCCCCGTCCGGAGCCCCAATCTGCGACACATCGAGCAAGATTTCATCTGCTCCCGAACCGATGGTTGGGATGCTTGGGGTGGTGAAGCCGAACCCGGCCGTCCCGATGTTGGCGAGCACGGTGCTGGCGCTGGCAACCGCCATGCCGTCGATGGTCGCACTGTCCACCTGCAGCAGGCTCTGGTCGGCGTTCAGGTAGGCGATCGAAACCGTGTGGCTCATGGCCGCCGAGAACGTGCCATCCACGTCAAATTCCTGCGCCTGGCCCGGTGACTCGCCCGTCGCTACCGTTGTCTGCACACCGCCAATCTGGGTGCCATCCACGCTGATGGTAAACTGAGCCCCTTCCGGCGCTCCCCGTTCGGAGACGAACAGCGCCAGGGTGTCCGGCCCGGAGCCCAGGACCGGCACCACCGACGCGGTCAGATTGCCGCCGTCCGCAGCCTGCAACGGATTGGTGGCGAAGCTGCCGTCTGGGCCGGTGGTGACGGCATCGACTTCCACGCCGCCATCGTAGAGCGCGACGGTGGCGCCGGCGAGCGGGCTGGTCACAGCGGCCATGTCCGCACTGTTCAAGAGCTGCTGCTCGGCCGCGCCAGTAACGGCTCCGCTGGCGCCGGTGATCGTGGCCACCGAGACCGGCGCCACCAGCGTGCCCGCCGCGTTCGTGAACGCCAGGCTGTCCGCGCTGGTCAGCGTTGTGCTTTGCCCGTCGGTATCGGTGATGGTGGCGGTCACGACGTCCGTACCACTCGCCTCGCCGCTGAAGGTCAGCGTTTCGGCATCGAGCGCCGCAGCAACCTGCGCAGCCGCCAAATCCTGCAGGGAGGTTGCACTTAGCGTGGCAGCGACCGGCCCGGACACCGTGATCGTCACCGACTCCAGCCGCCCCGGATTGGGCTCGTTGAACGAAACGCCCTGGAACGGCGATACCTGCAGCGTGTTCGCGCTCTGCCCCGCATCGACGTCGTCGTCATCCGCAACGCTTGCGGCGCCGTCGGAAACGGAAATCGGCTGCGGCGGCGATCCGGCCTCGATAACGCTGGCCTGGGTGGTCAGCGTGGCGCTTTCCCCAGCTATGTCGGTGATCGTGGCGGCAACCGTGTCCGTACCGCTCGCCGTGCCGGTGAAGGTCAGCGTGACTTGGTCCAGCGCCGCCGCCAACGCCGAGGCGCTGAGGTCCTGCAAGTTGGGCAGGCTGAGCGTGTACGGCACTTGGGCACTGACAACCACGGCTGCCGACAGAACCTGCAGCGGGTTCGGATCGGTTACGGCAACCTGGCTGAACGGAGCAATAGTCGAGCCTGCGGCTCCCGCTGATTGATCCACGGTCTCGTTGATCACGCTTGTCGCGTCATTGGCCGTGATCGGGGAAGGCAGCAGCACGAGCGTTGTTGTGTTGGTCTCACCCGCCGGAAGGCTGGTTGCCGGCACGCTGCCCGGACTGACGACCGACACGGTCAGGACGTTTGCACCCACGGCGGGAAGGATGAATTGGTCATCGTAATCGTTCACGTTGTAGGAGCCAATGGTGCCGAGCGGCACCACCAATCCGTCGGCCGTCGTGTCGTTCACGGAAACCAGCCCGGTAACAGGGATGATCTCACTCAGCTCGGTCGTGGCGCCGGTCGAAGGGTCCGTATACGGTTCGGTGATCGACTCGTAGATCTGCCCGGCGACGCTCTGCGTGGCGACCGTGCTGCTCTCGGCACCGCTGGTGATGTCAGCAAATTCCACGGCGGACCCACTCATTTTGCTGCTCCCTCCCATGGCCCGGGCACTTGCGTGCGCCGCGCCTCCGCCGTCTCATAACCATACGGGAATTATACGTGATCACAGAATACCATCGCGGTCATCAGCCCGGCTGAACGGGATTGCAAGCGCGAAGCACTGGCCGCCCTGAACATTTATCGGCGTGTGTCACCCATGACACTGGCGCTATAACCATCCAATGACGCGCACGGACGCCACCCCACCCGGTTTGCGACATCCCGCCTTCCCATGAGTCACATCCTCATCGTCGGCGCCGGCGCTTGGGGCACGGCGCTTGCCATCCAGGCTGCACGCGCCGGCCATCGCGTGAGCCTTTGGGCGCGCAACCCGGCGAGCATCGTACAGGGGTGCAACCCACGCCTTCCGGGCATTGCCTTGCCGGATGCTGTCTCGGTCAGCGCCACGCCGCCAGCCCGCGCCGACCTCATCATCCTCGGCACCCCCGTGCAGCACTTGCGCGCCGCCTTGGCCTTGCCGTTGCCGGACGCGCCGGTTGCGCTTGCCACCAAAGGCGTCGAAACCGGCACGAACTTGCTTCCCGCCGAGCTTCTCGCCTCCGTCCGCACCGGCGTTCCCGCGATCCTCACCGGGCCGAATTT
>CAXTNN010000040.1:0-11576 GCA_964245545.1 uncultured Acetobacteraceae bacterium | reverse complement strand
GGGGGCCCGGGGGCGGCCCCGCGCCCGCCGTGGTCGCCAGCAGCGACCCGGCGTTGTGCCGCACTGTCATTCGGCTGGTCGGCAGCCGCAGCTTCCGGCTTTACGAGTCGGCCGACCCGGTGGGTGCGCAAGTCGGCGGTGCGGCCAAGAACGTCGTTGCCATCGCCGCGGGCATCGCCATCGGTGCCCGTCTCGGGGAGAACGCCCGCGCCGCCCTCGTCACCCGCGGCGCCGCCGAAATCGCCCGCCTGGCCGCGGCACTCGGCGGCCGCCCCGAGACGGTCAGCGGCCTGTCAGGGATCGGCGACCTCGTGCTCACCTGCGCCGGGTCCGCCAGCCGCAACTATCGGCTAGGCTTGGCCATTGGCGACGGCACGCCGCCGGACATGGCGCGCGCAGCGATCGGCGCCGCCGTGGAGGGTTATGGCGCTGCTCCCGCCTTGCTCGCCCGCGCCGGCGACACGTGCTGCCCGATCATCGCTGCCGTTGCCGCCATCCTGGCCGGCCGCCTGGATGTGCCCAGCGCCATGGCGTCTCTGCTGGACCGCCCCGCCCCCGCGAGTGAGGGCTTTCGGGTCAGTGCGTGACGACGAAGCTTTGCGAGCCCCCGGACGTGAAGCTCAGCGTGCTTTGCGCGACGGCACTGCCATCCAAGGTCGCGCCATCAACGTAGAGCGCGCGTGCTGTGCCCCCTTGGCTCGCCGGGTTGAGGAAATCCACTGACACGGTGTGCGACCCGCTGAAGTCGCCCAGCACATTCAGCACCTGCGATTGCCCGTTGCCTTGGCTTGCGGTCACCGTCTGCGCGCCGCCGACCTGCGCGCCGTCCACGCTCAGGACCAGTTGAGCGCTGCCTTGGAAGTAATCCTGTGCGACCGACAGCGCCAGCGTGTCGGGCCCGGTCCCGATTGTGACCGGCGCCGGCACTGGCGGCAGGGCGAAGGAGAACCCTAAGCTGCCATTGTTGCTCAGCACCGCGCTTCCGCCCGCCACCGTCGCGCCATTGATGGTGGCGCTATCCACCCGCAGCAGGCTGTTGTTCGCATTGAGGTAGTCGACGGACACCACGTGGCTCGTGTCCGGGGCGAAATCGCCCTGCACGTCAAGTTCCTGGACTTGGTTCACCAAGGTGTCGGCTGTTACCGTCTGCACGCCGCCAATGTCCGCCCCGTCGACAGAAATCGTGAACTCTGCGCCAGCCGGCTCAGCCCGCTGCGACAAGTCGAGCGCCAGCGTGTCAGGCCCGGATCCCACCGTCGAGGTTGGCGCGGGCGCAGTCGAAGCCAGGTTGTCGAACGAGAAACTGGCCGATCCGACATTGCTCAGGACGAGATTGCCAGCGGGCACCGCCATGGTGTTGGCCGAGGCGCTGTCCACAAACAGCAGGCTGTTCGAAGCGTTCAGGTAGCTGATGGTGACGGTATCGGCCGCCACTGGAAAATCGCCCATCACGTCGAACTGCTGGGCTTGCCCGGCCAGCACGTCGGCCGACGTGGTCTGCACGCCGCCGATCTGGGTTCCATCGACGCTGATGGTGAACTGGGCCCCCGCCGGTTGCCCGCGCTCAGACAAGAACAGCGCCAAAGCGTCGGCGCCTGATCCGATCACCGTCGCATCGGGGTTGGCCGGGCCGGTGAAGGAGACGCTTGCCGTGCCGACGTTGCTGAGCACGGTGGCGCCGCCGGGCACCGCCGTGCCGTTGATCGTGGCACCGTCCAGCAGCAGCAGGCTGTTGGACGCGTTCAGATAGCTGATCGTGACGGTGTTGGGCCCGCTCGGGAAATCTCCCTTGACGTCGAGCTCTTGGGTCTGCCCGGCCAGCGTGTCGGCGGTTATGGTTTGAACGCCGCCGATCTGCGCCCCATCGACGCTCACCGTGAACTGGGCGCCAGCCGGTTCCGCCCGCTGCGACAGGAACAATGCCAGCGTGTCCACACCGCTGCCGACGGACGTGGGCGCCAGCAACGTGTCCGCCACGGTCACACTGCTGGATGGATAGCCGCTCGCCGTGGCTGTGAGGGTGTTGGTACCGGGGAACGGCAGCGTGACGGTGGTGGCGAAGTCGCCGAAGCTGTCCTCCGTTGCCGTCGCCAAGGCCGTACCGTTGTCCAGAATAGTTACGACCCCACCGCTTGAGTCGCCGACATTGCCATCGCTGTACAATTGCACGTAGCCGTCAACGGCCCGCGTCGGGCTGCTGCTGACTTCGGGGTCATTCTCGAAAACGACATACTGGGTCGGCGGGTTCGTGCCACCGTCCGGTTCGTAGGCATCGGTCGTGTAGCTGGTGCTGACCGACCCGGTGTTGCCACTGGTATCGGTGATCGTGGCGGTGACGGTGAACTGCGGCGGAATGCCCGGGTAGAAGGTAAAATACGTCTGGTCCAACGCTTCCGCCAAAGCGGCGGCGGAGAGGTTCTGCAGCGGCTGTACGAACAGGTTGACGTCCTGATCGGTGGCGGTCACGACTGCCGACTCAAGAGCAGTCGAATCCGGGTCCGTGATTGCAATTTGCTGGAACGGGTCCGTCAGCAGGAGCTGGGGAGCCGCGGCATTGACATAGAGCAAGCCACCCGCGGCAGCGTTGGTCACTTGGATCGTGCCGTCCGTCGTGCCGCTCATTGCCTGCTCTCCGTTGCGCCTCCCTGCAGAAGGCAGGGCGGTGGTTACGCGGTGGCTCAGCGATCCACAAGCACGGTGCAGGCCTCGGTTCTGGACCAAGAGGGGGCCGGCGAGTAAGCAGCGCCATGCTCCGTGGTATCCTCACGGTCGGCGGCTGGACCATGGGGTCGCGCCTGCTCGGCTTCGCGCGTGACATCCTGATCGCCGCCCTGGCCGGCACGGGGGGCATGGCCGACGCATTCTTTGCCGCCAACAAGCTGCCCAACATGTTCCGCCGGCTGTTCGGCGAGGGCGCGTTCAATGCCGCCTTCGTGCCCGAGTTCACCGGCCTGCTCGCCACCGAGGGCCATGCGGCGGCCAAGGAGTTTGCCCAGCAGGCCATCAGCGTGCTCGCTTTCTGGCTGCTGGGGCTGACACTCGCGGCCGAAATCTTCATGCCGGGCATCATGCACCTGCTGACGCCGGGTTTTGACGACAACCCGGCCAAGTTCGCGCTCACCGTGGCGCTGGCGCGGATCACCTTTCCCTACATGATCCTGATCTGCCTGACGGCGCTGCTGTCAGGCGTGCTGAACGGGCTCGACAAGTTCGGCGTCGCGGCCGCCGCCCCCGTGCTGTATAATATCTGCTCGATTGCCGCGATGCTGGGGCTCACCCGCTACGTGCCGACGGTCGGCCACGCGCTGGCCTGGGGCGTCTCCATTGCGGGGGTGGTGCAGTTGGCGGTGCTGATCTGGGCGGTGCGGCGGGCGGGCATGCCGATGACCATCCCGCGGCCCCGGCTCACCCGCGAGATGCGCATCCTGTTCCGCCGCATGGCGCCAGGCCTGGTGGGCGCGTCGGCGATGCAGCTTAACTCGGCGGTGGACCTGATTGTCGGCAGCCTGCTGCCCCCCGGCGCGATCTCGTTGCTGTACTATGCCGACCGGGTCAACCAGCTTCCGCTCGGCACCATCGGCGCCGCGGTGGGCACGGCGCTGCTGCCGCTGATGTCGCGCCAGGTGCGCAGCGGCGACCAGGACGCGGCGGTCCGCACGCTGAACCGGGCGCTGGAGTTCGCGCTGATCCTCACCCTGCCGGCGGCCTTGGCGCTGATCGTGGCGGGGCAGCCAATCCTGGTGGTGCTGTTCGAGCGCGGCGCGTTCACGTTGCGGTCGGCGCATTTGGCCTCGCAATCATTGGCGGGCTACGCGCTGGGGCTGCCGTTCTTCGTGCTGGTGAAGGTGCTGACGCCGGCCTTCTTCGCGCGCGGCGACACGACCGGGCCGGTGCGGATCGCCATGATCACGCTGGTGATCAACTTCGGCTTGAACATCGCCCTGATGGTGCCGCTGCAGCATATCGGCCCGGCACTGGCGAGCAGCCTGGCCGCAATCTTCAACGTCACCGCGCTCACGGTGCTGCTGCACCGCCGCGGCTTCCTGCGCGCGGACGCGCGGCTGCGGCACCGGCTACCGCGCATCCTGCTGGCGGCGGTGGCGATGGCGGCGATGCTGTGGTTGCTGCAGGAGCACGGGCTCAACCCGACGGTGATGGCGCGCGGCCTCACCCGTTGGGCGGGGTTGGCAGGGCTGATCGCAGCCGGGTTGCTGGCCTATGGCTTGGCCGGGGTAGGCGTCGGCGCGTTTGACGCACGGGAGTTGCTCGACCGGGTGCGAAGGCGGCGGCCGGCCCGCGAGCCCGCCACCGCCCCCCCATCACTGCCGTAGCGTCAGCGTCTGCGGGTTGAACGCAATGACGTGTTGGTTGAATACTTGCACAGGTATCCGGGACGCTGACGATCGCGTTCTAGCAAAGCATTCAGGCGCGCAATAATTCACCCCGCGTACAGGTCCTCACTGGCATGGCGCCACGGAACCAGTGGAAGGTCTTGACCGGCCCGATGCACGCGCGGAGATAGGCGGCATGCAGCGCATTTTCTCCGGCATCCAACCCTCCGGCGTGCCCACGCTTGGCAACTACCTCGGCGCCCTGCGCAACTGGGTGGCACTGCAGGACAGCCACGAGTGCCTCTACTGCGTGGTCGACCTGCACGCCATCACCACCTGGCAGGAGCCGGCGGCGCTCGCCACCGCCACCCGGGAGATGGCGGCCACCTTTCTCGCCGCCGGCATCAACGAGCGGTCGATCCTGTTCCACCAGTCGGCGGTGCCGGCGCATACGCGGCTGGGCTGGATCTTCAACTGCGTGGCCCGGCTCGGCTGGCTGAACCGGATGACCCAGTTCAAGGACAAGGCGGGAAAGGACCGGGAGAACGTCTCGGCCGGGCTCTATGTCTACCCAAACCTGATGGCGGCCGACATCCTCGCCTATCACGCCACCCGCGTCCCGGTGGGCGACGACCAGCGGCAGCATCTGGAGCTGGCCAACGACATCGCGCAGAAGTTCAACCACGACTACGGGGTGCAGTTTTTCCCCGCCATCGAGCCGATGATCATGGGCCCGGCGGCACGGGTGATGAGCCTGCGCGACGGCACCAAGAAGATGAGCAAGTCGGACCCGTCGGACCAGAGCCGCATCAACCTGACGGACGACGCCGCCACCATCGCGCTGAAGATCCGCCGGGCCAAGACCGACCCCGAGCCGCTGCCCGAAGAGGCCCGCCTGCTGGAAGGCCGGCCGGAAGCGCGCAACCTGGTGGGGATTTTCGCGGCCCTGGCCGACACCGACCTGGCCGGCGTGCTGGCCGAGCATGGCGGCAAGGGGTTCGGCGCGTTCAAGGAGGCGCTGGCGGCGCTGGTGATCGCCAAGCTGGAACCCATTGCCGCCGAAACCCGGCGCTGGCTGGCCGACCCAGCGGCGATTGACCGCCGCTTGATGGAGGGGGCGGCGCAAGCTGCGGCGATCGCCGACCCGATCGTGGCCGAAGCCGAACGCCTGGTTGGATTACTCAAGCCGGGCCGTTGAGGTGACCTCCCTCGAAGCCGTCTTCCGCATCGCCAACTTCGGCGCCGTGATCGGCTGGATCGTGCTCGCCCTGGCCGCCGTGTTCGGCTGGCGCGGCGCTTTGGACCGCTTCTGCGGCCTGCTCGTCCCCGCCCTGCTCGCGGCCGCTTACGTGGTCTTGCTGGTGGCTTATTGGGGCGGGTCGCGCGGTGATTTCAGCACCTTGGGCGGCGTGGAAGCATTGTTCCGCCAACCCGCCGCCGTGCTGGTCGGATGGTTGCACTACCTTGCGTTCGACCTTCTGATCGGCACCGCTATCGCCCAGCGCTTCCTGGCCGACCGGCTGCCGCGAGCGCTTCTGCTCCCCGTGCTCCCGCTCACCTTCTTTTTCGGCCCGGCGGGCTGGCTGCTGTTCCAGGCCATCCTGTTCGCGCGCCAGGGCAGCCCCACCCAGCGGCGGCCCCCAAGCGCCCGGCCAAACGGGCATGAGCCGCTAACGGTTGCTGCGGGCGCCATGCTAGGGTTGATGTCATGAGCACCGCCCTGCGCAAGCCGATGACGATGGCCGAGTTCCTGGACTGGGAACAGCGGCAAGAGCTCAAGCACGAGTTCGATGGGTTCCAGCCGGTCGCGATGGCTGGGGGCACGCTCGCCCATTCGGCACTGCAGCGAAATCTGGCGATCAGCGTTGGCGGCCCACTGCGCGGCACCGCCTGTCAGTTCCTGACCAGCGATTTTCAGATTTGGACAGAAGCAGGTGTATGCTATCCCGACGGGATGGTTGTGTGTGGCCCGCAGACCGGCACCGCCCGTGGCACGAGCGACCCCGTTGTCGTGTTCGAAATCATCAGCCCATCCACCGCCGTCACCGACCGCATCGTGAAAACCCGGGAATACCAGGCGACACCCTCTGTGCAACGCTACGTCATCCTTGAGCAGGACCGTATCGCTGCCACCGTGTTTGCCAGGAGGCCGGATGGCTGGTCCGGGCAGGTGGTCGCGGCGGGGGAGGCGCTCGAGATGCCCGAGGTCGGGCTCAGCCTGCTGTTGGATGAGCTCTACGCCGGGATCGACTTGGCGCCAGAGTAGGCCGTCACCGGCGCAGCCGCTGTGCCGCCTCACTCGCTGGGGTACGCTCGCCAGTTGCCTCGTCCACCACGTCCACCCGGCCGGCGGCGATGTCATACAGCCAGCCATGCAGCCGCAGCCCGCCCACTGCCAGCTTGGCCGCGACCGAAGGGTGGGTGCGCAGATGCCCGAGCTGCGTGCGCAGGTTCTGCTCCACCAGCGCCTGCACCGCGGCCTCCCCCTGCAGATGCGGGTGCAGCATCCGCACCACGCTCTGCGCTGCGGCGGCGTTGCGCAGCCACGTCGCAACCGTCGGCATGCCCGCTAGCGAGTCGTCGGGACAGGCCAGCGCCTTCATCGCCCCGCAGCCGCTATGGCCGCAGATCACGATGTCGGACACGCCCAGCGCCTGCACGGCAAACTCGATCACCGCCGATACCCCGCCCAGCATCTCGCCATAAGCGGGCACGATGTTGCCGATGTTGCGGCACACGAACAACTCGCCGGGCTGGGTCTGGGTAATCAGCTCCGGCACCACCCGGCTGTCGGCGCAGGCGATGAACAGCGTGTGCGGGGTCTGCCCCTGCGCCAGCCGGGCAAACTCCGCCTGCTGCTCGGGAAACACGTCCCGCTCGAACCGCATCACCCCATCCAGAAGCTGCGCCATGGTGTCGAATGGATTGTCGCTCATGCGACGTAGGCTAGCGCAGCAACGACACTCCCGTCATCTCCGCCGGCTGCGGCACCCCCAGCAGCGCCAGCAGCGTCGGCGCCAAGTCCGCCAGCCTGCCGTCGGCGAGTGCGGCGCCGGGCCGCCCGGCCAGCAGCACCGGCACGGGGTTGGTGGTGTGCGCGGTGTGCGGCTCCCCGGTCGCCGGGTCGCGCATCAGCTCCGCATTGCCGTGGTCGGCGGTCACCAGCAGCGCGCCGCCCGCAACCGCGATTGCGTCGGCGATGGCGCCCAACCCGGCGTCCACCGCTTCTGCCGCCGCAATGGCTGCCGGCAGGCTGCCGGTGTGGCCCACCATGTCGGTGTTGGCGAAGTTCAGCACCAGCAGGTCGAACTGACCGCTGGCGATCGCGGCCACGGCGCGCTGCGTCAGCTCGGGGGCGCTCATGGCCGGCTGCAGGTCGTAGGTCGCCACCTTGGGCGACGGCACCAGGATGCGCTCCTCGCCCGCGAACGGCTGCTCCCGCCCGCCATTGAGGAAGTAGGTGACGTGCGGATACTTCTCCGTCTCCGCCAGCCGCAACTGGCGCAGCCCGGCGCGGCTGACGGTCTCGCCCAGGATGTTGGCCATGGTGCCCGGCGCGAACACCGCCTGCATCAGCGGCGCCAGGTCGTCGCTGTAGCGCGTCATCCCCACGGCGGCGGCGAGGCGCAGCGGCCGCCGTTCAAAGCCGGTGAACGCCGGGTCGAGCAGGGCCATCAGCAGCTCGCGGATGCGGTCGGCGCGGAAGTTGAACGACAGGATCGCGTCCCCATCCGCCATCCCCGCATAGCCGCCGATGGCAGCGGGCGGGATGAACTCGTCCGTGGTTCCCGCCTCATAAGCAGCGGCAATCGCCTCTGCGGCGCGCTCGAAGCGGTCGCCCTCGCCGCGTGCCAGGACGCCATAGGCGCGCGCCACCCGCTCCCAACGATTGTCGCGGTCCATGGCAAAATACCGGCCGCACACCGTGGCGACGGACGCACCCTCGGGCAGAGCGGCTTCTAGCGTGGCCATGAACTCCGCGGCCGAGCGCGGCGGCGTGTCCCGGCCGTCGGTGAAGGCGTGCACCCGCACCGGCACGCCAGCCGCCGCCACGATGCGCGCCAGCGCCGCCGCATGGTCCTGATGCGCATGCACGCCGCCCGGCGACACCAACCCCATCAGGTGGCACGCCCCGCCGCTCTGCTGCAGCGCTGCGATCAGCCCTTGGAGCGCCGGGTTGCTTGCCAGGCTGCCGTCCCGCACCGCGCGCCCGATCCGCGGCAACTCCTGCATCACCACCCGCCCGGCGCCGATGTTGAGGTGGCCCACCTCCGAGTTGCCCATCTGCCCCTCCGGCAGCCCCACATCCTCGCCCGAGGTGCGCAGGAAGGCGTGCGGCCCGGCGGCCCACAGCCGGTCGAAATGGGGCGTGCGCGCCTGCAGGATGGCGTTGTCCGCCCGCTCCTCCCGCCAGCCCCAGCCATCCAGGATCACGAGCATGGTAGGGCGGCTGGACATGGCGGGCTCCTCCTATCGCCGCCCTGTCATGCCGGACAGACTGCGAAAAAACCAGCCAACCCGGAGAGCCCCAAGATGGTGCCGTTGATCGAACTGACCGACCAGCCAAACCCGCCGCGTTTCGACGCGCTGGTCGCCAGCTTGACCGGGCACAACGAGCCTTTTGCCGGACCAGCCGGCTACCGCCCCCTGCTGCTGTCCTTGCTGCACCCGGACACCGAGGCGTTCCTGGGCGGGCTGTCGGGCTCCACGCTCTACCGGTGGCTGCTGGTGGATATCCTGTTCGTGCCGGACGCGCTCCGCGGCCAGGGCATCGGCCGCACCCTGATGGGGCGGGCTGAAGCCGAGGCCCTGGCCCGCGGGAGCATCGCCGCCCGGCTGACTACGTTCAGCTTCCAGGCGCGCGCGTTCTATGAGGGGTTGGGTTACCGGATTTACGCGGAGCTGCCTGGCTATCCACCGGGGCATAGTGCGCTGGCGATGAGCAAGGCGTTGGAGGTTTGACCGCGATTATGTTCACTGGGAAAAACGAGTACCATAAAACAAGGTGAGATCAGCTCCCGGTTCACACGAGCCGGATGTCGCCTGGGTAGGCTGGGAGCTGTCGGTCGGCGGTGACGAAAGGAAGGCCCTCTGCGAGCGCCTGAGCAACCAGCAGGCGATCGAAAGGGTCCTTGTGGAGCTGGGGGAGGATATCAACGGCAAGGGCATGCTCGCTGGTCACCGCCAGTTCGACGTAGCCGTTCTCCACCAAGCCGCGGCGCAGACCCCGCGGGTCGACCTGGAAGTCCGGCCGGGCGAGTGCGCGCTTGATAACCACCTCCCACAAGCTCGCCGGCGAGAAGGCCAGGTCGTTGAGAGGCTCTTCAATCAACGCGCGCGCCGCCGGTGACAGGCGCTCGGGCGCGTAGGCCGCCCAGAGCAGCAGTTGCGTGTCGAGCAGCAGCCTCACACGTCGTGGCCGAACAGGCTCTCAATCTCGGCGGCACCCAGCCGGTCAAAATCATCGGGGAGGTCCGCCTGTCCAGCCAGAAAGCCGAGACGGCGCTGGGCGCCCCGCTCGGGCGCATCGATCGGCATCACTTTGACAAGCGGGTGGCCGGCCTTGGCGATGATGAACGGCTCGCCGGATGCTGCCCGTTCGACCAGCCGGGACAGGTGGGTCTTGGCCTCGTGGATGTTGACCGTGCGCATGCCTCGTCTCCAACTTAGCCCAGCCGACTTAGTTTGAGTGATCGGCTCTTGCAACTGATCCAGGCCGCCCCGCCCGGTGATACGGATGCCCCGAGGCGATGCACTGCGCTCGGAACACCTGCTCCGCCAGCATTGGCCGCACCAGCAGATGCGGCCAGGTCATTGGCCCAAGCGACAGCGCCGCATCCGCCCGCGCCAGCACGCTGCCGTCCAGGCCTTCCGCGCCGCCGATGAGGAAGCACACCGGGCGGGATGAGCCGAGCCAGCGTTCCAGCAATAGCGCGAACGCGGCGCTGTCCGGCGCCGTCCCGCCGCTGTCCAGGGCCACGGCAAAGGCGGGGGAGGGGAGGGCGGCCAGCAGCGATTGGCCCTCGCGGCGCTTGCACTCGGCCGGGGCGCCATGCCCCTCGGCCACCTCGGTCACGGCCATCGGCGGGCGCAGCCGGGCATTGTAGCGGGCAAACAACTCCGCTTCCGCTCCGCGCAGCTTGCCGACCGCAATCAGCCGCACCCGGCTTGCGCCCGGCACCGAATCGGCCACAGAACCATTCTCATCATGGGAGGGCCTGGCTTGTGATCCGTCGCTTTTTGCTGCCCGTTGCGGCAGTCTGGCTGGCCGCGGCCACGGCCCTGCCAACCGGGCCGGTCGCACTCACCTCCCAGCCCAACACCGAACTGGACGCCACCGCCCGCCGGGTCGCCGCCGCCGACGTGGCCGATGGCGGGCCCGGCGCCCTGCTGCTGCTCGGTAGCCAGCGTCTCGGCACCGCCGGGACCGGCCCGGCCCTGTTCGTGCAAGTCCAATCCGACCGCGCCTGCGGCTCCGCCGGTTGTTCCACCTCGGTCTACCTGCCCCTTCGGCAAGGTTGGCGCAAAATCATGGACGCGGTCAGCGGCGCCGTCGTCGTCGCCCCCGCCGAGCACCGCGGCATGCACGACTTGGTGGTGAACAAGACCGACCGCTGGGTATGGAACGGCCAGAGCTATGCCGACACGCTGCCGGCGCCACAGGTCGACCTGCGGCCGCGTCACACCCATTCGCCCGGAAGGGCGCTGCCTACCAAAACTCGGTCCCCGGCCCCCCCTTGAACGGGCCGATCAGGTTGCCCGTGACCCAGCCGCCGTAGAACCCGCCGGGTTGCGGGGTGGCGCGCTCCTCGCCGACGAAGCACGCCTCCATCGCCCCGCAATACACCGCCACGTGGTCTCGCAAGGCGGCAAAGGCCGGCACCGGGTCGGGATAGCTCCAGCCGGCATCGCGCGCGATGGCGCCGCCACCGCACACTGTCCAATACCGCGCCCGGCCCTTCCACTCGCACACCGAGCCGCGCTGCGAACCCGGCAGCAGCGACCCGGCGAGGAACGCGTCGGGCGGCAGGTAGTAGCTGGGCGGATGCGTGGTCTCCAGCACGCGAAGGGCGGCCACGGTGTCGGCCACCGTCTCGCCCCCAAGCACGATGCGGATGCGCGCCGCCACTGGTTCCAGCTCGGCCGGCCGTTCATCGAGGCGGCCGACCGGATCGGCCTGCTGTCCTGGGGCGGCTCGATGTTCGAATACCTCATGCCACGCTTGCTCATGCGGCCCCTGGAAGG
>CAXTNN010000039.1:18097-19568 GCA_964245545.1 uncultured Acetobacteraceae bacterium | reverse complement strand
CTCTTGCTCCGGCGTGGGCAGGTCGGCCGAATCGCCGGTACTGGGATAGCTGAAGCGCAGCGTTGGATACCCAGCCGCGGCGAAGGCACCCGCCAGCACGCGCAGGGAGTGGTGCGAGTGCAGCGCGTCCCAGCTTACCGGGGGGCAGATAAGGATGGCGACATCGCCGTTGGCGTGCTGGGCGCCATCTTGGCCGCACGGGTGCAGCCAGGCCAGACAGCCCTCAAGCCAAACCGGCTTGGCTAAACCAGGCCTTGGTGACGCGGCGAGAACCCCACCAGCAGACATAGCGGCACCCCGTGGCAAGCCCATAGCAGCGTCAGAAGCAACCTACCCGGCAAAGGCCATCTTTAACACATCGCAACGGTAGCATTTCAAGTATTTAGCGGACATTTCTAGCGATTACCGGCGTATGCTTGAGAGGAGAAGTGCTACTCTCGCCCAAAGTTGCAATATTGGCCAAGTCTGGGCTTAAGACCGTGCCCAGCCAACGCGCAATTGCGTGATCGTTACAGTTCGGCGGTCAGGCGGCCGGCGGCTATCCGCCACGGCTCAGTGCGAGCTGGGCCAGGCGGCGGCAAACACCGGCCTGGTTTGCACCTGCAACCGGCCGAGCAACAGCACCGTCGCGGTTGCCAGCGCGCCCGCCGACATGATCCACGGCACCGCCACGAGGCCATATTGCGGCAGCAGCAAGATCATCAGCGGCACGCTGACGGCGGTGGTGGCGGCCTCGCCGATGAGGTTGGTCTTGGCCCGGTTCAGCGCCACCAGCGAGACCAGCACCGACGAACTCAGGAAGCGGCAGAACGCCAGCACGCCAAAGCCAAACCACAGGCTGTTCACCTCGGCATATTGCCGGCCGATGATGTAATGCGTGATCATGGGTCCGCCCAAGGTGAGCACCAGCGCTGCGGCCAAGCCCACCGCCATCATCTGCGCCCAGGCCAGCAGCTCCAGGCGCAAGGTGGGCGTGCCCTGCGCAGCGGCTGCGGCGATGGGCGGCACCTGCGTGTTCACCACCACGGCGGCAAACGTCACCGCGCTGGCCATGAACTTGGCGCCCGCCTGGTAAATGCCGGTGGCGTGCAGGCCAAGCAACGGGGCGATGAACACGCTGTCGATCTGCCCATTCACGTAGCTGAGGTTGCTCAGCAAGGCCCACGACCAAGCCGATTTGACGGTCGCAAGCAAGCCGGGCTGGTTGACGGCGCCCGTGCTGTGCGGGAACAGCCGCATGGCCGCGCGCAGCGACACCATCGCGTAGATCACCCGGCATGCAAGGAACGCCACCGCAATCGGCAGGATGCCGCCGCCGCAATAAACCACGGTGCCGAGCACGGCGCCATAGAGCAGCGACGTCCAGCCGACAATCCAGCTCTCGTGGCCGAACCGCTTGGTCGACCGGAACGCCACCAGCGCCAAATCCCCGAACGAGGCCACCATGACACCGGCGGTCAGCAGGCAACTG
>CAXTNN010000039.1:0-18087 GCA_964245545.1 uncultured Acetobacteraceae bacterium | reverse complement strand
CCGCGCGCTGGCGTCCATCGGCAGCAGCAGCACGACGACGCAGCCGACGGCGCCGACCGCCACCGACAGCATGCTTTTCAGCCGGAGCGTCGCGGTGAGGATGCCCCGGCCGTGCTGCGGCTGATGGGCGATGTCGCGCAAGGTTTTCATTGCCAGGCCGAAGTCGGTCAGCAGCGAGCCAAGCGACGCGTAGCTGAACACGAGCGAGACGAAGCCGAACTCACGCGGTCCGAGCCCCCGGGCGATGAGCGCAAACACGACCAAGCCGATCAGCATGCGGATGAAGATGGACAAGGCCATGAAGATTTTAGGAAGCATGGCGCATCGCCCCAAGCCGGCCGCGTGCCCTCAGATGGGGCCGCCGCATCCATGCGTTCAACGGCAGTTCCACCACGCGGTGCACCCATGCGGTCACGGCGAAGGCCAGCAGCACGCTGCCAAGCAGCGTCAACCCCAGTCCGGCGCCGGCAGACGCACAAACCCGGACCACGGCGGCGATGACGAACAGATGCAGCAAGTAGGTGGTGTAGGACGCATCCCCCAGCAGCGTGCCGAGCCGCGCCGCGGCGCCCTGCAGGCCGAAGGTGGGAAGCGGCGTGTTGGTTCGCGTGCACAGCCAGCAGCTCACGGCCGAGACGGCATACACCGCCACGTCCAGCTTCCAGCCGAACACGATGACGTAGCCGGCCTGCTGATGCGACACGATGGTGACGGCGCCGAACAGGCAGGCCGCCAAGCCCGCGACCAGCGCCAGGGCCAGCCAGGGCGAGCCCGCCCCGGCACGGCGGCGGCCATAGGCGGCCAGCAGCAGGCCGAAGACGAAGTTCAACGCGATGGGCGCGGCCCAAAACCGCAGCGTCGGCCCGATGTCATAGCCAGACCGCACGGCAATTGCCGCCGCCCCAACCCAGCCCACGATCACGGCGGCCAGCGCCACCGCGCGGGCGCGCGGACGCAGCAGCAGCGAGCACGCGACCAGCAGGTAGAACAGCATCTCGTAATTCAGCGTCCAACCTTGCGTCAGGACCGGTTCCATCACGCCCCGGGCGTTGGCGACCGGGATGAACAACAGCGAACCGGCAATCACGGCCGGGTTCAGCCCGCTTGCCGCCGATTGGAGGTGGCCAAGCGCCACCGCGAGGCTGAGCGCCGTCGCGAGATAGTACATCGGCACGATGCGCACCAAACGGCGGGTGAAGAACCGCTTGGCGTTGGTGGCTGAGGCCGGCTGCGCCCCGGACGTCTCCAGCATGATGTAGCCGCTGATGGTGAAGAAGATTGTCACGCCCAGGAACCCCGCCAACCAGGCGAGCTGCACGCAAAGCGCGCTGACATGGATGCGCTCGCTGGTGGCCAAGCAAGCATGGTCGACCACGACCAGCAACACGGCAAACGCCCGCAGCAGATGGAGCTGGTACAGCATCGGACGGGCGGGCGGCGGCGCTTGCGCCGGGCTCAGCAGCTCCGCCGTACCCCGTTTGCGGCCGCGCTGCACGATGGTGGAACCAAGATGGCTCATAGCCGTCCCCCAATGCCTTCAGGTGCCGTCCCGCCGGCAATGCCGGGGGCGCCCGCCTCCGCCGCCGTGCTGCCAAGCACGGCCTGGAGGAAGCTGGCGTAGCTGGCGCCAATCTGCTGCCAGGACAGGCTGGCCTTGCACTTGGCGATTTCGCCGCTCAGCGCCGGCGCCCGCTCGCGCGCCTGCAGAATGCCGGCCGCGATGGCCGGGGCGAGGTCGTGCACCGGGATGAGCACGGCGCTGCGCTCGTCCACCGTCTCCGTCACGTCGCCGATCCGAGTGGCAACCACGGGCTTGGCGAAATCGATCGCAATCTTCAGCACGCCGCTGGTGGTGCCTTCGAGATAGGGGATCACCACGCAGTCCGCGCTGGCGAACAGCGCTTGCACATCGTTCGTGGCAACATGCCCCTCCCGCAACAGCACCCCGGCGCTGGCGCACAGGTCGCGCAACCGCGCGAGGTCGCGCGGCGGCAGGTCCGGCGCGCCGGCCATCACCAGCTTGACACGGTCGCCGGGCGCAAACCGGGCGGCGGCCTCGGCGAAGGCGAGCGCGCCCTTGCGGCGGGTAAGATGGCCGAAAAACAACGCCACGAAGCTGGCGTCGTCGCCCGCCAAGCCCGGCACACGCCGCCGGGCCGTTTCCCGGCTGAGCGGCTGCCGGTTGAACCCGTCGAGCAGGGCGTGGGGGATCACGGCGACCGGGTTCGCCAGGCCCATGGCGCCAAGCTGCTCCCGGGCTGCGCGGGAATGCGCCACCAGGCCGTCGAAGGCGCCGTAATAGCGCCGCAGGATCGCCCGGTCCCACCGGCCCGGCTCGTGCGGCAGCACGTCATGCACGGTGACCACGCAGCGTATGCCGGCTTGGCGGAACAGCCAGATCAGCGGCCATTCCAGCAGCGGCCACTTCAGCCAGGCCTGCACCAGCAGCACATCGGGGCGGGTGGCGAGCACATGCCAAACATAGCGCCAAAGATCGATTGGCAGGTGACGCGACCGGCGGAAGCAATAGCGCGCCGGGCCCAAACCGGCCCGGTGCTCCGCGGCAAGTTCCGTGCTGGTGAGCACGTCGACATCGGCATGGCTGCGCAGGACCCCCACCAGTCCGCCAAGATAATCGGCAAAGCCCGGATTGACCGCGAAACACGCCACGGCGACCCGCAGGCGGCGGCCTGAAAACCGCCGGGTCAAGACGTGGCGCTTTGCGCGGCGGCCAACACCGGGCGTCGCCTGCCATCATGGGCCAGCACCGCAGCGGCCGGGCTCAGCAGCCGCTCGTACAGCGCCGACATTGCCGCGTAGTAGCGCTGCTCGCTGAACGTGCTGGCGACGTAGCTCCGTGCCGCCTGCCCCATGGCGGCGAGCCGCTGCGGCGGCGTATCGCGGATCGCCACCAGCGTGTCGGCCAGCGCCGCCGCATCGCCGGACGGGAACTGCCAGCCCGTGCTGCCCTCGGTTATCAGCTCCGGGATGCCGCCGATGGTGGCGCCGGCCACCGGGCGGTGGCGGGCAAACGCCTCCAGCACGCTGACGGGGGCATTCTCATACCATTCCGACGGAAGCACCACCGCGCGGCAGCGCTCCACCTCGGCCCAGAGCGCCGCGCCGGACAAGAAGCCACGGAACGTCACGGGGGCGGCGAGCGACGCCGCCAAGCCGCGCAACGCCGCCTCGTCGGGCCCGCCGCCCACGACCGTCACGGGAACGCGCGACGCCGCCGACGCGCGGATCAGCGTGGCCACGCCTTTTTCCGGCGCCAGGCGGCCAAAGAACAGCACGTGCTCACCAAACGCCACCGCCGCTGGCGCCGGCGGCAAGGCAGCAAAGTTCGGGATGTAATGCACCTGCTGCGCCGGCCATCCCCACTCGATCAGCTTGGTGCGGTAGAACTGGCTCGGTGCGATCACCGCCGACAGGGTGCGGCCGTACAGGTCAAGCGCCTTGTGCACCGCCGATTCGATCATGATCAGGCCGCTGGCGGCCAGCGAGCCCTTGATGCAGCGGTGGCGCACCACGTTCCACACCCGGCCGCCCTTGCACCGTTCGCACACACCGCCGGCATTCATCATCTTGTAGCTCGGGCAGGCCAGCTTCAGGTCATGCGCGGTCATCACCGTGGGGATGCCACGCCGCTTCAGCTCCACCAGCACGGAAGGCGAGAGGTGATGGTGCACGATGTGCAAATGCGCCACGTCCACCGGATGCTCGTCCAGCAGCGCCGCCACACGCTGCTGCGCCTGCCGCGAGTAGATCACCCGCGCCGCATTGACCAGGCGCTCCGCTGTCCCGGAGGCAACCTCGTAATCGACCCGGTCGGCGAAGTAGCGGTCGAGCGCGTAAGGCTGGTTGTCCGGGTGCCGCATCGAAAAAAACACGTTGGACCAGCCGCGGCGCTCGAACGCCGCGGCATGGTCCAGGTAGACCATGTCCGAGCCGCCGCGGCGGTAGTGATAGGAATTGACCGAGAGCAGCCGCCGCGGCGTGGCCCCGGCCGAGCCGGCCGGCATGTTAGCGCTCATGCTGGATGTAGGCGGAGCGCAACGGGCGGTAGGCTTCCAGGTCGTGCGAGCTGGCCTGGTATTCGCTCATGTCCACGGCATTGAGCACCGCGCCGGTGACCCGGCCGCCCGCCAGGTCAAGCCGCCGCGCCGCCGCACGCACCACGTCATGCGGCGTGCGGCACCAGCGGATGACCAGCACGGTGGCGTCGGCAAGCTTGGCGATCGGCAATGCGTCATCCACCGCCGCGACCGGAGGCGTGTCGATGACGATGAAGTCGTAAGCGCCGCGCGCCTTGTCGAGCAGGCGGGTGAAACCGGGCGAGTTCAGCAGCGACTGCGGGTTGGCCACCGGCTGCGCCGCCATCAGCACGTCGAACAAGCCGCGCTCGACCGGACGCACGCACTGCGCCAGCGAAAGGTTTTCGTCCTCGATCAGCTCTTGCAAGCCCGGCTTGCTGCTCAGCTTCAACGTTTGCTGCAGCCGCGAGTGGCGCAGGTCGCCATCGATCACCAGGACCTTGAAGCCCGGCATCGCCAAGCTTTGCGCAAAATACGCCGCCAGCGTCGTCTTGCCCTCCCCCGGCAGCGCCGACGTGAAGGCCACAACCTGCGGCTGGATGCCGCTGGAATAGATGCTGAGCGAGTTGCGCAGCGTCTGCAGCGACAAGGCGAACACCGATCGCGGGTCCGGCAGCCGCAGGAAGGACCGGCGCCGCCCCAGCAGCCGCGAACTCGGCACCGAGCTCAAGCCCGGCAGGCGGCAGATGGCTTCAATCGCCAGCAGGCTGCGCGACTGGAAGCGGCCCCGATCCAGGAACAACGCGAAACCAGCGCTCAACAGCGCCATCGCGCCGGAAGCGCCGGCAAACAGCAAGGTCCGGTGCGGCGAGCTGGGCGCGTAGGACACGGAGGGGCCCGATGCGACCCGGGCATCCGGCTCCTGCTGGACCTGGCGTTGGATTTCAATCTGCTTGGACCGGCGCAGCAGGTCGTCGTAAAGCTGCCGGTCGGCGTCGGTTTCCCGCTGCAGTTGCGCCTGCGACAAGTCGCTCATCTCCGACGCGCTGGCGTTTTTGCTGAGGTTGGCCACCTGCTGCTCCAGCACCGAGACGGTTGCGCTGGCTGCGCTCACGTCATGCTCGGCGGCCTGGCTCATGCGTGAAATCTCACTGGCAAGGCTCTGCCGCGTCGCCACCAGCGCCGCCACGGCTGCGCGCACCGCCGGATGGTCAGGACTGTACTTGTTGTTCAACTCCGCCAGCTTGCTCGACAGCGCCTCCTCATCCTGGCGCTGCTTTTGGATCAGCGGCGACTGCAGCACCGCCGTATCGGCACTGCCACTGCCGGCGTTGCGGATATCCTGCAGCCGCGCCTGCTTTTGGAACAGGTCGTTGCGTGCTTGGCCAAGCTTGTCCACCAGGCCATTCATTTCGTGGCTGGCCAGGGTCTCGCCGCCGCTGCGCAGCAGGTTGTGGTTGCCACGGAACTCCAGCAGGCGCTGCTCCGACCCTTGAACCTTGCTTGCCAGCCTGACCAACTCGGCATCGAGCCAGTTCTGCACCGAGTCGAGCGCGATCTCCTTCTCCTTGACCTGGTCGGCCAAGTAGAATTGCAGATGGTCGCGCAACACCCGTTCGGCCAGCGCCGGGTCTTTTGCGGAATACGAGACCAGGATAATGAACGACTTGCCGTCGTTGAACGCGGTCAGGTGGCTGCGGTAATCCTTGACGAGCTGCTCCATCCGCAGCTCGGGGGACTGGGCCACGGCGGGGGCAGGCGTGCCCAGCCATTGGCGGATGGCCGTCATCCCCCGGTGCAGCAGCGAGGGCGGCGCGCTCGGGCCCGGCTGGTCGAGATCCAGGTGCTGCACCACCCGCTCGGCCAAGGTCTCGCTGTTGAGGATTTGCACCTCGCTGCGGATCAGGTTCATCGTGTTCTCGACCGATGGCTGCACCTGCATCGAGTCGCTTTGCAGCTCCTGCGTCACCGGCGCCCGGGTGCGCAGCACCAGCATGGCTTGCGCCGTGTAGGACGCCGGCAGGCTCATGATGACGGCGGTGACCGGTGCCATCAGCACGATGAACAACAGCAGCAGCCTCAGCTTGCGGCGCCACAGCGCCCGAGCAATGTCCTTGATCGTCAGGCTGGGGCCATTGGGCTGCGGCGGCGGCATCGGCCCGGCGGACCAGCCAAAATCCGCGCTGGCTGCCGCGCCGCCGTTTTGCAACGAGAATGGCGGCGCGCGATAGCGGGTGACGTCAGACATGAGTGGTCTCCTATGCGACGCCCGGATGCAGCGGGCGCCTCACTTATCTCAACCGCCAGCGTCGCGTGGCAACGGCAAGGCTGCTCATGCTCCCTGCCTTCGCATGCGGCCCAGCCCCGCGCGCTGCGGCTGGCGCTTGGCCCGGCCGAACCCGGCATAGTCCGCAAGCCGCGCCGCCGCCACCTCGTCCCAGGCGAACCGCATCGCCGTGGCAAGGGCGCCAGCCTGCAGCCGGGCGTACAATGCGCCATCTTCGATCAGCCGCACAATCGCCTGCTCCAGCGCATCGGCATCGTCCACGGGAATAACCAGGCCGTTGACGCCGTCAACGACGTATTCCGCCGGGCCCGCGATGTTGGTGACGATGGGAACCAAGCCGCAGGCCATCGCCTCCAGCGGCGCAATGCCGAAGCCCTCGTAGGTCGAAGGCATGATAAAGATCTGGTGGTGCTCGAGCAGGCCCGGCAGGTCCGCATTGGCGAAATAGGGCAGCGCCGTCACCCGGTCGCGCAGCGGCGGCGGGTAATCTGCCAGCGTTTGCTCGGCCGGGCAGGTGGTGCCGAGATAGGCCATGCGCAAGCCGGGCCGCGCGGCAAGCAGGCGCGCCGTTGCCGCCACCGAGGTATGGATGCCCTTGCGCGGCTCATACGAACCGACCTGCACGATGGCCTGGCGCGCTGCCACCGAGCGGCTGGCACTGAGCTGCGCCGCCCGCCGCCGGAAATGTTCCGCCAACCCATTGCGCACGACCTTGGTCCGCTCGGACGCGACGCCAAGCGTTTTGACAGCGTAATTTCTTTCTTCGGCATTCAGCACGTAGACCAGGTCGGCGACCTGCATCGACCACGCCTCCTGCCACAGCTCCAGCGAGCCGTGAAACAACCAGTAGCGCCAGGACACCGAAGCTTCGCCGCGCCGGCGTTGCCGCATCAGCCGGTCATGCAGCGGCCGGTACAAACCTTGGCTGAAGGTGACGTGCAGCGTCCGCCGGTTGCGCCAGCGCAGCAGGGTGTAGATCCAGCAATCCCCGGTTCCCCCCTCGACCACGTCCGCATCGCCATGCTTGGCCAGCAGCGTCCACGCCACGTAGACGGGGAATACCAGGTTGCGCAGCAGCAGCGGCAAGCGGCCGAGCGCGTCATGCGAGACGGTTTCGACCCGGTGGCCAGCGGCACGGAACTTATCCGCAAGCGTCAGCACCACACCGGCAGCCCCGGCGTTGCGGTCGAGCTTGAAGTGCAGAACGAGGACGATCTTCATCGGATAGGCTTCACCGCACTGGCTTCACGGCCGCTGCGCGATCATTGCGCCACGCTGCTGGCAAAGCCCAGGCTGCTGGCGAACGGCGCTTCGCAATAGGCTTGCAGCTCGAAACCGATCAGCCGCTCGTAGCGTCCCAACACGTCGTCGAGCTGGAACTTGCTGCGGTGCTGCTGCCGGGCCGCCGCGCGCGCAGTCTCCAGCAAGTCCGGGTTGCTGCCCACCTGATCGAACACCGCGCGGCAGGATGCCACGTCTTGAAAGAAGAACTGGCCGCCGCCGGCAGTCCAGCGGTTGAACTTGTTATCGTGGGCAATCACCGCACAGCCCGCACCGAGCGCTTCCACCAGCGAGGGATTGGTGCCGCCAACCGTGTGGCCGTGGCAGTAGGCCGCCGCATGCACACGCAAACTGGCCAGCGTGGCCTTGTCATAAATCGGCCCGGTGAAGCACACATTGGCTCCGGCCGCTTGCCGCACGGCGCGATGGTAGGCATTGCCTGGATCAAGCTTGCCCAGCATGACGAGCGTATGCTGGCGCGGCACCGCGGCGAAGGCGCGCACCAGATCAAGCTGTGAATTCTCCGGCTCAATGCGGGAGATGCAAACGTAGAACGACCGCGGCGCCAGGCCCAGGCTGCGCAACGGCGCTTCGTCCGCTTCCGTCACCGCCGGAGCGCCATAGGGAATCATGACGACCTTGGAAACGGGGGCGATCTGGGCAAGATGCGCCTTGATCTCCGGGTGGTCGGCCACCATCGTGGTGCTCAGCTTGGCGGCGATCCGCTCATTCAGCCACAGCCACATCCTGGCGGCGCGCGACCATTTCGGCCGCTGCCATTCCAAGCCGTCCATGTTAATAATGACCTCGCGGCCGCGCAACGACAGCAGAAGCGCAAAGATCGCCGTGTTGTAGCCAAGCAACAAAATTTTGCCGGAACGGCGGCTGGCGTCGAGCACGCAACGCAGGTCGTAGCGGATGGAGGCGAACGAACCCCCATTCCGGCTCGGGATCATGATGCGGTTGATGCCGTTCCACCGGTCCTCGATCACCTCCGTGCCGCGCGCCAAATGGTCCGCCTGGCAGTACACGCTTGGGTTCCAGCCATTGGCCTGCAGATACTGCGCGAATTGCTGGGCGAAGGTTTCGAAACCGCCATGGGCCGCCGGAATGCCGCGGGTGCCAAGAATAAGCACGTCCGACTGAACCTGCGGGGGCGGCAGCAAGCGCCCAATGTCGTCCAGCGATTGCGGCGGAAGGGAAAGCGTATCGGCACCAAGCGCCGTGTCTAAAAATGCTGCCGGGTTCGGTGAAACAGTCACAAGGTCGGGCAAACCGATATCTGGCATGGTGCAGTTCCGGTGTTTTAATCGGACGTTGGTATCGTTCTTGAGCTTTGTTTCGAACAAAGACCTTCAACCAACAAGATGAGATGTCTGGTAATCACTCGCATCGGAACGCTCAAGAAAAATCTTCGCCCGCAATCAAGAAAATGTGAGTACCCTTGCGTGTATTGTACAGTTGTATGGCAGCACTGCTGAAATCATCGAAAATGAATACACAAAAGCCAAGCCGATACCGCAATGAAGCTTAATCTAAAGCAATCGCGCCCTCGCCGCCGCGCGGCCGGGGCAGCCTGCCACACCGGATTGCCGGAGCTCCGCAGCAACCGGCCGCGCTACGAAGAAGCGGCAATCCTCGCGCGGCCGTTGACGTAGAAACGAAGCAAGGTGAACAGGTCTCTCGCCTGCTCGGCCGACAGCACATCCCCGCTATGGACGACGGCGCAGCTCGCGCGGTTCGCCGCCGTCAGCACCAGGCGGGCGGCCGCCGGCATGGACGGCGGAATGGCGGCTGCCGGCCCCACCTGGCTGCCATTGGCGTAGAGAGTGGCATCGGGGCCGCGCAGGGTGCTGACCAGGGCATGCAGCACGGCGGCATCGCCGCGCGGCGCATCGCTGCTCGGCCCGCTGCTTGCGCCGCTCACCGGGTCGATCTGCAGCAGGCGGTTGTCGCCGCAGTCAACCGCCACTTTGCGCTGGGACGCCTCGCCGCTGGCAAACACGCCAACATGGCCGTCGCGCACCGGCGTTTGGCCGCCAACGTCGACGCTGAGCAAAACCGCCGATGGCTGGGCTCGCGCCGTGTTGCCGGTTTGGCCGGCAGCGGCGCCCTTCCACTCGGTTGCAACCCCCTCTGGCCCGGCGAACACATACAGCGCGTCGAGCTTGGTCCACAGCCCATGGTCCTTGAGCTGGCGCACCAGTTCGTTGACCAGCGCCCGGTCGTGCTCGTGCAACGGGGCTGCCGCGCCCTCCAGCAGGGCTTGCGCCTCCGGCTCCAGGTCGGATGCCGGGCCATGTCCCAGCGCGACCAGGAAGCTGTCCCTGATCCGCCAGCTTCCATCGTCCCGCGTGATGTCCCAATAGTCGGGCGAGTTGTAATTCCACACCGACCGGCAATAGCCCGCCGCCTGATGCGCCCCATCCACGTCCTGCGTCCAAGCGAGGCGGGCGATAAGGGCGGCGCCGATGAAATCGTGGTCGTTGTGCGTGCCGAACTCGGTAACGAAAATCCGCGCGCTCGAAACGGTGTTGCGCCTCTGCCAGGCTGCGATCTCTTTGACCTTTGACAGGACGTAATCGGGGCCCTGCGGCGTGTCGAAATAGGTGTTGAGCCGGCGCCAGCGATCGGTTTGGGCGCGCTGCTTGTCAGCGGGCGCCAGGTCGCTGGCCCCGATCAGAGCGGCAACGCTGTCCAGGGCAGCCTGCCGTTCGCTGGGCACCGGCGGGTAATGCAGGCGCTGCACGTAGCGGGTGTAGCTGGCGGCGTTCTGATGCGTGAAGATGGTCGGATTGTAGTTATGCACCACGAAGCCGGTGTTGGCATCGAAGCTGCTGGCCCGCAGGTCGCGCAACCCCTCGATGCTGGAGTAGAACGATCCCCCCACCAGCAGCGTGGTCTTGCGGTTGGCCGCGCGGACGGCAGCCCACAGCGCCTGCACCCGCACCGCCCAGGCGCTGTTGCCGAACGACTCGTTGTTCGAGTTCTCGTTGTAGAGCTCGAAGGCAACATCCGCCGCCTTGTAGCCGGCGCAGAGCTGGGCGAAGCGAACCGCCACATCGATGTAGCGCCGCCATTTCGGCCCGCTCGGATAGTCCGCCTCGATGGCCGCCGTGCTCCATGCGCCCTGAGTGGCGACGTGCAGATCCAAGATCACCTTGAGGCCGCACCGGATGGCGGCGTCAATCGCGTGCTTGGCCGGGCCTAGGGCGTCGTCCAGCGCGGCAGGGGAGGCGGCTGCCAGCGCGGGGCTCGGGTCGTAGGCAATGCGGATGTGGTCGAAACCCGCCGCCCGCAAACCGGCCAACCGGGTGTCCGGAAGGGTGGTGTCCCAGGTCTGCACGGTCACCGGCTGGTAGATGTCGAAGCCGAGCGCCACCACGTTCACGCCGGAGCGCGCGCTGAACGCAACGCCCGCAGAGGCCGGCGGGCTGGCCTTGGCAAAGGCGGCGGAGCGGCCGGTCAGCCGGTCAAGCAGCAGCAAGCCCAGGGACAAAACCGCGCGGCGTCTCGGCACTGGCATCGTCGCCTCCTAGCAGGTGCCTCTCTCGGGCGGGCGCGCCTGTTAAGCACGCGCCCTTGCCCGCAAGGCAAGCAGGAAAGCCAGCGAACAGCATATCTTAGCTTCGGCGGCGGCAGAACGCCGCCTAGTGCGCGACGGTGGTCTCGGTCACGCCGGCCGGGTTTGCCAGCGTGGGCGCGACCACGCCGCTCAGGGTCTGCGGCGACGCCACGGTGAACGCGGCCGTGCCGTTGCTGTACAGCGAGGCCGACGTCCCCCCCAGCACCGTCCCGTTCACCGCCACCGAGTTGACGTAAAGGTTGCGGTCCAGGCTGGGGCTGCCGCCATAGGCGTCGTTGACGAAGGTCACGGCCACCGCCTGCGACCCGGCGCCGAACGCCCCGGCGAACGTCAGGGCATCATAATGTCCTTGCGCATGCAGCGCGGTGATGGTCTGCAGGCCGCCGACCTGCTTGCCGTCGATGCTGACCGTGCACTCGGCATTGCCCGCATAAGCGTCCTCCGACAGGTTCACCGTCACCGCCGTGACCGGCGGCCCGGCGGCCGTGGTCACGATGGAGGACGCCGCCTGCGTCACCGCATAGCCCTCTGCCACCGCCAGTGACACGCCCGTGGTCGTCGTGGCGCCAGCGGCGCCTTGCCCAGCAACAGGGAGGAAGACCAGCGCCTGCAGTTCAGCGGTGAGGGTCCCAGGGGTCACGGCGGCCAGCGAGTAGGTGCCGGCCCCGGTGTGCAAGAGCCCGGCGCCCGACAGGGTGCCGTCTGCGTCAGAGGCGGTGCCGCCTGCGGTGAGGGTGATGGTGGCGGCGCTCGCCGCGCCGAAGTCCGGGTCCGTCACGGTCACGGCGCTGAACGGCTTGGCGCTGCCGTTGTCGGTCAGCGCCACCTTGGCGGCCAAGCCAGTGACGGTGGGCGCGGTATCAGTAATCGTCACCACGAGGTTGGTCGTGGCTGTCGCGGGGGCGGCTCCGGCTGCGGTGACGGTCGCGGCCAAGCTGCTGGTGACGGTGGAGCCGGGAGCGGCTTCGTGCGCCGTGGGGGTGAACACCAGCGCAGCCAGCTCCGCCGAGAGGGTCTGCGGGCTGGTGGCGGCCAAGCTGTAGGTGCCAGCGCCGGTGTGGGTCAGCCCGGCACCGGACAGCAGGCCACTGGCATCGCTGGGGCTTCCCGCGGCAGCCAGCGTGAGCGTCGCGCCGACACTGGCGGTGGCGGCGGCGTCGGTCACGGCGATGCCGGCGAACGGGGTGGCGGTGGATCGATCGTTGAGCGGTGTTTGGACGGCTACTCCGGCAATCGCCGGGTTGACGGCAGGTGCCGCTGGTACCACCGCGGCGGGCGCCGTGTTGCCGGGAGCAAACTTGTCCAGCACGGTGATCTGCGGGCTGTCGACGCCATTCACCGGCGCCACGTTGAAGTAGTAGTTGTAGGATGTGCTGGCCTCCCACTCGGTCGCGCCAAGCCACACGTTGCTGTTCGCCGCCATGTAGGCCAGCGTGTTCTGCAGATTGGCCAGCGCCACGCTGTCGGTGTTGGACCCGAACTCGCCGAGGAACAGGCGGGCATGGTTCTGGTTGGCCCATTCAGTGACCGCCGCCAGGTCCTGCTCGCCGATGGTCGCCGAAACCGTGTCGCCGCCGACGCCGCTGCCATTGGAATCGAAATACTGGTGCACCTCGAAGGCATAATTGTTGCTCGGATCAACGATCGAGTTGCCAAAGGTCGCCGCATTGCCCGAGCTGAGCCAGGTGCTGGCCGTGTCGTAGTCAACCCCGGACACCAGCACCGTCTGCGCCGTGGCACCGGCGGCGCGGATCGCGGCGATGGCGCTGTTCTGCGCCGACAGCCAGGTGTTGGCGTCAAGCGCCGGCTCGTTCATCAAGCCGAACAGCACGTTCGACCCGGCGAACTGCGACGCCATCTGGCTCCACAGGTTGACAAACGCGCTGACCGGCACGGCGGAGCTTCCGATCGGCTGGCCGTTATAGTCGCCGTAGTTGTGCAGATCGAGATCGACGGCCATCCCGAGCGAATTGGCATAACTCACCACGCGCTGGATTTGGCCGAGCTCGCTGGCGCTGAGCGGGCCGCCCAGCGTCGGCTGCAGCCGCTCCCACGCAATCGGCAGCCGTATCACGTTGAGGCCCTTGGAGGCGTAGTAGGCGATCTGCGCATCGGTCGGGTAGGTGTCCGGCAGCGTCAGTTGCTCCTGCCCGGACAGGTTCACGCCCACCAGGCTCAACTGGCCGGCGGCGGCGGCGGGTGCGGCCACGGTGAAGGCAAGCGAGCCGTCGCTCCACAGCGCTCCGGCATTGGCAAGCACGCCGTTGGTGCCTTGCGCCGCCACGCTGCCCTGATAGACCTGCCCGTTGATGGTCACCGAGCCGACATAAAGGTTGCGGTCGCCCCCCGCCCCAGACGCGTCATTGGTGTAGTTGATGGTAATCGTGCTGCCGGTGGTGATGCCGAAATTGCCCGACAGGCTGAACTGCTGAAACGTGCCGCTGGAGTAGAGCGTGCTGACCGAGTACGGCCCCCCCACCTGCACGCCGTTGACGTCGACGGTGAACGCCGGGTCGCCCTGGTACTGGTCGCCGGCGGCCTCCACCACGATGGTGTTCTGCTGCGTCACGGCGGCGGCGGCGGCCGCGCCCGTGGCAACCGCGGTGGTGGCGCTGCTGCTGCCGCTGGCGTTGCTGGCGATCACTTCGAAATCGGTGCTGCTGGCGCCCCCCGCGCTTGATGGGGCCGGCGTGAAGGCCAGCGCGGCCAACGCGCTGGCCAGTGCCGCAGGGCTGGCCGCGGCGAGGGTGTAGGTGCCGGCGGCGGTCTTGGTCAACCCGGCGCCGCTAAGCAGGCCATCCGCGTCGGAGACAACGCCGTTGGCGGTGAGGATGATCTCGGCGCTGTCGCTTGGGTTGGCCGCCGGGTCGGTGACCGTGACGCCGGCAAACGGGTGGTCCGCCGTCCCGCTGGCGCCCGCCACCGTGCTGGGCAGCCCCGACACGGCAGGCGCGGCCATGCTGAACGACAGCGACCCGTTGGACCACAGCGCCCCGGCATTGGTGAGGAACGCGTTCGTGCCCAGGGCGGCCACATTGCCCAAGAACGTCCGGCCGCCAACGCTGAGCGAACCCACGTAAAGGTTGCGGTCGCCCGTCGGCCCAGACGCATCGTTGAGGTAATTGACCGTAATGACGCTGGTGGGTGTCACGGCGAAATTGCCGGTGATGGTGACCTGCTGGAACGCGCCCGCCGCATACGATGCGGTCACATCATACGGGCCGCCGACTTGCACGCCGTCCACATCCACCGAGAATTGCGGGTCGCCCTGATACTGGTCGCCCGAGACAGACAGCGTCAGCGTTGTCATATCGATCAAGCCTTTCCTGGCAAAGAGAGCAACAAATGATCAAAGGTGCCGAGCAACCGCCCACTCTTGATAACGATGTTCCCGACGAGATCATTGTTTCAGCAATGACGCGCGATTGATATTGAACAGACCATGTCAACTTGTGTTCTCAGGCACAATCCGGCGCGGCATATACTACGCAGTAGCTGGGCAGAAAACATTGGTCAATGCCGGGGAAACAATGCTTCGGCAAAGCCCCAATATACCGCATCAATAAATTGGGCGCTTGCCGTTATTCATTCTGCATCCGGATAATGCTGCCCTTCCGCCGGCGACAGCCAACCGGATGGCCGCAGGAGCGCCGGGACTGACCGGCCCGCCCGCCGGTTGCAAACCAAGGGCCGCAACTCTTACACTGCGCCACCCGCACGAACCGGGTACGATAAACCTACCAGAGCGCCGTTGGAGAGAACACATGCTGGGCAGCTTGCGCCTGGTCGAGCCGCGCCCGGCGACGGCGGAGCACGCGCGGCTGCCAATGGCCGACCTCGTGCTGCTGCACGTCTTCCTGGCCGGGGACCTGATCGTCGTGTCCCGGTTTTACGAGTTCGTCGGCTTCTTCGTCCGGTCGCCGCTGTTCTACATCACCGTCGCCTGCCTGCCGTTCTTCGTCGTCCGCGCCGTGCAGAAATCCTACCTGCCCGAGCTCGTCGTCTTCGCAGTGGCCGCGCTTGGACTGGTCGTGCAAATCCTCCATTTCGCAGCCGTCTCGCGCCAGGTGCCGAACTTCAACAGCGTGGCCCAATTCTACCCGATGTTCTCGTTCATCGTGTTCTCGCGATTTCTCGAATCCAGCCATGTCGAGCGCTTGCTGCGGATTATCTACTTCTACAGTTGCGTGTATGTCGTCATCTACGTGCTGTCCGCGCTGGCAATCATCGTTCACGCCATGCCGGCCGGCATCGAGGCCAGCTTGACGCAAACCGACCCGGAGCGTGGCGCGAGAATACTGATCATCGCCTCCTCCACCCTGTTCTGCATGTTCTATTCCTACTTCAAGATGATCGAGCGCCGCTCCAAGGGCTACGGGCTGATGCTCCTGCTCGCCCTGGCGGCGCTTATCATGTCCGAATCCCGCTTGCTGATCGTGATCGTCGGCTGCGTGTCGATGGTGTCGCTGGTCCTGCGCGGGCGCGCTGCCCTATCGGTGTTCTGCTTCGCCGGCTTTGCCGCCATCTCCGCCGTGGTGCTTTACGGCATGATCGACCCGGCCTGGAACCCGTTCGTCATCTTCGGTGACGACACCTCCGCCCGCATCCGCACCGAGGGCTATGAGACCGTGCGGCAGATCCTGCTGGCCGAACCGGTGTTTGGCGCCGGCATCGCCGCCGACGATACCGGCATGGTGCTGTTCACCCATAACCCCACGCTGTCCGCCGCGGATCTGGGCCCAATCGGCATCTGGTTCGTGTTCGGCGCGGCCGGGCTCGTGCTTTATTGCGCGTCCGTCTACGTGCAATGCTTCTGCACCCGGTTCGGCGGCTGCGGCTCACTGACCAACAGCAAGGCGGTGCAGTTCACCGGCTGCCTGATCGGCTTGTTCGGCTGCCTCACCCCGACATGGTTCAACGGTTCGCTGGTCGGGCTGTTCATCGCCCTGTCGTTGCGGCAAGGCACCATCCGGGCCGAGACGGCCGAGCATCAGGCCGCCTTGATCGCGGGCGGCGCCTACTCGCCTTGAGCGCTTTACGGCCAGGCGTTCGCTGTGCGGGCGGCGCTAACCGCTGAAACGCTTCACGAACGCCGACCAGCGATGCCGCCGCAACTCGCTGCGGGCTCCGCTGTCGTGCGTCATGTAATTGAGTTGAATCGCGTGGCGCGCCCCAACAAACGTGCGATGCCCATGCCAGGTGGTCGGTCCATTGGGAAACACCAGCAGCGTCCCGTTTACGGGCGGAACCTCCACGGCATAGTCCTCGATGTCGGTGGCGCTGCGGAGCAAGCGCAAACACCCCTCCTGCTTGCTCCACGCCTCCCCGGGCCAATTCAGGTACAGCAGCACGGTCACCCGCTTGGCCGCCGAGTCGGTATGGATGCGCCCGTCCTTCTCCCGCGTCCGCCCGCGCAAGGTCAGCATCACCGGCGCATCGTCCAGTTCCAGCGCGAACTTGGCAGCAATGGCGCCGCGTAGCCCCGGCCCCTCCATCTCCCGCACCAACTGCCGCGCCGCCGGGCCAAGCCGCACCGCACTCGGAGGAAACGAGCCGCCGCTGGCCATCGCCGGCAGGTCGGCCAAAACACGCCCGAGTGCGTCGGGCGGAACGAAATGCGGCACCACCACATGCGCGAACGGGTCGCTGGCCACGGGGGTCGCGGCGAGGCTGGCAAGGTCAAGCAGGGTGCGGTCAAGCGTCGGTGCGTCCATGCCCCCGTTCTAGCCCGCGACCGCTCCGGGTGGAACCGCCCGATACGCAGACCAGGTCAGGTGCACCAGCTTAGGTGCGCTTGTCGTGCCCGGGGCGGATCACCGTCACGGTTGATAGGTATTGCGCGCACTGCATCCGCCCCGTGCAGCAATCCTGCGGGCCGGCCGCAGCCGCAGCCATGCTGGCCGCCGCTCCGGTGCCGAGACAGGCCTGGCTGGCCGGCGCCGGAGCGGCAGCCGCGGCGGCGCCCGAAAATGCCGCCAAAACGATGAGGGCGCGCCACGGCGCAGCAACCAAACATGTCCGCAAAGCAGCCTCCTTCAACGCATCTGTTAGCAACAACTGCTAAGCTCTTACGAAGATTGACCCACTCGCGATTCATTGAACTCTCACCATTGCCGGGCTATTCGCAGCCGCAGCATGGACATCCCCTTCACCGGTGCCGGGCCGCTGCCAGCCTTCCGCGCCAAGCTCGCCAGCGGCGAGCTCACCACCGACCCGGCGCAAGCCGTGGCCGCCGAGCGGCTGCAGGACCTATGGGCCAAGCTGCGCGGCTACGACCCGCCCTTGCAGCCGGAGCGCTCTGGCTTCGTCAGCCGCCTGTTCCGCCGCCGCGCCGTCGACGAAGCCCCCGCCGGCCTCAACGGCCTCTACCTGGTTGGCGACGTCGGCCGCGGCAAATCCATGTTGATGGACCTGTTCTTCGTCGAGGCGCAGGTGGTGCGCAAGCAACGCATCCACTTCCACGCCTTCATGCAGCAGGTGCACCAGCGCATCTTCGCCTGGAAGCGCAACAACCCCGGCGGCGAGGACCCGGTGCCTCCCCTGGCAGACGCCATCGCCCAAACCGCCGCCCTGCTCTGCTTCGACGAGTTCCAGGTCAACGACATCGTCGACGCCATGATCCTGGGCCGCCTGTTCAGCGCCCTTTTCGACCGCGCCGTGGTGGTGGTCGCCACCTCCAACACCGCGCCCGACGACCTATTCCGCGGCAAGCCCGGCCGCGACGCCTTCCTGCCCTTCATCGCCCTGCTCAAGCAGCATCTCGACGTGCTGGTGCTGGAGGGCGAGCGCGACTTCCGCCGCCACCGCCTGCGCGGCCTGCAAACCTGGCACGTCCCCGTCAACGCCCGCGCCGACGCCGCCCTCGACCGCGCCTTCACCGAACTCAGCGGCAACCA
>CAXTNN010000038.1:8107-19716 GCA_964245545.1 uncultured Acetobacteraceae bacterium | reverse complement strand
CCTGTCGCCGGTGTTCCCGACCGCAAGCCACCCGGGTGCGCCAAGCCTGGGCACCGTCCGCTGGGCCGCGCTGGCGCGGCGCCGGGCCATTCCGGTCCTGGCACTGGGGGGCGTCACGGGTGAGACCGCACGCCGTCTGCCCCGCTTTGCCGCCGGAGCGGGCGCCATTGGAGCCCTTGCGGCATCGGCGCCGTCCCCCCCTGCGGCCAAGACAGCCGGCTTCGCCAGTTCACACTGCCATTCACCGCTGTAACAGCCGTGCTTGCATCAGCTTGGAGCGACGATCGTTGCTGGCGGAAGCGTCCTTGTTGCTGGCCTCTGCTCCTTGTTGCCGCAGCGCCACAGTGTTTCAGTATTGCCATGAGAAGCACGTTCTAACAATTGCGAGACATGACTCTCACGGTAATACTCTCTCCAGGTCTGGCGGCCACCAGCTTCCGGTGAGTAACATTTTTTGTCCGATCTCGGCTGGATTGTTGCTCATGTGGCTGTGTGTGGCCGCAGGTTTACGTTTCCGGATTGTCCGGTGACTGAAGGAGGGTTGAATGCGCAAGCTCCTGCTGGCCACAACGGCCGCACTGGGCGTCTCAATGGGAACGTACGGCTTTGCCGACGCCCAGGTTGTTTACTCGTCTGACAATATGAGCAGCACGGTCGCCAGCAACAGTCAGGGCTATGGCAGTCAGGCGTCCGACTCCGGGCAGAACTTCCCCACGCCAGGCACGGTAACGGTTCGCCTCAATGGCCGCTTCCGCTTTTACCTCGGCGAAACGGCACAAGACGCGACGCGGACGAACTTCACCACCACCCCGTCGGCCAGCGCCAGCACCAGCGCCGCCACGGTCACGACCAACACGCCCAGCGCCGGCTACAACAAGAACGCCAACTATGGCATCTCTGAGTATATCCGGCTGTATCCCGGCTTCGACGGCGTTGCCGCCAATGGCTTGAAGTATGGCGCCTCCATCGAAATTCGGCAGGACAACGGCTATGCCGCGGGCGGCGGCGTCTATGGCTCCGTGGGTGGCCAGGATGCCAAGCAAGGCTTGCTCTATCTCCGCCGCGAATGGGGCTACATCGGGACCGACAAGCTCGGCACGTTGCGCCTCGGCGCGTCTGACCAGGTCACCAGCCTGTTTCTAACTGGCACGTTCGAAACCTTCGATGACGGCGGCTTGGACGGCGACATTCCGTTCGGCTTCCTGCCAGGCTCGGAACAGTTGAACTTCCCCTTCGCCGACCAGGGCGGCTTGTACTCGACCAACAAGATCGTCTACGTCTCGCCGCAGTTCTATGGTTTCGACGGCGGCGTCGACTTCGAGCCCAACACGGCAGCCGTCGGTGGTGACAGCAGCTCTTGTTCTCCCACGGCCGGACCCGGTCAATTCACCGGTGGCGGGCAGTCCGCCGCCGCGGCTGGTTGCGATTTCCTGTCGTCGACCAGCACCGGCGACGTGGCGCGGCGCCGCAACACCTATGACGCCCTGATCCGCTATCGCGGCACGTTCGGAGCGTTCGGAGTCGCAGCCACGGCTTCCTACACCGGCTCAAGCCGCACGTTGGACAGCGGCGTGCAAGGGTCTACGGTCGACCCGAAGCACTTCCCGCTTGAGGACCTTAGCGTTGGCGACTTCGGCCTGGTGCTGACCTATGGCGGCTTCTCGGTCGGCGGCAACTACCAGCTTGGCCGCTACAACTCCACTGGGCAGGGTTATGGAACACTTATCGCCAAAGGGCAGCCCAATAGCCAGGCCGCCATCATCGGCGCAACGTACACCTTCGGCCCGATCATCTTTGGTGGACATTACCTTTGGTCGTGGTCGCAAGGTGACCAACAAACGGCAACCGGCTTCAGCCCGGCCAACAACACCGTCCGTGAAGTCTTCAATGCCGCCACAGGTCTAGTTGCAGGCGGGCAGCGCTTCGAAACCGGTGCGGCGGCGGGTGCCACCTACTCCCTGGCGCCTGGCGTTGCTTTGTATCTTTCCTACATCTGGGAACAACGCAGACAGAACGGCTACGACTTCATCACCGGCGCATCCAACAGCCCGCTCAACAACAAGGTTGATGGCAACGTGATCGCCGTCGGTTCGTCCTTCGCCTGGTAACGCAGCCTGCTGAATAAGCGGTGGGCGGGCGGCAGAGCAATCTGCCGCCCGTTTGCTTTTCCGCGCTTGCTCTCCCCAGCTATGACATCACAGACGCTTGGCGCGGTAAGCGCCACGCTGTAGAGAAAGCATTCGTGCCCCGGCGGCACCTCTAGTTGCGAGTTGGCCCCCATGTCTTCCGGCCCCATGTCTTCCGGCCTCATGTCTTTCGGCCCCATACGCCTTCGCCCCTTATCGGTGCGCGCTGCCGCCCCATCGCTGGCTGTGCTTGCCCTGGCCGGCCTCGCGGCCTGCAGCAGCGATAACCCCAACATCCGCCCGGTGCAGCAAAGCGAATACAACGACTACCGCAACAACCCGACCGAGCGGGGAACCATGGGGGGCGGCCAAGGCCTCGTGTTCGGCGTCGGCAAGGGCGCCGGAGCGCCGCAGAACGATGGCGGGGCCTTGGGCGTAAACGCCTATCTCTGGCGCGGCGCGCTCGACACCCTCGCCTTCATGCCGCTTGCCTCGGCCGACCCTTTCGGCGGCGTCATCATCACCGACTGGTATCAGCCGCCCAGCGCCAGCGGCGAGCGGTTCAAGGCCACCGCCTACATCCTCGGGCGGCAGCTCCGCGCCGACGGCGTGCGGGTGTCGATCTTCCGCCAGGTGCAAGACAACGGCCAATGGGTGGACGCCCCGGTAAGCCAGACCACCACGGGCGAAATCGAGAACAAGGTGCTGGCCCGTGCCCGCGAGTTGCGCGCGCAAACCGCCAGCCAGTAGCACCGCCGGGCCGAAGCTGATGCAAGAGCAGGTGCAGCCTGCACCAGGCGACGCCGCCGCCCCTTACGACTTTGCCGCCATCGAGGCGAAATGGCGGACGCACTGGGAGCAGACCGGCGCGTTCCACGTCGAGGACGTGCCGGCCACCGGCAAGCCGAAATACTATGTGCTGGAGATGTTCCCTTACCCAAGCGGCAACATCCACATGGGGCACGTGCGCAACTACACGCTCGGCGACGTGGTGGCCCGCTACAAACGGGCCTGCGGCTACGAGGTGCTGCACCCCATGGGCTGGGACGCGTTCGGCCTCCCCGCCGAGAACGCCGCCCGCGAGCGCGGCGTCCACCCGGCGGAGTGGACCTGGAGCAACATCGCCGCCATGCGGGCCGAGCTGCAGAGCATGGGCCTCTCCATCGACTGGTCGCGCGAGTTCGCCACCTGCGACCCGGCGTATTACGGGCAGCAGCAGAAGCTCTTCCTCGAGTTCATGCGCGCGGGGTTGGTGGATCGCCGGCTAAGCTGGGTGAACTGGGATCCGGTGGACCAAACTGTGCTCGCCAACGAGCAGGTGGTGGACGGCCGCGGCTGGCGCTCCGGCGCCCCCGTCGAAAAGCGGCAGCTTGCACAATGGTTCTTCCGCATCACCCAGTACGCGCCTGCCCTCCTCGAAGCCCTTCCCGGCATGGATCGCTGGCCCGAGCGGGTGCGCACAATGCAATCGCGCTGGATGGGACGCAGCGAGGGAGCCCGGCTGCGCTTCGCGCTGGTCGAGCCGGCTGCCGGCTTGGCCGATATCGAGGTCTACACCACCCGGCCTGACACGCTGTTCGGCATGTCCTTCCTGGCGGTGGCACCGGAGCACCCGGCGGCGGCCGCGGTTGCCGCCGGCAATGGCGCCGCCGCCCAGTTCATCGCCGAATGCCGCTCCCTCGGCACCAGCGAGGCCGCAATCGAGACCGCGGAAAAGCGCGGCTTCGACACTGGGCTGCGGGTACGCCACCCCTTCACCGGCCAGGACATACCGGTTTGGATCGCCAGCTTCGTGCTGATGGAGTACGGTACCGGCGCCATCTTCGGCTGCCCGGCGGGAGACCAGCGCGACCTGGACTTTGCCCGCAAGTTCGGCCTGCCCGTCATCCCCGTGGTGCTGCCGCCGGGCACCCCGGCGGACGAGGCCAGCATCGAAGCCCACGCCTATGACGGGCCGGGCACGATGATCAACTCGCACTGGCTGGACGGCCTCGCCACAGGAGATGCCGCCGTCGAGGTGGTTCGGCGCTTGTCGGAGCTGGGCCGCGGCGAGCGGGTGGTGAACTGGCGGCAACGCGATTGGGGAGTAAGCCGGCAACGCTACTGGGGCTGTCCGATCCCCGTGGTGCACTGCGCCCAATGCGGCATCGTGCCCGTGCCCGACGACCAGCTCCCAGTGGTGCTGCCGAACGACGTCCAATTCGACGTGCCGGGCAATCCGCTGGACCGGCATGATGGCTGGCGGTTGGTGCCCTGCCCGCAATGCGGCGGCGAGGCCGCGCGCGAAACCGACACGCTGGACACGTTTGTCGACAGCAGTTGGTATTTCGCCCGCTTCTGCAGCCCCGGCGCCGCCGTTCCGGTGGCCCAGGAGGCGGCTGCCCATTGGCTGCCGGTGGATCAATATGTCGGCGGCATCGACCACGCGATCCTGCACCTGCTCTACGCCAGATTCTTCACCCGGGTGATGCATGACGCCGGTTTGGTGCAGGTGGATGAGCCGTTCGCCGGCCTGTTCACCCAAGGCATGGTCACCCACGCCAGCTACCGCGCCGCCGATGGGCGCTGGCTCTACCCGGGTGAGGTCGTAGAGACGGCCGACCACGGGGTTGTCGAGCGGGCGACGGGCCAACCCGTCACCGTGGGCGCGGTGGACAAGATGTCCAAGTCCAAGCGCAACACGGTGGACCCGCGCGACATTATCGGCCGCTTCGGCGCCGACACCGCCCGCTGGTTCGTGCTGTCCGACAACCCGCCGGACCGGGACATGGAGTGGACGGAAGGCGGGATAGCCGGCGCGCACCGTTTCCTGCTGCGGTTGCATCGGCTCGGCCTTGCGATCGCGCCCCTACCCCGAACCCCGGTCGCGGCCGCCACGCCGCTCATCCGCACGGCACACCACGTGATTGCCGCCGTGACCGCAGCCATGGACCAATTCGCCTTCAACGTAGCCGTGGCGCGCTGCTACGAGTTGTTCAACGCCATTGCCGATGCCCAGCGCGGCCTCAGCAGCGGCACATCGGACGGCAGCGGGGCGGAGACGCCCGGGTCGGTGCGTGAGGCGTTCACCATCCTGGTCCGTCTCGTGGCGCCGATGATCCCCCATCTGGCAAGCGAACTCCTTGCCGGCCTGGCGACCGGGGCTGGTGCAGACGTGTCATGGCCGATCCCGGACCCGGCGTTGCTGGTTGCCTCGACGATGACAATTGCCGTGCAAGTCGGCGGCAAGCTGCGCGCCACCATCGAGGTTGCCGCCGGGGCAGGTGAGGAGGATGTGCTGGCCGCGGCTGCTGCGGAACCGCACGTGGCGCGCCTGCTCGCCGGACGGGCGCTGGTTCGCCGGGTCTATGTGCCAGGCCGCATCGTCAACTTCGTTCTAGGGAGTGGCGGATAATGCCGGTCGAGCCGATGATGCCGCGCCGCGCTGCCGTACTGCTGGCGCTGCTGGTGTCGGGGTGCGGCTTCCGGCCGCTCTACGGCCGCGGCGGTGGCGCGGCTGGAGGCGAGGACCACGATCTGGCGATGATCGATGTTGCACTCATCCCGAACCGGTCCGGCCAATTGCTCCGGCAGGCGCTGCAGGAACGCCTCTACGGCACTGGCGATGACGCTCCCGCCAAGCAATACGTGCTGACCGTCGGGTTCGGCGTCACGGGTGAGGCAATCAGCGAGCAAGAAGACAGCAGTGTGAGCCGCCTGCGCCAGTTTGGCTCCGCCAATTGGACCCTGAAGCGGCTTGACCCGGCGCAAAGCTTTGTCGCCTCCGGTGCGGCCCGCAGCCTGGATGGCGTAAACGTCATCGACGAACAGTATTTCGCCGCCGACATCGAGGGTGAGGCGGTGGCGCACCGTATGGCCGATACTCTCGCCGACCAGATCACTCTCCAGCTTGCAGCCTATTTCAATCGCAGCAAAGCGGTCGCCCCCGGGTGAAGGTGGCCGGCAAGCAGCAGCTTGCAGAGTTGATCTCGAGTCCTTCGCGCGTCACCGGCGTCCTGCTCTATGGGCTGGACCAGGGTCTTATCCGGGATTGTGCGAGCCGGCTCACCCGGTCAGTGCTGGGCGACGAGACCGGCGTATTTCGCCTCGTCGTTCTGCCGCGCGAGCAGCACGGCCGCTTGCGCGACGAGGTTGCCGCGCTTCCGCTGGGAGGCGGTCGCCGCATCGTCCGCGTGCAGGACGGAAGTGATAGTCTGGCTGGTGTGCTCGAAGGTGTCGTCGGGCGAGCTCGGGAGCTGCTGCTGATTGTGGAGGCAGGCAACCTGACGGGCCGGTCGAAGCTCCGCAGCTTGGCCGAGCGAAGCCGCGAATGGGCCGCCGTGCCGTGCTTTCCAGAGGCGGCATCGGTCATATCAGGCGGGATTAAAGAGGTTTTAGGTCGCGCAGGCCTGACGGTTACGCCCGATGCGCTTGCGTTCCTCACCACCGAACTCGGCGGCGATTTCGCCCGCCGCCAGGCCGAGTTGGAGAAGCTGGTCGTGTTTGCAGCCGGCGGTCCGGCTATCGATCTCGCCAGTGCCACTGCCTGCTGTGCCGGCAGCATGGACGTGTCTCTCGCCCAAGCGGCCACCGCAGCGCTCGCGGGTGATGTGGACGTGCTCGACCGCTTGCTCGACGAACTCGACCATGATGGAGCGACAGGCCCCGGCTTGCTTGCGGTGTTGGCGCTGGAACTGCATCGCATCCTCAAGGTGAGGATTTTAATGGAGCAGGGTCAGACCGCTGAAGAGGCTTGCAGAAGCATCGTTCCGCCCATTTACCCACGCCAATTGCCCGCGTTTCTGGCAGAGGTTCGACGCTGGCCGGTTGCTCGCCTGAAGCGGGCGGGAGAGGCGGTGCGAGCCGCCGATACATCATGCAAGCGGGCTGGAGCACGCGATTTTACCATAGCAGCCCGGCTGCTGACGTCGCTTGCGACTCGTCAGGATGAGCCCGGCAAGGATCACCCCGGCCACACGTAGCTTGCCAACGAGTGCGCGCGTCACTCACCCGCCATCGGAGCTGTTGCTCTACACTTGGCGTCCAAGCCGCGCGATCACGTGATCCAGTTGGTCCAAATTTTGGTAGCGAAGACTGATCGTGCCACCGCGACCGTTGAAGCTGATGGCGACCTGCAAGCCAAGTTGCTCTGCCAAATCGGCCTCAACCGCGCGAAGGTCCGCATTGCCGGGTCCGGGCGTGGATTTTGGCCGTGTCGTCTCGCCGTCCGGCAGCCCGCGTGCGCTCAGCGCCTCGGCCTGCCGGACATTCAGCCCCTTGGCCACCATGAGCTCCGCCGCGGATGCCGGATCGGCACATGCCATTGCCGCACGGGCGTGTCCGGCGGTCAGCGTGCCATTCTGTACATGCGCCTTCACAGACTCGGGAAGGCTCAAGAGCCGCAACGTGTTGGCGATATGGCTGCGCGATTTTCCCACCGCCGTGCCAAGTGCCTCTTGAGTAAGGCCAAAGCTCTGCGTCAACCGGTGGAAACCCTCCGCCTCCTCGATTGGGTTTAAATCCTGCCGCTGTAAATTCTCGATCAGAGCGGCCGCACCCGCTTCGGCGTCGGGCATATCACGGGTGAAGCATGGGACGGTGGCAAGCCCGGCCAACCTGGCCGCCCGCCACCGCCGCTCCCCAGCGATGATCTGGTAATGCTTCGCTCGCGATGGATGCGGCCGGATGAGGATCGGCTGCAAAACGCCTTGTGCCTTGATCGACTCGGCTAACTCAACGAGGGCTTCAGCCTTCAGCGGGCTGCGTGGCTGAAACGGACTTGGCTCCAGCATATCGACCGAAATGAACGATACGCCCTCGCTTGAGGCTGCATTGGTTTGCGGCAGCAGCGAGGCAAGACCGCGGCCGAGCCGGGGTGCCGACGTCATGCCGACCCAGCCGGCATCACCAGCGATAGTCTCTGCGCAAACTCCGCGGCAAGACGGCCATACGCCTGAGCGCCCGCAGACTTTGCATCATACAGCATCACCGGCTTGCCATGGCTGGGCGCTTCGGAAATACGCACGCTGCGAGGAATGACCGTGTCATACACCCGTCCGCCAAAGAAGCCGCGGGCGTCGGCAGCGACAAGCTCCGAGAAGTTGTTCCGCCGGTCATACATGGTGAGCACAATGCCATCGATGGCGGCGTTCTCATTGAACGAGGCCCTGACCCGCTCAACAGTTTGAACAAGATGGCTGAGACCCTCAAGGGCGAAGAACTCGCACTGCAAGGGCACGAGAATGGACGTTGCCGCCGTCAACGCATTCAAGGTCAGCAGCCCGAGGCTCGGCGGGCAGTCGATCAGCACGACATCAAAGCCGTCCTGCTGCGCCAATGCGGCCCGCAACCGGGTTTCTCGCTGCGGATGTTGGACCAGTTCGAGCTCCGCACCGACCAAGTCGGTATCGGCCGGAACGATCGCGACACTCGCGGCGCCGCTGGCACGGATGCAGCGGCTTACCGGCACCCCATCTAGCAGGACGGCATAGGTGCCCGGCGAGCGTTCACTCCTTGGCACATCAATCCCCGTGGACGCATTGGCTTGCGGATCGAGATCGACCACTAGTACGCGCGCGCCCCGGAGCGACAGGGCCGTCGCGAGATTCAACACGGTGGTCGTCTTTCCCACACCGCCCTTCTGGTTTGCGACAGCCACAATATGGGGAGCAGGAAGGTCGAGCACAGTCACGGCACTGGTTTAGCGAATGGCAGAGATTTTGACGAGGCAAGAAGGGGCGGCGCTCAGGGGAATAATCTCAGCCTCGCATTCCTGCGTGAGGCGCATCTGCTGCACTTCCGCCTCGGCAGCGCTCCCCTTGAGGAACAAGCAGCAGCCATTTGGGTGGAGCAAAGGCCGCGCAAGGCGGACAAGCCCGGTCAAAGGCGCGAGGGCACGAGCGGTGATGCAGGCGGCCGGCTCGATGGCGGCCTGCTCGATGCGGACTGGCCAGACTTTGCCGGCAAGCTTGAGCTGGCTGAGTACGGTGGTGAGAAACGCGGCCTTGCGCCGATCAGCCTCGATCAGGTTGATCTCAATGCCAGTCTCAATGGCAATGGGAACAGCCGGGAAGCCCTGCCCCGAACCAAGATCAATCAAGCGCAAGACGCCGGTCGAAATGTGGGGAACAACAGCCTGGCTTGCAGCAATCTGAGCGCGCAACCGGTGCTCTTCGCTGTCCTTCCGCGACGTCAAGTTGATCGCTGTGCGCCACCGCACCATTAAGGCAACATACTCGTCGAGCTTTGTTTCACGTGAAACCATGGCTGCTCGCAAGATATGGCGCTGGCAACGAATGGATTGGAGCGGGTGAAGGGAATCGAACCCTCGTATGCAGCTTGGGAAGCTGCCGTTCTACCATTGAACTACACCCGCACAGGCCCGGTATACCGATGCCGGATTGACGACGCAATCAGCAGTAACTAGCGTTGCCGGCTCGGCAGCGGAGAGCTACGCCAGTAGATCATCGCTGCGAGCGTGCAGTTACAAACACGCATAACCAGCGGGCAGAAGCCGTGACGAAGCTGGCTTCTGCATAGCGGCTGAAAGGCGTCGTCTCATGTCTTCGCATTACCGCACCGCGACGCAATTGGTGCATGCCGGCGTCGATCGCACACCCTATGGCGAAACGGCCGAGGCGCTGTTCCTCACCTCCGGCTTTACCTACGCAAGCGCCGAAGAGGCCGAGGGCGCATTCACCGGCGCCAACACGCATTATCAATATTCTCGCTTCGGCAATCCCACCGTGACCATGCTTGAGCAGCGGCTCGCCGCCATCGAGGGAGCCGAAGCATGCCGGGTCACCGCGACCGGCATGGCCGCCATCCACGCGGCCTTGCTAGCAAACCTCCGAGCCGGCGACCGCGTCGTCGCATCCCGGGCACTGTTCGGATCCTGCTCTTGGATCATCTCCGAGCTGCTGCCTCGCTACGGCATCGAGACGCAATTTGTCGACGGCCAGAACATCAGCGGCTGGCAGGCCGCTTTTAGCCGGCCGGCAAAGCTGTTGCTGCTGGAAAGCCCGTCAAACCCAATGCTCGAGATTCTCGACGTTCGGGCGATCTGCGAGCTGGCGCACGCGGCCGGCGCATTGGTCGTGTTCGATAACGTGTTCGCCACGCCGATCCTGCAGAAGCCGCTCGCATTGGGTGCCGACATCGTCGTCTATTCTTGCACCAAGCATATCGACGGCCAAGGCCGCGTTCTCGGCGGCGCCGTGCTGGGCAGCCGGGCTTGGGTGGAAGGCACGCTGCAGCCGTTCATCCGCAACACCGGCCCCAGCCTCTCTCCCTTCAACGCATGGCTGCTGCTGAAAGGCTTGGAAACTCTAAGCCTGCGCGTCGAAGCGGCCTGCACCCGTGCCGCCTGGATCGCCGACTACCTCGCCAACCAGCCCGCAGTTGCCCACGTGCTCTATCCGACCCGGCCTGACCATCCGCAACATCGCCTCGCACGCGAGCAGATGACCGCCGGTGGAACGCTGGTCACGTTCGAACTCTATGGCGGCAAGCCAGCGGCGTTCGCATTCATGAACGCTCTCTCCCTGATCGCCATCAGCAACAATCTTGGCGATTCTAAGTCCATGGTCACTCACCCAGCAACCACCACGCACCAGCGCATCGGTGCCGACGAACGCAGACGCCTCGGCATCTCCGATGGCGTCGTCCGGCTCTCCGTCGGATTGGAGGACGTCGCCGATCTTTGTCAAGATTTGGACGTCGGCATGGCCGCAATCGGCGCCGCAGCGCCACGCAGAGCCGCTGAGTGATCGACTTCGGCTACAAGGCCGTCACCAACGGCGTCCAGGTTCAGGTCGAACCCTTCTACCTGGACGATGAGTCCAAGCCCGATGAAAATACCTACGTGTGGGGCTATCGTGTTTGTATCACCAACTCAGGCCCGGCGGCCATCCAACTGCTCGGCCGGACATGGATCATCACCGACGCAACCGGCCGCACCATCGAAGTCGAAGGGGCGGGCGTCGTCGGTGAGCAGCCCCATCTCGAGCCCGGCGACAGTTTCGACTACACCTCTGGAACACCGCTCGACACTGCAACTGGCTTCATGCGGGGCACCTACCACATGGTCGTGGTCGCAACCGGCGAGCCCTTCGACGTCCAAATCCCAACCTTCAGCCTAGACAGTCCTTACTGCAAAACCCGGCTGCATTGATTCACCGCCTAGTCCCGCCCTCGATCGCTGCGGTCCTGCCGCTCAATCCCGCAGCAACCAATCGCTAGTAACTAAGTGGCGGCGGCGGTTGTGCCGGCCCAGAAGGCTGTGATGGAGAACCAAACGTTGGATTGTTCGGCGCCACATCGTTGGGGACCGGACTGACACCAGAGCCGCCATCTGCCCCAGGCAGCGGCTGCGCTTCCACTGGCGGCGGCAGGGGAGCACTGCCGGCCGTCGCCTGCACCCAGTCCCGCAACGAGCGCCTCTCCGGGTATTCGAACTCGACGTTCATGTCGGACATCATCGCTTTGGTGATGTCGAACAGTGTC
>CAXTNN010000038.1:4610-8097 GCA_964245545.1 uncultured Acetobacteraceae bacterium | reverse complement strand
GCGACGTTCATGTCGTTCATCATTTGAATGGTGAAGTTGTACAAGACCGCGCGCAAATCCTCGCCTGCATCAGTGCTCGTTCGACGCCGAACCACCTTCGCCTCGGCGTAGCCAACCCGCTCGCCACCGAGGCCGGCAAACACATCCAAATGCACGGCCATCGTACCATCGACGCCGGCATCGTCACGGCGAAGCTGCGCCTGATCAATCACGAACACAGCCCGGCCAGCCGACCCATCAGCGCTGAGCCGATCGCTCGCCATTCGCTTCAACGCGTCGACAGGTCGAAGCGGATCGAAAGTCTCGAGGCTGCCGTCGCTCGGCGGTGGAGACCGGTCATCGATCTCAAGCGAGGCCACGTTCAACCGAATGGGGGTAAGGTATGAATAGGAGGGAAACGGAAAGCTCTCCGGCGCTGCTTCCTCACTGCAGCCAAGGCCAAGCAAGGGCAGCAGCAACACAGATCGGCGGGCAATCATACGCTCTCCTTTAACTCACTTGGTCGGGGCATTCGAACGTCACAGTCTAGCCCAAGTCGATCCAGGACTGGCATCAATCCGCAGCGGTGCGGCCGCGCACCTCATCGCGTTCGAAACGAAAATCAAGGTTACAGAACTCGCACGTCATCACAATCGTGCCCTCGACCGCCATGTGGTCCAGGTCGTCCGGCACAAACCCTTCCAGGATGCCCGCCAGCCGAGATCGGGAGCAACGGCAGCCATAGGCCAAGGCACGCGGCCGGCTGGCGGCCACGTCCTCGCTGCTAAACAGCCGCCAAATGAGATGGTCGCCAGCAAGACCGTCATCAAGCAGCTCCGCGTCGGTCACGGTGCCGGCGAGTAGCGCGGCCGTCTGCCACGCATCGTCGGCATCCTCGAGCGATAACTCGTTCACGCCACCATCACTGGCAACCCGCTCCAGGATCAACGCCGACGCCCGCCAGCCCGCCGCCGTGCGCCCACACGCCAGCCGCAACACACATTGCAACTGCTCGCTGCTGCGGAAGTAATGCAGGGCCATCTCCGCCAACGTCTCACCCTCGATCGCGACAATCCCTTGGTGCCGCTCTCGTTCAGGACCCTGATCGACCGTAAACGCAAGATAGCCGGACCCAAGAAGGTCAGACGCGGCAGGAACCAGTTGATCCGCCCGCACGGCCGCAAGCCGCTCGGGGTCTGCCCTGGCATAACCACGCAGCGCCCCCGCTTCCGTGCAATCCGCCAACAGCATTGGCACCGCACCGTCACCCTTGGCCTGAATGCTGAACGAACCTTGAAATTTTAAGCCGCCCGCCAGCGCCGCCGCCAAAGCCAGCGCCTGCCCGGCAAGTTGAGTGACCGCCGGGTCATTGTCATGCCGGGTCAACAAGGCATCGGCCAACGGCCCAAGCCGAACCAGCCGCCCACGAACGGGGCGGCCCGGCAGGTGGAACGGCGTAATGCCGCGGGGAACAACAAGATCCGGCACGGCGGGGCGGCCAGCATCCAAAAAGGCAGGAGTTGGGGTCATGATTCCAAGATAGGGCGCGGCCCTGCCGTGCACCACCGTGCAGACGCTGGCAGCCGAAACCTTCCCGCTCTCGATCCGTTCGATGCCTGCACGTGGAGGACAAAACATGGCCGACGCCGAAGACACTGGAAAGCTGTGGAACCTGATCAAGTCAGTCGAAGTGGCCATGCTGGTCACGGAAGACGACGGCCATCTGCGTAGCCGCCCCATGGCAATGTCTCAGCGCGAGTTTGATGGAACGCTCTGGTTCTTCACCCGCGCCAGCTCCCACAAGGTCACCGAGGTCGAAAGCGAACAGCGGGTGAACCTCGCCTTTGCCCACCCTGGCAAGCAGAACTACGTGTCAGTATCCGGCCGGGCAAGCCTCGTCCGCGACGCATCAGCGATCTCCGACCACTGGTCAGAGGCAGTGCGGGTGTGGTTTCCCAAAGGCAAAGACGACCCAGAAATTGCCCTGCTCAAGGTAGCAGTCGACGCCGCCGAGTATTGGGACGCTCCATCCTCAACTATGTTGCACGCATATGGGTATGTGAAGGCAGTGTTGACCGGCGAGTCACCCCGGCCCGGTGGTCACGGCACGGTTGGGTCAACCTGACCACCTGCCGCCCGCACCCACATTTAACAGGGGTGCAAAAAGTCTAGCAGTGTAGAACTCTATCCTGTCACGTCATGTCCGCGCTTGACCCGGCCATCCACGCAGCGCCGACAATTCGGGCTAAGCATTTGAGGAAACACTATACCTCGCTAGGTGTGGCCGGGTCAGGGCGGACGTCGTGGATGCTCGCGTCAAGCGCGGGCATCCACAATGGAATATTGTTCTACCTTGTAGACATTTTCAGCCGCTCGTTAAGTCATGGGTCCAAGCACGACGTCTCAGCAGCAGCAACGAATCACCGCGTCTAACGACAGCCATCCATCACCGCGACCACGCGGGACACGTCCGTAGCCGACGTTTCCCCGTGGGTGATGCACGCGCGCACAACCTCTTGTCCCGCAAACCGGGCAGCCGACACCCACGCTTCCCCGGAAGCCAATACCGAGCCGACAATGCCCCGCACTGGCGCCGACCCCGCAGGTGGCCTCAGGCAAACCACGCCCATACCGGCATCATTCAGCACGTCCCAGCCGAGCGCAGCAGCCTCCGCGGCCAATTGGCGTCCAAGCCGCACTGCACGCTCCACATGGGCGGCATGGCCTTCCCAACCCACTGCAGCCATGGACAGAAACAGCCGCAAGCCATTGAAGCGCCGCGACCACTGCCCCGTTGTCATGTATGGATCAACCGAAGCCGACTGCGACGGCATGAAGCTGGTCCGGACGTCAAACGCCGCCACCGGCACCTCAGGACGCGACGTGATGAACATGCCACATCCCATGGTCGTCGCCAGCCACTTATGCGCGTCGATGATGAGCGAATCAGCCGCCTCGATTCCCTTCAGCAACCCGCGCAACCGCTCCGAAGCAAGCAACGCTCCACCCCAGGCAGCGTCAACGTGGAACCAAGCGCCGGCCTCCCGAGCGACCCGGCGGCATTCATCCAATGGGTCCACCACACCGGCATTGGTGGTGCCCGCCGTTGCCACCACCATCACCGGAACACAGCCGCTCGCGCGGTCTGCAGCAACCATGGCTCCGAGCGCCACGACGTCCATCCGCCCCGCGCCATCGGTCGGCACCAACCGCGCCGCCTCACGCCCGATCCCCGCCTGATGCGCCAGCTTGATCCAGGCAAGATGGCTGTCCGCCGAGATGTAAAACACCGGTGCCCCGGCAAATCCGCGCGCCCCCCGCGTTGCAAACGCCGGCTCCGCCTCCGTCAGCGCGCAAGTCAACGCCGCGCCATTGGCTTCCGACCCGCCCGACGTGAAATGCCCCGCGGACGTCGCCGGCAGCCCCGCCCGCCGCGCCCAAGCCCGGATCACATGCGCCTCGATCGCCACCGCAACCGGCGACGTGGTGGCCGTTGCCAGTTGCGGAT
>CAXTNN010000038.1:0-4600 GCA_964245545.1 uncultured Acetobacteraceae bacterium | reverse complement strand
CACCGCGCCGCAAAGCTCGGTGCCGGATTGAACAGCCCAAAGTAGCGCGGGTGCGTCATATGCACCACGCCATGCTCGAGCTGCGCGATCACCCACCGGCTTGCCTCGTCCAAGCCAACGGGGTGGTCGAAGCCAAACTCCCCGAGTTCCGCCGCAAACACCACCGGATCGAAATCCGGCACCACCGATCCTTGGGCAACCCGCACCAGCGCCGCCTCAAGCGCCGCCGTCAACCGATCCTGAACCGGGCCGCGGACGGCGGCGGGAGGGAACAGCCCCTCGTTCAAGAGGCCGCCAGCACCAGAGCCGGGCCATCCTGGGCCGGGCGAGGAACCAGCGTCTCCAACCACGCGGAAACCAGATGCAATCCCCAACTCTGCCAGAGCGGAGCAGGCAGGTTCGTCACGCACGCTTCGAACGCCGCCATCACATCGCCTGGCGCCCGCCCGCCTGCCTCGCGCCGGAGCTGCTCCAGCGCTGCCTCGGTCGCACCGTCGAAATAGTTCGCCGGCACCGCCGGCCAACCACCCCGCTGATCGGCAAGATAGCGGCGTATGTCGCGCCGATACTCCCGCAGCAAGCTGTCAGCGCCGTATTCCGGATGGCCTTGCAGCATCAAGAATTGGCTCTGCCCGGCGTTGCAGGCGAAGCTGTCCGCACCATCGGCCGCGCCGAACGCCGGGCCGGCCGACAGGATCTGAAACCCGGCCCTTTGCAGCGCGCCCGGATGCAGGTCGTTATGGCGTGAGTGCGGCACCGGCCACACGCCCGGCGCTTCCGCCGTCCAGGGATGCGGCGCTGCCCGGCTGCAAGGGTAGACTCCCGACAGCTTCGACGGCAGCCGCCGCCGCGGCAATCCGCAAAGCTGAAACACCGCCGCATGCGCCGCCAAGCACGAGAACATCGCAGCGCGCGTGTTCACAGCCGCCCACTCGGTCAGCCGCGAGAGCAGCGGCCACAACGGCTCATCGCTCATCTGCTCGGCCCGCGGCTCGGCGCCGGTGACAATCAGCCCGTCCAAACGGCTGCTCCAAAGCGCGCCAATCTCTTCGGCGCCGGAGCGCGCGGTCGGGCTGGCAGCAAAACACCGCAGCCGCACCACCAGCCCTGCCGACGCGTCCTGCAACAGCCTGACAAACTGCTCCTCGGTTTGGCGCATGGCACTGGCCGGCATGTTGTTGACCAGCCCGATCACGAGCTCATCCCCATCCCGGCTAGGCCCTTGGAGAAGCACCGCCTCGAACCGCTAGAACGAGGCCGCAGCAACGGGGCGGGGTTGGCTCAGCGAGCCTCCACCGATGGCACTGAGCGCCCCATCCAAATCCGCCAGGATATCATCAATATGCTCTATCCCCACGCTCAACCGGATCATTTCAGGCGTCACCCCGGCCTGCCGCTGCTGCTCCGGCGTCATCTGGCGGTGCGTGGTCGAAGCCGGATGGCAGGCAAGCGACTTGGAGTCGCCCAGATTCACCAGCCGCTTCACCATCTTCAGCGCGTTATAGAATGCCCGGCCCCCAGCCTCGCCACCCCGAACGCCAAAGGTCAGCAGCGAACAAGCCTGCCCGCCCAGGTACTTCTCCACCAGCGGATAGTATGGGCTGTCCGGAAACCCCGCATAATTGACCCAAGCCACCCGCGCATCCGCCCGCAACGCCTCCGCGACCCGGCGTGCGTTCTGCACATGCCGTTCTACCCGCAGCGCCACCGTCTCGACGCCTTGCAGCAGCAGGAACGCGCTCAGCGGCGACAGCGCCGCACCCGTGGTGCGGAGGCAATAGTTGCGGCACCGCTCCACATAGGCCGTGGGCCCGAAATGCTCGGCATAGACCAGCCCATGATAGGACCGGTCGGGCTCGTTCAGCACGGCAAACCGCTCCGGCTGGCTCGTCCAAGGGAACCGGCCACCATCAACAATCGCGCCGCCCAGAGTGGTGCCATGCCCACCCAAGAACTTCGTCACCGACTGCAGAACGATATCAGCCCCATGCTCGATCGGCCGCAGCAGCACCGGCGAGGCCACCGTGTTGTCAACCATCAACGGCACGCCATGCGCGTGCGCCATGTCCGCCAAGGCGCCGATGTCGCACACATTCCCGGCCGGATTGCCCACGCTCTCGCAATACACCGCCACCGTGTCGGCATCGATCAGCCGCCCGATATCCTCCGCGCCATCGCTGGCCGCCATCCGCACCGCAACGCCCATGCGGGGAAGCACGTGGGTGAACAGCGTATGCGTCGTGCCATAAAGCTGCGGCACCGAGACGATGTTGCGGCCCACGGCGGCAAGCGCCAGCACGGCCGTATGCAGCGCTGCCTGCCCCGACCCAACGCACAGCGCGCCGGCCCCGCCCTCGAGCGCCGCCAAACGGCGCTCCAGCACGGCAACCGTCGGATTGCTGATCCGGCTGTAGCGGAACCCTTCCGCCTCAAGGTTGAACAAAGCCGCAGCCTGCTCGGCGCTGTCAAACTCGTAGGCCACAGTCTGATACACCGGCACCGCCACCGCCTTGGTGGTCGGGTCGCCCGCGTAGCCAGCGTGCAACGCCTTCGTCTCTATACGCATCCACGATCTCCCTGCGAAAGATCGATCCCATGGCGGTGACATTGCCATACGAGTTGTGACAACTCGTGGCCTACGAGAACGATATACGCGCCCGCGCCATCCACCGCTATAAGATTGATCGTTACGAGCCCTAACCCAAAGCAGTTGCTGCTAGCGGCATCGTAATCTCGCCGCATCCAACACCGGCACACAGGAGTATTAGCAAACTATGATACACGTGACCACCGCCACAGGTCGCCACCAGTCCGCGCGCACTATTTAAAACTCGCAAAAAGTTTCGTTTGCATCGATTTTGAAACCAGCCTATTCATGCCGACACGTACAAACGTCGGCTATACGGACACACTCTGTTTACAGGGGTGAGGTAATGTCGAACCTTGAGTCGCCTGAAACAGCCTTTCAGGGCACGATCAACGCCATCTGCAAGCTGCCATGGTCCCAGCTCTCCGAGCCGCAATGCGTCGACGCCGCATGGGCCTACTACTACTTCTCCATCCAGTTCCGAGAAAACCTGCAGATCGCCCGCAGGTTGCACCCGGGGGACGAGAAGCTCATCGAGCTCGACCACGCGGAGTGCGACACCGACAACCTGTCGCCCTGGCCCGGCGTCGCCCTCGCCGGTGAGCGCATGAACCATGACGAGTTCATGCGCCGCAGTCTTGCCCTCGGCACCATCTCAGAGCCCAAGCGCGCCCAATTCAGCCACTTAGGCGATCACTACCTCGCTCTGACCCGCGCAGCGGATGACATCACCTGCGCCATGAGCATCGCCAGCTACGAGGATGGCGGCCTGGAGAGCGTGTTCACCGCCATGCTCGCCATGCCCGAATATTCAAACCCGGTCCTCGCCGCCTTCCGCCATTTCCTGTCCGAGCACATCCGCTTCGACAGTGACCCCGACGAGGGTCACGGCGCCCTGGCCCGCCATCTCGGCCCAGACGACCGCATCAAGCCGCTTTGGGACGCGTTCCACGCCCTGTTCGTGGGCTTCATCCCCGAACTAGCAGCCACGCCGGCGCTGTCAGCCACCGAGGCCGTGGCCGCCTAACCGCCACCTTGACCAGCACCGGCGCTCCCACCTAGCGGCTCTCGCGCAGCTTCTTGCAGTAGAACAGGCCACGGATGGTCTTGCCCTCGACCCGGGCATAGGCCGGATGCTCCCCCCAGCGATGGTAGCCAAGCCCCTCATAGAGCTTGATCGCGGCCTCCTGTGTCTCCCGCACGTCCAAGTTCAGCATGTGATAGCCATAGGCCCGCGCCGCCTCCTCCACCCGGCGCGTCACCAGCCGGGCCAGCCCATGGCCCCGCGCGTAGGGCGCCACGAAACTGTGCATCAGCGACGCCGCAAACGCCTGCGCCTCGTTGTGCCGTGGCGGGCGAACCAGTTGCGCACTCCCCACGATCACCCCGTCCAGCCGGCCAACAAACAGCTCCCGTTCCGGTACCAGCAGCAACCCCCGGAAGTAGCTCTCCCGCGCCGTCCGGCCCGGTGACCGCACCCAGCCGAAACCGCCGCCGTCGATAATCGCCGCGTCAGCCGCCTCGCACAGCGCATGCAAGTCGTCCTCCGCCAAGGCGGTGGCGCGCTCCACCGCCAGCACCGGCGCGCTCCCGTGGCTCATGGCTGCCAGCGCAGGAAATTCGCCAGAATGCGCAGCCCCGTATCCTGGCTTTTTTCCACATGGAATTGCGTCCCGGCCCGGCCGCCCGCCGCCACCATCGCCGTCACCGGGCCGCCGTAATCCGTTGTCGCCAGCACGGTCTCCGCCGGCGCACCACGCAGCGCGTAGCTGTGCACGAAATAGGCATGGTCGCCCGGCTCCAGCCCGGCCAGCAGCGGATGGCACCCCGGCTCGAACGTCAGCGCGTTCCAGCCCATCTGAGGCAGCCGCAGCCCGGCCGCCTCCATGGCAGCCACATCCCCCGCAATCCAGCCAAACCCCCGCGTCACGCAGTGCTCCAGCCCCCGCTCGGCCATAAGCTGCATTCCCACGCAGATGCCGAGAAACGGTTGCTCCGCCGTGCCCGAGGCGC
>CAXTNN010000037.1:0-19933 GCA_964245545.1 uncultured Acetobacteraceae bacterium | reverse complement strand
GCACGTAGGCCGCCACCTCCTGCTGCGACATGCCATGCGGCGTCCAGCCCGGCGGCGGATCAAACGCGGCGTCGGCGTCCGATGCAGGGGCATAGGCCACCTCCACCGGCGGCGAGGCCGCGGCCGGCGGCGTGTAGGCCGGCGTGGCGGCGGCGGGTGCCGTGTACGAGTAGCGCGCCCCGGACGGGATATTCGCCGGCACCGAGTTCATCGCGTATTGCTCGGCGGTCGAGCGCCGGTTGGGCAAGCTGTCGGCGATGTTCGGGCCGATCATCGCCACGTAGCGCCGGGTTTCGTCGGGGAGCGGACGATTGCGCGTCAGGTAGTCGTCCAACCGTCCTGGCCCGCTGTTATAGGCGGCCAAGAAGCCCGGCGAGCCATAAAGGTCATACAGCTCGCGGATATACGCCGAGCCGGCCATGATGCTGTTATGGGGGTCGTACGGGTCATCCCCGAGCATTGAGTAGCGGCCGCGGAGTTCGTCGTAGGTGGCGGGCATCACCTGCATCAGTCCCATGGCACCGGCGGGCGAGGTGATCGGGCTGCCGTTCAGGTCCACGTGGCCGCCCGATTCGACGCGCATGACCTCGCGGATCCAGCGCTCCGGAACGTCGAACTTGCTGGATGCTTCGATGATGTAGGGCCCCCACGGGTCGCTCCGGGGGCCGGGCGGTGCGTAGCTGCGGTGAGCGTGCTGCTCATATCGCTGCGCTTCCTGGGTAGAGCTGATATGCTGGCCGTCGGCACAGGCGGAGACCATGGCCAGCAATGCCAGCGCCCCGACGCCTCGCGACACAGACCGCCAGTCATTCACCGTGCAGCCAGAACGGGGGGAGAGCATGCGGCGCGACACTCCATGGCTGTGAGCAACCGGCGCCCGATGGCTCATATCGTTTAGCAAAAAGCCCGCTTAACCCCTTATCGACGCGCGCGAAGCCGGGCAAGTGCCTTGCGAGGCAAAGCGAACGCCGGCGGCGGATTTCTGCGGCCATGTGCCCCGTCTATCACAGCAAGGCGAGTGTCCAGCCAGCCGCCCGGTGGCGGCGCCCAGCCGGGCGACGAGCCGCCCAGCGTTACCTTTCGACGAACGGCCAAGGTTGCGGGCGGCAGCGTGATCCGCTATCGCCCCGACCATGTCCAGCTCAGCCATGCAAGCGCGCGCGCTGTCGATTGACCTGGTCGCGAACCTTTCGCCCAGCGCCCGCCAAGCCATCGCCTCGGACGACCTGCGGGACGGACTCGCCGCATACCGCCTTGCGGCCACGCTCGGCTGGCTCGACATCAAGCTGCGCTATCGCGGCTCCGTGCTCGGCCCGTTCTGGCTGACGCTCTCCACGGGCGTGATGGTGCTGGCGATGGGGGTGCTGTACTCGCAGCTTTTCCGCATGCAACTGCACGACTATATGCCCTACCTGGCTTTGTCCCTCGTGCTGTGGAACACGCTTGGCGCCATCGTGTCCGACGCGTGCATGTGCTTCACCTCGGCCGAAAACACGATCCGCTCCATCCGCATGCCGTTCACGATCTATGCTGTCCGCGTGCTGATCCGCAACGGCTTTGTCCTGCTGCACAACATCGCCGTGATCATCGCGGTGTTTGCCTACTATGATACCTGGCCGGGCCCGGTCGCCTTGATGGTGGTGCCGGCGATCTTGGTCTGGATCGTCGACGGCATTGCCTCCTGTCTGCTGCTCGGCGCGTTCTGTGCCCGCTTCCGGGACATTCCGCCGATCGTCGGCAGCATCATGCAAATCGCCTTCTTCCTCACGCCGATCATTTGGCGCCCTGAACTGATCGGGCCGAATGCCCGCTTGCTGGTGCTCAACCCGTTCTATCCGGTGCTGGCGCTGATGCGTGAGCCGCTGCTGAACCAGCTTCCATCCGCCTCCCTCTGGCTTTCGGCGCTGGCGTGGAGTGCCGCTTGGTGCGCCATAAGCTGGCTGCTGTTCGCGCGCGTGCGCGGACGCCTGGCGTTCTGGGTGTAGCCATGCCGGCCGGGATCCGCGCTGAGGGGATTTGCGTCGACTTTCCTTTGTATCACGGCAGCAGCCGCAGCCTGAAGAAGACGGTGCTGGCCGCCGCGTCCGGGCGGCTTGGCGAAGACCGCAAGCACCGCATGGTCGTGCAGGCCCTGCGCGACGTGTCGTTCACGTTGCGGCCCGGCGACCGGCTCGCCCTGGTCGGCGGCAATGGCGCTGGCAAGACGACGCTGCTGCGCACCCTGGCCGGCATCTACGAGCCCGTGCAAGGCCGGCTGCGCGTGGACGGCGCCGTTGGCGCGCTGCTGGACGTCCATTCCGGCATGAACAGCGACCTTTCGGGCCGCGAGAACATCATGCTGCGGGGCCTTTATAACGGCATGAGCCGGCCGGCCATCGCCGCCATGGCCGATGACGTGATGGAGTTTGCCGAGTTGGGCGAGTTCATGGAATTGCCGGTGCGCTTCTACAGCTCCGGCATGACCGTCCGCCTCGCCTTCGCCATCGCCACCGCCATCCGGCCGCAGGTGCTGCTGATGGATGAGTGGCTGATGGCGGGTGACGCCAAGTTCCTCGACAAGGCACGCGCCCGGCTGGAGGCTTTGGTGCGGAATGCCGAGATCCTGGTGCTGTCCTCGCACCTGGCCAACATCGTGCTGGAATGGGCGACTCGGGTGATCTGGCTCGAGCATGGGCGCGTACGTGAAGATGGCCCGGCGCACGAGGTGATGAGCCACTACCTCGGGCTGCAAGCCGCCGATGGCTCGGCCGACGAAGCCGTCATCATCGAAACCGACGCGGCGGTCCAGGTTGGGTGACTAGCCTCAAAGCCACAGATGTGGCTGGGTAGACACAGCTTAGCGAGTGCAGCACGCCATGTGATCCAGTTCACATGCTGGCATCCGGGCGAGAGGTAGTCTTGCCCATCGCCGCTGACCGACCAAACCCGCGTCGCGAAGCTCGGCGGAGAAGGTGTCTGCCATGGCTTACCGCTCCATCTTGTTCGTTGACGACGACGTTATGACTCAATGGACCATGACTGACGTGCTCACCCAGGCTGGCTTCGATGTCAGCAGCGCCTGCCGCGGCAATGAGGCGCTGGGAATGATGGAGAGGGACGGCGATTTCGATCTCCTGCTCACCGAGATTGACCTGCCGGACGGGTTCGACGGCCTGCAGCTTGCGCAGCGCTGGCGGGAACGGCTGGTGGGCCGCCCGGTGATCTTCATGGGCTTGAGTGGTTGCATCCCCCTGGGCCAGCTTGGCCGGCGCGACATTTTCTTCGAGAAGCCGTTCGAGCCGCGGCGGCTGCTGCAAAGCATCGTATCGGCCATTGACGACGCGCCGTATCGCCCGCTCGCCCGCGCCACGCCTTACCCGATGCATCACTTCCACTGAGGTGGCAGCCACAAATGGGGGCTAGCATCCGGCCTCTTCAGCCGAGACGAACTTGTCTCGGTCGCGAGGTTAGCTGGCCGGCCTTGCTTAAACGTCAACGGTCACCCAAAGGCACGCGAAACGCGGGTCTGGCGGGCGATCAGCCGCAGCAGGCCCGGCCATAGCCGCGCCGCCTCCACCACCAGCGAGCGCAGCCGGTGGTTTGCGGTGACGCGGTATAGGCCGCAAGCCAGGCGCACCGGAGGCCCGGCGTCTGCCCGCAGCCGGCGATGATAGGCCGCCGCGTCGCCGCCCCGCAGCCACGTCTCGGCCGCGAGCCTGCCGCTGTGCAGGGCGATCGCCATGCCATCGCCGCAAAAGGAGTGGATCACCGCGGCCTGATCGCCGAGACGGAACGGACCCGGCGTGTCCTTGGCCTCGTGCAGGTAGCCATAAGGCACGTGCGAGATCGTCAGCGGGCGCTCGAAGCACGGCGCCGCACCCTCCAACCGCCGGGCCAAATGGGGTGCACAGCCGGCCAAGAGCGCCATCAACCCGCCCCAGCTTGGCACTCCGCCGGGATACCGGTCACGAGCGACCAGCACGCAGAGATTGGCGCCGTCATGCTCGATCAGTTGCAGGCCGCCATAGCCGCCGGTGAAGCCCACCACCTCGACGTAGCCGCGCACCGCCTCGCGCTGGGCAGGAGCCAGGCGGAGGTGGATTTTCAAGCCGATCAGCGGCTCCGGCGGCTGCGAGAGGCGGCGGGCCGCCCCGTGCACGTCATGTTTCCCGGTGGCCAGGAACACCGCCTCGCCCCCGACCACCCCCTGGGTGGTCTCGACGGAGTGCGCCTCCACGGTGCGGACGCGCACGCCCCGGTGCAGCTCCGCCCCGAGCGCCGCCGCCCGGCCCAGCAACGCCTCATCCAGCGCCAGGCGCGACCAGCCCGCCGCGCGGAACGGCAGGCGGCTCTCCGCCACCTGCCCGCCATGGACGAGGCGGACGGCGGCAATGGGTGCCGCACCGTGCTCCGCCGGGTCGATGCCGAGATGGCGCAGCATGGTCACCGCCTCCCCGCTCAGGAACTCGCCGCACATCTTATGCTGGGGCGCGGCGGACCGCTCCATCAGCATGGCATGGTGCCCAGCCTTGGCGAGCAGGCAGGCGGCGGAGGCCCCCGCGGGACCGCCACCCGCAATCACCACTGGCTTCAGCGCAGCCGCTCCACGCACAGGCGGAACGGCATGCGCCAATGCACGCTGGCCGGCACGCCCGCCTCCGCGATCAGCGCCAGCCATTCCCTCCGGGTGAAGCCACGGGTGATGGACACGGCGCCGTCATAGCGCACGATCGGGTGCCAGCGCGCGACGGCGCCCAGGGCGCGGAAGCCGTGATAGGCGATTGGGTGGCGGTGCAGGTCGTTGACGAACCAGCCGCGGCTGGCGTGACGCTCCATCCAGCGCAGGAACGCCACCACTTGCGCATCCGTCAGGTGATGGGTGAACAGCGAGCTGGTGATGTAATCCGGCGCCAACTCCGGCGTGGTCTGCAACACGTCCCCGGTCTGCAGCCGTAGATCAAGGCCGGGCGACGCCGCCCGCGCCATGGCGGCCGCTTTCGGGTTGAGGTCCACGCCGCCAAGCCGAATTGGGCGCCCGCGGCGCCGCCCCCACCCCGCAAGGGCGCGCAGCATGTCCCCACCGCCGAATGCCACGTCGAATACCGAGACCGCCTCACCGGGGGGCCGGCCGCCCGTGGCGCAGTCCAGCCACGACAGGGTCGGATGGTGCGCGAGGGTGACGGTGTTGACGCGGGCGAGGTCGCGCAGGCAGGCCTGATACTCGGCCTCGTCTTGCACTTCGCTGTCCATCCGCTCCGCCGCATCGCTGCGCGCGGCGAAGTTCATGTCCTGCGGAAGCGGAACGTCTCGGCGGACAAGCCTGGACCGAAGGCCATGGCCACACCGTTTCGTGGCCCCTCCGACCGGTCCAGCATGCGCTGCAGCACGAACATGATGGTGGCGGAGGACATGTTGCCGAAGTCCCGCAACACGCCACGGGACCAATCGAGCGAGTTGGCATGCAACTGCAGCCCCTGCTCGACAGCGTCCAGCACGGTGCGGCCGCCGGCATGCACGGCCCATAGGTCCACCTCGTCCGCGGGCTGGCCGCGCAGCAACCCACGGTCGTCGTTGCGCTGTAACTCGCTGCTAAGAGCAGAGGCGATACGGCCCGGCACTTTGCCGGAGAGCCGCATATCGAAGCCTTGGTCGCCGATCCGCCAGGTTATCAGGTCGGCGGAGTCCGGCAAGATGGTGTTGCGGAAATCCAGCACGCCGATGCCATGTTCGTCGGCCGATACCAGCGCCGCGGTGGCGCCATCGGCAAACAGCAGGAACGACAGCACCGTCTCCAAATCCGGCGTTTCCTGCAGGTGGAGGGTGCAGAGTTCGAGATTGATGACCAGCACGCGCGCGGTAGGATTGGTGCGGACGGCGTTGCAAGCGATCCGCAGCGCGGGGACGGCGGCGTAGCAGCCCATGAAGCCAACCAGCGTCCGCTCGATCTCGGGCGACAAGCCAAGCCGCTCCATCACCAGTTGGTCGAGCCCCGGTGCGGTGAAACCCGTGCAGGAGGCAACCACCACCTGCGTCACCTCCTCCAGGTCGGTGCCCAGATCAGCCACCGCGCGCAGCGCCAGCTTGGTGGCGTGCTGCTCATAAAGCTGCATGCGGGCGGCGGTAGTGGGGAAGCGGCCGCGGTTGTAGAACCCGGCCGCGTCCACCTGGTCCGCCCCCGGTTCCCCTGCGGCGAATATCGAGAACCGGTGATCGATGCCGGAGCGCTCGGCCATCCGGTCGAACACGAAGCGCGACTTGTCGTCGGTCAGCAACGTGCGCCCGATGGTGATGAATGGTGCATGGATATCATGCTCCGGCACCGCGGAGCCGATCCGGTTGATGTGCGGGACGGTCACGATGGCAGCCAGCGTCGCGCCACCAGAACCGCATTCAACCCGCCGAAGGCAAACCCATTGGACATGGCCACTGCAACGGACGCAGCCCGTGCTTGGTTCGGCACACAATCCACATCACATTCCGGGTCGCGCTCATTGAAGTTTGCCGTCGGCGGCAGGATGCCTTGCTTCAGCGCCAAGCTGGTCGCGATCAGCTCCAGCGCGCCGCCGGCGGTCATGCAGTGGCCGATCATGGACTTGGTGGACGAGACCGCAACCCCGCGCAGCGCCGGGCCGAACACGCGTTGCAGCGCCGCTACCTCGGTGCGGTCGTTCAGCCGGGTCCCGGTGCCGTGGGCATTGACGTAGCCTACCTCCGCGGCCGTGCATCCTGCGTCCGCCAAGGCATTCTCCATGGCGCGGGCGGTGCCGGTCACGTCGGGCGCGGTGATGTCCATGCCGTCCGAGCTCATGCCGAATCCCGCAAGCTCCATGATCGGCTCGGCGCCGCGCGCGCGGGCGTGCTCCTCGCTTTCCAGCACCAGGATGCCGGCGCCTTCGCCGATCACCAGCCCCGCCCGGTCTTGCGAGAACGGCCGGCAGGTCTCCGGCGCCAGCACCCGCAGCGCCTCCCAGCCTTTCATGAAGCCGACTGTGATGGGCGCGTCGCTGCCGCCGGTGATCGCGACATCCGCCATCCCGTAGCGGATCATGTGCGCGGCCTGGCCGATGGCATGATTGGCCGCGGCACAGGCCGAGGCGGTGGCGAAGCAGGGTCCGTGGGTTGCAAATGCTATCGACACGTGGCTGGCCGCGCTGTTGGGCATGATGCGGGGCACGGTGAAAGGATGCACCCGGTTGGTCCCGTGGCCGTAAAGCTGCTCGTAGGAGCTGTCGAAGGTTTCGAGGCCAATCCCCGCCCCCAGGATCACTGCGGCGTCCGGCACGTCGCCGCGCGCCAGGCCAGCTTGCGCCATGGCCTCCCGCGACGCCACCAGCGCGAGCTGGGCGGTTCGGTCGAGCAACGGGAGCTGCTTGGCGGGGAAATGCGTCGTCGGGTCAAAGCCGCGGATCTCGGCCGCGACCTTGGCAGACAGCCGCTCGGTGGGGATGTTGGCAATCGGCCCAATTCCGGCGCGGCCCGCCTGCACCGAGGCCAGGAACTCCGCCGCCGTATGCCCAGTGGCACAAATGGCGCCCATTCCGGTCACGACGACACGCCGCCCGGCGTGCCGCCGCCCTGGTTCGCTCAAGCCGATGCCTTGCGGTCGATTGCGGAGAGCACGTGTTGCACTAAGTCACCAACGGTGCCGAACTCGCCGCCCTCCCCGTCGCTGGCAACGGGGATTTCGACATCGAACCGGCTCTCCAGGGCGAAGATGGCCTGCACCATATCCAGCGACGCAATGTCGAGCGAGGCGATCTTTGTCTCAGGTGTGAGGCGGTCGCGCGGGATGGACGTCTCCTTTGCGACGATATCGAGGATTTCGCTGGCCCGAGGGTCTAATTCCGCCGACTCGCCGGCAACGGTCGTTGTCACGAATGCACTCCAATTCCAGGCGCCATACATCTGGGTTGCGCGCCGATGCGGCAAGCCGCGGCTATTTTGCGGGGCATGGAACCGGACGTAACCACGGTTGTTCCTAGACGCACAGCGAAGGAGCAACAAGCATGGACGAAAACCGGGTGGAAGGCACTGCCACGGAATTTGGCGGTAAAGTGAAGAGCGCAATGGGCGACATCACGGGCGACTCCAAGACCCAGGCCTCTGGCACGATCGACCAACTGTCAGGCGCGGCTCAGAGCACCTATGGCAAGATCAAAGACCGTGTCACCGGCGGCGCCGGCGGCAGCTTGTCCGACCAATTGGATGAGGCCAGCGCCTATATCGGCGATACGGTGGCCGAACGCCCGCTGACGTCGCTGTTGGTTGCCGGCGCGGTCGGCTACGTATTGGCGATGCTGACCCGCCGCTGATCGGCATAACCCCTATCGCTGCATCCCCGCCATCTACGGCGGTGGGTGCAGCAACGGGATGGTCGCGTTGAAGGCGGGGCACACTGGCTTGTCACCCCGCTCCGGCAATGGCTCACTGCAACGAACAGCAGGAGCCCTTTTGTATGGCGAAAGCCGTCCTGGTCAAGCCAGCCTTGCCACAATCGCTGTATGAACATACGGCGGAAGAACGCCCCGCTTTCACCCTCGCCGTCGATATCGGTGGCACGGGCCTGAAAGCTGGCGTGATTGACCCGGCGGGCACCATGCTCGGCGGCCCGCAGCGCGTGCACACTCCCAAGCCCAGCGGCCCGGCAGCCGTGGTATCCGCCGTTGTGGAGTTGGTGGGCCCATTTGATCGGTTCGATCGGATCTCCGTGGGCTTTCCCGGCGTGGTACGGCATGGGCACGTACTCACTGCGCCCAACCTCGGCACCGAGGTTTGGCATGGTTTCCCCTTGGCGGACGAACTCTCCCGCCGGCTGGGCCGTCCCACTCGCGTACTGAACGACGCCAGCGTGCAAGGCCTGGGCGTGATCAGCGACGTGGGCATCGAGTGCGTGATCACGCTGGGTACGGGGTTTGGTTTCGCCCTGTTCCATGACGGGCTACTCGGCCCGCATCTGGAGCTCGGCCAGCATCCCGTGACCAAGACGAAGACCTATGATCTTTACCTCGGCAACGCCGCGTTGCGGAAGATTGGCCGCACCAAGTGGAACAAACGGCTGGCCAAGGCGATTGGCCTGATCGACACGCTGGTGATGTTCGACACGCTCCTGATCGGCGGCGGCAACGCCCGGCTGATCGACTTCAAGCTGCCGGCCAATGCCCGGGTGGTGTCCAATGCGGCGGGGATTACAGGAGGGGTGAAGCTTTGGGCGCCCAAAATGGCGGCGGCCTTCTCCGACAGCCCGCCGCAGTTGCGTCCCCCGCCCGCCGGTGTCTCGCCCGTGCCCGAGGTGGGGTAAGCTCGGCCCATTTGCTAACCCAAGCCAGCCTTGGCGGCGGGACGCCGGCCACCCTGCCGGCGTTCATTCGCGGCACTGGTTACGGATACAAAGCGCGCGCAAACCCGTCACAAGAGTTGACGAAGCCGGACACGGCGCCATCGCAATCGTAGCTCGGTGTCACAGCCGGGGTGACCGGCCGCCTCACCACCGGACCGGCGACCTGATAGGGCGCGTCCGGGCGGTTTGAGGCCTCTGTCAGGCCGGCGCAGCCGCTTAACGCGACCATGGCGCCCAACGCGGCGCCCTGGACCGCTGCACGTGTGAAATAACGCATCAATGCCTCCTTCAGCCTGTTTTGCTGCACGGCACGTAAGTGTTTTGGCGGCCCGTGATTAGCCGCCCGACACTGGACGCGGCGTTCCAGTTCTGGAACGGTGCAGCATGATCGAGCTTGCTGACGTGCGTGCCTTCGTGCGTGTGGCCGAGTTGCACAGCATCTCCGCCTCGGCGCGGGCAATGGGCGCGCCAAAGTCCAGCATCAGCCGGGCCGTGTCGCGGTTGGAAGACGCGATCGGCAGCACGCTCGTCGAACGCTCGACCCGGCGGCTGCGCCTGACCGATGCCGGGCACCTGCTGCTCCCGCACGCGCTGCGGATCATGAATGAAGTGGAGGATGCGGAGGCGGCGCTCGGGCGCTTGGTTGGGACGCCGCAGGGCACCTTGCGGGTCAGCGCCCCCTATGCGTTCGCCCTGGGCGCCGTGACCTCGATGCTGCCCGCGTTCCTCGCGCGCTACCCGGCGGTGAACGTGGTGCTGCTGCCGGACGCCAGTTGGACGGATCTTGCGGCGGGCGACGCCGACCTCATCATCCGCATCACGCCACTGCCCGACACCTCGATGGTGGCGCGCCGCCTCGGGACGGTGGAGCTATGGACCTGCGCCAGCCCCGGCTACCTGGCTGCACGCGGCTCGCCCGGCAGCGTGAGCGACCTTGCCGAGCACGACATTGTGGGCCTCGCCGGGCCGGAAGTGACGTGGTCGTTCCGCAACGCCGCCGGCCGCATGGAGGACATCGTCCTGCATACCCGGGTTGCGCTGCCCGACCCCGCACTGGTCCAGAGCGCGCTGGCTGGCGGCGCGGGGATCGGTCAACTGCCCGAATACATGGCCGACGAGGCGATCCGCCGAGGCGAACTGACGCGCATCCTTGCCGACATCGGACCCGCCACATCGGATGCATTTGCGCTGTATCCGAGCCACAAAGGCTTGTCGATCAAGGCCCGCGTGTTCTTGGACGCGCTGGCCGCTCATGCCGCGCACCGGCAAAGGCCGTCCAGCCTGGTTGGGTCGGGCCCGCCCGGGCGGGCCCGGTAAGCTCAGCCGGCCAGCTTGTCCTGTGTCTTGGTGTCAAAATCGGCCGCATCGTGGCGCTCGTGCAGTTGGCTGGACGGCTCCCCCGTCACCCGGTTGACCATCCGCCCCCGCTGCACCGCCGGCCGCGCCTCGATCAGGTCCGCCCACCGGTTCACATGCGTATAGTCCTGCACCTGGAGGAACTTCGCCGAGTCTCCGTAGAGCCACCCCTTCACCAGCCCGCCATACCAGGGCCATACCGCGATATCGGCTACGGTATACTCTGGCCCGGCGAGGTAAGCGCTTTCAGCCAAGCGCCGGTTGAGCACGTCGAGTTGGCGCTTCACCTCCATGGCGAAGCGATCGATCGCATATTCGATCTTGGTTGGCGCGTAGGCGTAGAAGTGGCCGAAGCCGCCGCCGAGGTAGGGCGCGCTGCCCATCTGCCAGAACAGCCATGACAGGCACTCGGCGCGGGCGGCCGGGGTGGTTGGCAGCAAGGCGCCGAACTTCTCGGCCAAGTAGACCAGGATTGCGCCCGATTCGAACACGCGGATGGGGGTCTCCACGCTCCGGTCCAACAGGGCCGGGATTTTGGAGTTCGGGTTCACCGCCACAAAGCCGCTGCCGAACTGCGCCCCGTCACCAATCCGGATCAGCCAGGCGTCATACTCCGCGCCCGAATGGCCCAGCGCCAGCAATTCCTCCAGCATCACGGTGACCTTCACCCCGTTGGGCGTGCCCAGCGAGTAGAGCTGCAGCGGATGCCGCCCGACCGGCAGTTCCTGCTCGTGGGTGAGGCCAGCCACCGGCCGATTGGTGGAGGCGAAGCGGCCGCCATTGCCGGGTTTCCAGGTCCATACCTCGGGCGGCGTGTAATCCTCGGTCATTGCTTCAGCTCTCTCCAGGGTTCACCGCTCGGTAAACGCAAGCCGTGCGGCACTCTCGCTCGACCCGGCGATCCCAGCCAGTCTAGAGCCTGTCTTCACCCCAGCCTAGGCCAGCATCACGACAGCAAAGTGCGAGCTATGCTGCAGTGTCATGCCAATTATGCCCGTGGCTTATGCATGCCACCCATGGCGCAGAAGCGGCCGCGATCACCGGTAACATCGTCGCTCGTTGCCCCATTTTTCATACTATAGTATGGTGCGTCCGCTCGATTGCCGAGGTCAAAGGGTCGATGCGAGAATGCTGGAGCCGGGTGTTATGTCTGTGGGGCGGGATAGAACGGCTCTCGTCGTTGATGACGATGATTTGGTGCGCTTCGTCACCGCTGAGTTGATGCAAGAGCTGGGGTTTGAAGTTCTGCAGGCGGACCGTGGCTTGTTGGCGCTTGAGATCCTCGGCGGCCGAAATGACATTGCTCTGTTGCTCACCGACTGCCGTATGCCATCCATGAGCGGCCAGGAACTTGCCCGCTGCGCCGCCGCGCTATACCCAAGCTTGAAGATCGTCTTCGTGTCTGGTTTTACCCAGGAGCTGATGGGTTTGGACCGTCCGTTTCTGCCGAAACCATTCCGCCAAATCGAGCTTGAGCAGCTTATGCGGCGGGAGTTCGAGACGTAGGCGGCCTGTTTGCGGCTTCTATTTGGCCGGCTTGCAGACACGTCCCGTTGGCCGCCGAGTCGAGTGTCCTCACGGCGCCATCACGCGCTCCCTCTAACCGTCATAGTCAAGCAAGACCGACGCGCTCAACGGGATCGCCTGGCAGGTGAGCACGTAACCCTGCGCGACTTCCTCTTTGGACAGGCCGTAATTTGCCTTCATCGCCACCTCCCCGGTGACCAGCTTGGCCCGGCAGGTGGCGCAAACGCCGGCCTTGCAGGCGAACGGCGCCGCCATTCCAGCCGCCCGGGCGTTCTCCAGAATGCTGCCTTTGTCCGGATCAAACGTCAGGGTCCGCTTGCGGCCCTCGAGCACAAGCTGCACCTGCAAGCCTGCCGCCTTCTGCTCGATCTCGCGGGCGACGGCTGCCTGGGCCTCGGTCATCCGTCCCACGGTGAACCGTTCGATCATGATCCGGGACGGAGTCACGCCCGCGGCGGCCAAACCGGCTTCCGCGGCGTCCATCATGGGGCCGGGGCCGCAGATGAAGGCGGCGTCGATGGCGGCCGGGTCGATGAGCGATTGCAGGACGTCGGCGATCTTGCCGCTGTCCAGGCGCCCGTTGAACAGGGCGATGTCATCGTCCTCGTCTTCGAGGAAATGATAGATCTGCAACCGGCCCATGAACCGGTTTTTCAGTTGGGCCAACTCCTCCAGGAACATGATGGAGGCCGAGGATCGATTGCCGTAGAGAAGGACGAACTCGCTGCCGGGCTCGGTCTGCAGCGCCGTCTTCAGCAGGGACAGCACCGGGGTGATCCCGGAGCCGCCCGCAAACCCGCAATAGGTGCGGGCTTGGCCGGGGTCAAAGGCAAAGGTGAAGCTGCCATGCGGCGGCATGACCTCGAGCGTGCCGCCCTCCCGCAAGTCGTTCGCCCAAGTGGAGAAGCGGCCGCCGGCAATCCGCTTGATCGCGACCCGCAATTCCCGCTCGTGCGGCGCGACGCAGATCGAGTAGTTGCGGCGCACGTCCTCGCCGCCGATCTCCGCCCGCAACGTGAGGTGCTGCCCTGGCTTGAAGTCGAACGCGCCCCTCAGATCGTCAGGCAGGTCGAACCGAAGCGACACTGCATCGGCAATTTCGCGCCGCACCTCGGCGATCCTGAGTGCATGGAAGCCGGCTTCCATCGTGGGCCTCTCCAACTTAATGGCACTTGAAGCTGTCGAACGGCTCCAGGCAGTCCAGGCAGCGCCACAGCGACTTGCAAGGGGTGGAGCCAAAGCGGCTCACCTCCTCCGTATGGGATGAACCGCAGCGGGGGCATTGGACGCTGCCGCCGCCCCGCAGCGAGCGCGCGGAGGCGCCCTTGGCCGGGGGCGCAATGCCGTAGCCGCGGAGCTGGTCGCGGCCGTGATCGGTGATCCAATCCGTGGTCCAGGGCGGCGACAGCACCGTCTCGATCGCCACGCCGCCGAACCCGGCGCGATCCAGGGCGATGCGCACCGATGCCTCGATTGCAAGCGTGGCCGGGCAGCCGGTGTAGGTCGGCGTGATCAATACGGCTGGTGGCTGCGCGCGGACACTCCTGACGATGCCCAGGTCGACTACCGAGACGACCGGTATCTCCGGGTCCGGAACGCCCTTCAGCACCGCCATGACGGCGTCGCCGAACCCGGCTTGTGCGTCCATGGCCTGTGCGTCCATGGCGCTACCAGGCCGCTCCGGGATAGGTCCGCGGGATGTGCTGCATGGTGGCCAGAAGATGCCCGAGATGCTCGCTGTGATGGCCCGTGCGGCCCCCCTTCACGCCGCGCGGATACACGGGGGCGGGAATCGTCGCCTCCTGCAGGACGGCGGTCACGCGCAGGTCAAAGCCGGGGCGCAGGGCCGGGTAGTCCACCGCGATGCCGGCGGCGGCGAGGGAGGCGAGCTGCTCATCCGCCTGGAACAACTCGTCGACAAACCGCCAGAACCAATCAAGCCCGTCGATCATCCGGCGGCGGCTCTCATCCGTCCCGTCGCCGAGCCGGATGACCCAGTCGGTTGCCAGTTCGGCATGATACTGGATTTCCTTGACCGCCTTGGCGGCGATCGCCGCGATGCGAGGCTCGGACGAACGCGTCAAGCCCTCGAACACCGCGAGCTGATAGGTCGAGAACAAGAACTGGCGGGCGATGGTCTGGGCGAAGTCGCCGTTGGGCTGCTCCACCAGCAGGCAGTTGCGGAAACCCAGCGCATCGCGGTGGAAGGCGAGGGCGTCTGCGTCCCGGCCAGCGCCCTCAACCTCCCCGGCCAAGCCCAGCAGCAAGGTTGCCTGTCCGATGAGGTCCAACCCCACGTTGGCCAGGCTGAGGTCGATCTCCAGCGCGGGTGCATGGCCGCACCACTCGGTCAGGCGTTGGCCAAGCACCAGGCTGTCGTCGCCGAGCCGCAACAGGTAGTCGAACAGCGCGGGATGCCCCACGACGGAAGCCGGGGCACCGAAGCTGCCGCCGTGAGAGGCCTGGGTGGCCGCTGCCTCGTCCTCGGCCTGGATGGTGGGGAGCGAGGGCGCCATCAGATATGCGTCACGACATCGGGGATGTCGTAGAACGTCGGGTGGCGATAGACCTTGCTCTCCGCAGGCTCAAACAGCGGGCCGGCCTGCGCCGGGTCAGATGCGACGATGTCGCTGGACTTCACCACCCACAGGCTCACGCCCTCCTGCCGGCGCGTGTAGACGTCCCGCGCGTGCCGGACGGCCAATTCGGCGTCTGGGGCATGCAAGGATCCGACATGCTTGTGGCTCATGCCGCCCTTGGCGCGGACGAACACTTCCCATAGCGGCCATTCACGGCTCATTGGTTTTCTCCGTTCCCGATCAGGCAGCCCGGCGTGTCTGGCGCTTGGCCTCGTAGGCGGTGGCCGCATCGCGCACCCACGCGCCCTCCGTCCAGGCGTCGCGGCGTGCCTTCATGCGCTCCTTGGCGACCGCCCCCTCGCCGCGAACCACCGCGTAGAACTCTTCCCAATCAATGGCGCCGTAATCGTAGCCGCCCTTGGCTTCGTTCCAGACGCAATGGGGGTCGGGAATGGTCAGGCCGAGATAGGTGGCCTGCGGCACGGAGATGTCGACGAATTTCTGCCGTAGGTCGTCGTTGCTGTCGCGCTTGATGCGCCAGCGGAAACCCTGGGCCGAGTTCGGGGAGTTCGCGTCCGGCGGACCGAACATCATCAGCGCCGGCCACCACCAGCGGTTCAGCGCGTCCTGCGCCATCGCCTTCTGCTCGGGCGTGCCGCGGGCCATCGCCATGGTGATCTCGTAGCCCTGGCGTTGGTGGAAGCTTTCCTCCTTGCACACCCGCACCATGGCGCGGGCGTAAGGCCCGTAAGAGGTGCGCTGCAGCGGCACCTGGTTCATGATGGCGGCGCCGTCCACCAGCCAGCCGATGGCGCCGATATCGGCCCAGGTCAGCGTCGGGTAGTTGAAGATGGTGGAATACTTTGCCTTGCCGGCCAGCAACGCCTGCGTCATCTCGTCGCGGCTGGTCCCCAGCGTCTCCGCGGCGCAATACAGGTAGAGGCCGTGCCCGGCCTCGTCCTGCACCTTGGCGAGCAACACGGCCTTGCGGCGCAGCGACGGCGCGCGGGTGACCCAGTTGCCCTCGGGCAGCATGCCGACGATCTCGGAATGGGCGTGCTGCGAGATCTGGCGGACCAGCGTCTTGCGGTAGGCGTCCGGCATCCAGTCCTTGGGTTCGATGAACTCGTCCGCCGCGACTCGCGCCTCGAACGCCGCGACCAGCTCAGGGTCCTCGTTCACGACCGCCATGGCCGTGCGGCGGTCAGCCTTGCCCATCTCCGTGGTGTACATGGCGCGCTCCTCGTCTTGATTGGCTCACCCTACCATTCGCCGACCGACCGGTCAATGAAATATCGGAGCTTTATCGGCTTGCCAATAATCGTCCGACCGGTCATTCTATCAACGCAAGCCAAGGAACAACCTGGTGTACAAGGCGATCCAATTCAGCCTTTCGAACGGTGTGGCAAAGCTGACGCTGAGCCGTCCCGAGCGGCTCAACAGCTTCACCGCTGCCATGCACGCCGAGGTCGCCGACGCCTTGAAGCAGGTGACGGCCGAGAACGGCGCGCGAGCCCTGCTGATCACCGGCGCAGGCCGGGGATTTTGCGCCGGCCAGGACCTGAACGACCGGGCCGTTTCGCCAGGGGAGGCTTCCCCCGATTTAGGGCACTCGGTCGAGGCGTACTACAACCCGCTGATCCGCACCCTGACGGGGCTTGCCATGCCCGTCATCTGCGCGGTGAACGGGGTCGCCGCAGGTGCTGGGGCGAGTATCGCGTTCGCCTGCGACATCGTGCTGGCGGCGAGGAGTGCCCGGTTCATCATGTCGTTCGCCGCGATTGGGCTGATCCCGGATTCCGGCGGCACCTGGCACCTGCCGCGGGCCGTCGGCCTGCCGCGCGCGCTCGGCATGGCGCTGACGGGAGAGCCGGTTGCGGCGGAGACCGCCGAACGCTGGGGATTGATCTGGAAATGCATCGAGGATGCCGACCTGATGGCCGAGGCCGAGACGCTGGCCGCGCGCTTTGCCGCCGGGCCGACCCAAGGCCTTGCCGCCACGAAGCAGGCGCTGCGCACCTCCGGCCTGCGGACGCTTGACGCAGCGCTGGACCACGAGCGCGACCTGATGCGCCGCCTCGGCGGGTCGGCGGATTACCGCGAAGGCGTCGCGGCGTTCATCGGCAAGCGCCCGCCCGTGTTCACCGGGCGCTAAGCCGCCCCGTCCAACAAGAGAGTCCGCAATGACCGCACAAATCGTCCAAAGCTTCGCCGAAGGCCGCTGGCATGTTCCGGCGGGAAGCCTCGAGGAGATCCGCAGCGCGGTGTCCGGCGACGTCGTCGCGCGGACCAGCAGCGCCGGGCTCGACTTCGGCGGGATCGCCCGTCACGCCCGCACCACCGGCGGCAAAGTGCTGCGGCGCATGACCTTTCACGGCCGCGCCGCGATGCTCAAGGCGCTGGCGCAAGCAGTGCTGGCGCGCAAGGAGGAGCTGTATGAGCTGTCCTTTGCGACGGGGGCGACGCGCAGCGATAGCTGGATCGACATCGAGGGCGGCGCGGGGACAATGCTGTCGTTCGCGTCCAAGGGGCGGCGCGACCTGCCTGACGGCCGCCTGCTGATCGACGGCGACGCGGAAATCCTGGGGAAGGGCGGCAGCTTCATAGGCCAGCACGTCTACACGCCGCTGCAGGGCGTGGCCGTCCTCATCAACGCCTATAATTTCCCCATTTGGGGCATGCTGGAGAAGCTGGCGCCGTGCCTGCTGGCGGGCGTGCCCGCGATCGTGAAGCCGGCGCAGCAGACCGGCTACGTGGCGGAAGCCGCATTCCGCATCATGGTGGAGAGCGGCGCGCTGCCAGAGGGGGCGGTCCAGCTCGTCTCCGGCAGTGCCGGCGATCTGCTGGACCACATGACCGGCCAGGACGTCGTCGCGTTCACCGGGTCGGCGGCCACCGCGCAACGGCTGCAGAACCACCCGGTGATCGCCCGCGAGGCGGTCCGTTTCACCGCCGAGCGAGACTCCCTGAACGCCGCGGTGCTCGGGCCGGACGCAACGGCGGGAACCCCCGAGTTCGACCTGTTCGTCAAAGAGGTCGTCAAGGAGATGACCGTGAAGGCCGGGCAGAAATGCACGGCGATCCGGCGTGCGTTCGTGCCCGCCGACCAGTTGGACGCCGTGCAGGCCGCCTTGGCCGCCCGGCTCGGCAAGGTGGTGGTCGGAGACCCCCGCCGGGAGGGCGTCCGCATGGGGGCGCTGGTGAGCGTCGCCCAGCGCCAGGACGTCCGCCGGCGCGTGGCGGAGCTGTCGGAGCATGCTTCGGTGGTGTTCGGCAGCCCCGACGGTGTCGACTCCGTCGGCGACGAACTCGGACGCGGCGCCTTCATGTCGCCCATCCTGCTGCGCAGTGACGACCCGTGGGGCAGTGCCGCGCTGCACGAAGTCGAGGCGTTCGGACCCGTCTCGAGCCTGATGCCCTATAAGGACGTGGACGAGGCGGTGGCGCTGGCCAACCGCGGGATGGGCAGCCTGGTGATGTCGGTGTTTACCCACGATGCCGGCACGGCGTCGGAGTTCGTGCTCGGGGCTGGCTCCCACCATGGCCGGATGGTGTTCATCGACCGCGACTGCGCCGGCGAATCCACCGGGCACGGATCGCCGCTGCCGGTGCTGACGCATGGCGGCCCCGGCCGCGCGGGCGGCGGCGAGGAGCTGGGCGGCATCCGCGGCGTGAAGCACTTCATGCAGCGCACCGCTCTCCAGGGCAGCCCGGCGCTGCTCACGAAGGTCGTCCACCAGCAGCTTCCCGGCGCCCCGATCCGCACCGGGGCCGCGCACCCGTTCCGCCTGCGGTTCGGGGAGCTGGAGCCGGGATACGGCATCACCACGGCGCTGCGGCAGGTGACGTTGGATGATATCGAGCATTTCGCCCACTTCACCGGCGACATGTTCTACGCCCACATGGATGAGGCGGCGGCGGCCAAGAGCCCGATCTTCCGCGGCCGCGTGGCGCACGGCTACCTTATCCTGTCGTTTGCCGCCGGGCTGTTCGTCGATCCTGCGCCCGGCCCGGTGCTGGCCAATTACGGCTTGGAGGAGCTGCGTTTCGTCAAGCCGCTCAAGCCTGGTTCAAGCATCCGAGCCCACTTGGCCGTCAAGTCGAAGAAACCCAAGACTGCGGACATGGGCGAGGTGCGCTGGACGGTGAAGGTCACCGACGAAAAGGACGAACTGGTCGCGACCTACGACCTGCTGACCATGAACGCGGTTTGAGCATGCTTGCCCAGCCAGACTCTCCGAGGGAGTTGTCCTTGAACTCGCACCCGCAAAACGGCGCCCAAGGCAGGCGCAACGCTCCGGATGAAAACCGCGACTGGCGCAGGGTCGCCTACCTGGTGCAGCTCTCCCGGGCGCTCGACAGCATGGAGGAGGAGCGGCTCGTTCCGGAGAAGAAGGTGCTCTACCAGTTCTCGGCACGGGGCCACGACATGGCGCAGGTGCTGCTGGGCACCAGGCTGGTGGACCCGCGGGACGCCGCCTGCGGCTACTACCGGTCGCGTCCGATGCTGCTGTCCCTGGGCGTGGATGTCGAGGACGCGCTGGGCTCCTCGATGGGGCGTGCCGGGGGCTACTCCGACGGCCGCGATATCGGCGTGGTGTTCAACTACCCGAACCCGCACGGGGCGTCGGCGCTGCCGATGTGCGGCGGGGTCGGCACCCAATACACCCCCACGGCAGGCTGGGCCCAGGCGATCGAATACCACCGGACGGTGTTGAACGATGCCAGCTACGCGCAGGCCATCGGGGTTGTTCTGGGCGGCGACGCCTCGTGCGCCACCAACGGCTTCTGGGCCGCGCTGACGATCGCGACCACGCAATGGCTGCCGATGCTGTTCTTTATCGAGGACAACGGCTACGGCATCTCGGTTCCGTCTCGCTTCCAAACACCGGGCGGCGACATCGCCGCCAACCTGGCCAGTTTCAAGGGCCTGCACATCCTGTCCGGCGACGGCACCGAGCCGGCGGAGGCCAGCCGCCTGATCGATCAGGCGCTGGCCCATGTGCGCGGGCGCAACGGCCCCTGCCTGCTGCGCCTGACGGTGCCGCGGCTGCAAGGGCACAGCTTTCAGGATACGCAGACCTACAAGGCGGCGGACTTCGTGGGCGCCGAGTGGGCGCGGGACCCCCTGCCCAAGCTCCGATCCTTCCTGGAC
>CAXTNN010000036.1:0-19989 GCA_964245545.1 uncultured Acetobacteraceae bacterium | reverse complement strand
CGATAAATGCAGCATGAACTCGGCCGCAATCGCGCGCCCCGCCCTGATCAGCGAGGCGGCCCGCAAGTTCGGCAGCCAATGCATCGTCGTTGCCGTCGATGCCCGCCGCACCGCTCCAGGGCGCTGGGAGGTGTTCACCCATGGCGGCCGCAAGCCGGCCGGGCTGGACGCCGTGGCCTGGTGCCGCCAGGCGGCAGAGGCCGGTGCGGGTGAAATCCTGCTCACCAGCATGGATCGGGACGGCACCGGTGCCGGTTTTGACGGTGACCTGCTGCGGGCCGTCTGCGCTGCCGTACGCGTCCCCGTGGTCGCCTCGGGGGGCGTCGGCACGCTGCAGCACTTCGTCGAGGGCGCGCAGGCCGGTGCCACGGGACTGCTCGCCGCCAGCGTGTTCCACTTCGGCACCTTCACCATTCCCCAGGTCAAGCACGCCCTCCTTGCTGCGGGCCTGCCGGTGCGCCTGTCGCGTGGCGCTGCCTGACCCGCGATGGCGAAGAAACTTGCAAAAGCGAAGATCGCCGCTCCGCCTGCCGCCGAACTCGCGGCAGCCAACCCGGCTGCCAGCGCCGCCGTGCTGGACCGGCTTTGGTCCGTGGTGACCGAGCGCCGCAATGCCGACCCGGCGGTCAGCCACTCCGCCCGCCTCCTTTCCCGCGGCCGGGCCAAGGTGGCGCAGAAGTTTGGCGAGGAAGCGGTGGAATGCCTCATCGAGGCCGTCGCCGGCAACACGCAAGCCTTGGTGGGGGAGAGCGCCGACGTCCTCTACCACTTGATCGTAATGTGGGTGGATGCCGGCGTTGAACCGGGCATGGTGTGGGCCGAGCTGCATCGGCGCGAAGGGGTGTCCGGTGTTGCCGAGAAGGCCGCCCGCAGCATCCCCCACCTCGCCATGCACACACGAAAGATCCCATAGCAAGCGGAGCGATCATGCCGGTAAGTGGGCTAGGCCCTTACGACGATGCCAACATCTTTGCCCGCATCCTGCGCGGCGAAATCCCCTCGCGCCGGGTCTATGAGGACGAGTGGGCGGTGGCCTTCCACGACATCGCCCCCCAGGCGCCTGTCCATATCCTGGTGATACCGCGCGGGCGCTACGTTTCGATGGCCGATTTCTCCCGCGACGGCTCTGACGCCGAGATCACCGGCTTCTTCCGCGCCGTGGGCGCCGTAGCGCGCCAGCTTGGCATCGAAGCCGACGGCTACCGCCTGCTGGCGAACACGGGCCACTTTGGCGGGCAAGAAGTGCCGCATTTCCATATGCATCTGTTCGGCGGCGAGGCGCTTTCCCAGCGAATGGTCACGCCGCGCTAACCTTTTGTTTGCTCCCTTTTGCGACACTGCCGTCACCTCCTTGCGACGCGGGGTGGACGGAGATGCCATGACAACGAGCTACGCCTACAGCCGGCCAGAGGCCCAATCAGCCGAGCTGGTGAGCATCGAGACGCTACGGCTGCTGACCGACTACAACCCGGACGTGACGTTGCTCGCCCATGCGGATGCGCGTTGCCGCCACGCCACTCAAGCCAGCGCCTGGGTGCTTGGGCGCAGCCCGGGGGAGCTGGTCGGGACCGACCTGAGGGAGCTTGCCGTCGAGGCCGATCGGGGCGTGTTCAACGACCTGTTTCTCCGCCTCAACACGGGTGAGGTCTCCGTAACGGCGGAGTTCCGCGTCCAGCACTCAGGTCAGACTTACTGGGTTGAGGTCACCGGCCGCCGCCTGCCCGGCACCCACGGGGCTGTGCTTTGCTTGCGCGATATTTCTACCCGCAAGCAGGGAGAGGCCGTGATGGAGGAGGCCAACAGCCTGTTGCGTCACCGCGCCGCCACCGACACGGTGACGGGCGTGCTGAACCGGGACCATCTGGTCGCAACCTTGGAACGCGAACTCCGCCGGGCACAACGGGATCGGACCGAGCTGTCCGTCATCACGGTTAGCCTCACTGAATTCCGCCGCTTCACCGACCTTTATGGCTGGGAAGCCGCAGACTCGGCCTTACGCGCGGTCGCTGAGGCGATTGGGTCGGCCCTGCAGCGACCGGCCGATATGGTTGGGCGCTTGGATAGCGACGAGTTTGCCGTCGTGCTGCCCTCGACCGGAGTAGAGGGTGCGACCGTTATCGCCGACCGCATTGTGGCCAGCGTGCAAGCTCTCGCGATATCGCATGCCGGGCTACCGGCCGGGCAGGTGGGCGCCGTCACCGGCAGTGCCTTGTCCAGCCCTGGCTGTGACGTGCTGGGCCTGCTTCGAGACGCCCATTGCGCCATGCGCGCGGCTCGGGGTGAGCCGGTCGACACGCTGCTCCACGCCTCCGCAGCCTGACCAGCCAAAGGCTGGCTTGCCACCGCGGTAGACTGGGGCGCATTCCGGCCCCCCCAGCTTCGAGCGCGCCGCTGGACCTCTGTAGGAGGCTCCACACCCGTGATGCGTCATACCAGCCGTCGTTGACGCTGACCGGCAGGTGGTGGGCTAAAGCCCACCCTACGTGGTTGAACTTGAAAGGAAGTAGGGTGGGCTTCAACCCACCGGCAGGTCGGGTTATGCCCGTTGGTATCACACACTCATGGGTGGATCACCGTCACAGGTGCTGCTGTGAGGCGTCCAGTTTGCGGTTTGCGAGCGTGACAGCCTTAGCTTCTATGTGCCTGCAGCAGGGGCGCCTCGCAGCACCGTCACTTTGCCCCGAACATGTTCATGACGCGACGCCCAAGTTCCTCGACGGCGGGCTCTAGGAAGATGGTGTAATGATCTCCTGGCAAGCACACCCATTGAGCGCTCATCAGGTCACCCCAACCAAAGTGGCGACCCAAGCCAAGACCGAACGGCTCTGTCGACGAGCGCACCTGCAATGTCGGCCCGGAGAAGCGCTGGGGACGGTAGTTCGCGCAGGCTGCCGCCAGCATGCGCCCAATGTCTTCATCGAAAGCCTTGTTCGCGAGGTAGGCTTCAGCAGCAGGGCCGGTCAGCGTGGGTGCCGGGTTCATCGGGCCCAAGAGCCGCGTTGCAAACTTCCGCTGACGAACGCAGTCATAGAATGACAGCCGACCCTGAGCCACTTGCACCAGGTCTTGAACAACGACTTGCAACCCGTAGTTACGCTGGATGAGCCACTTCTTAAACCGCCCTTTCGCTGCCGTGTAAGCAGGATTCCAAGTATCGACCATGACAAGCCCCGCCACGGTGTGTCCGGACGATTGAAGCTGTTGCGCGGCCTCAAAGGCGACCACTCCGGCATGACACCAGCCCATGACCACGAACGGACCCTCTGGCTCTTCAGCCAGCAACTGCCGCACGTAACCGGCTGCAATCTCCTCCACCGTGCCAGGAAGGTGCCCGCCGCTGCGACGGTTCGCCGCCTGAAGCGCAAGAAAACGATGGGTCGCGCCAATCTGCCGTCCCAACGGGAAAAAGGCGCCGTTGCTGTGAATAACGGCAAAGACCGGCCTGCCACGGCCGGTTCCAAGCCTGCTGACGCGGTCAAACGTGTAGCTGCGGACCCGGCTGGACGCCCCCAGCCGCACCTCCCGCATCGTCGCCTCGCCCGGCTTTTCTGGCTCAGCAGTTCGAGCACCATAGAAAGCCGCCTCAGACATGACCCTGATCCTTGCCTAGCTGTGGCGGCCACACCGGACCGCCGCTCGGCACAGCATTGATCGGAAACCTTTAAAACATCGTATGCAGAGTCAGTGCAGCCACGTGCTGCCGCGTCAACGGCTGATAGATCGCTGCATTACATGCTGACGAGCCGACATTTACGCGCATTCACCCAGTTTCTGGTACCTTCTTGAAGGTCACGACGAGCACATCGCGATGCGCAGGATTGTCATTGTCGCGCGGTTCTACCGCAGTGACGCCATGAAACACGCGCTTATCATCCACCCAAGCCGCATCCATGGGGCGCGTGAGCGTGAACGACCCGAGCAGGCGCCGGTCGCGGTCGTATATCGTGGTCTCACCGCTCGCGACATTTTCTCGTCGCACCATCAGCACCAGCACCCAGTCGACGCCATCTTGATGCATGCCCTCCGGAGTGGGCCGGCCGGCAAGGCCAGGCTGAGCCTCGATGCGGAACTGGTGAGCCTCTACTTCCCACTCCGTCACGTTGGGCGACAACGCCGCGAACACGCGGTGGCACGTCCGCAAGATTGCGGTAAAAGCTGGCATACGCTCGACAGCGGGTTGGATCGGCTGGAACCATCGTTCCACTCCGCCATTCAGCAGATTGTAGTCCCTGCTCTGATAATGCGGCCGCGCCGGCAAGCGGATGAAGCCATGCGGCGTTGCGGTGAACACCGCATGGCGACGGCGGCGATAGCGGCCGCCATCGGCCATGTAGGTATCCAACCCCAAATCCTGCCAACTTGCGGCAAACGCGTCCCACTCCGCCAAGCCGGCAGCCTCCAGCACGCCCCGCATTTCGGCGTCATGCACAAAGGCAAATCCGTCCCGGGCCACCAACGCGGGAACCGTTGGCCGGCCTGCAACCGGGTCGTTCGCAACTGGATCGTTCATTGAGCGGCGTCCTGCAATGAAGCGGGCACTGGCGCTGGCCGGGGCGGCTCAACCTGCTTCGGGATCGGGCGTTCAGACCCGGGAGGCAACCAGCCCTGTACCTTATACGAGGTGATCGGGCTTTGCACGGCATTCTGGTCAAAACAATACTTGACCCTGCGGTTGAACTCCCGGTTCACCGCCCAGCGCTGCGACGGCACGGTCCGAATCCGGACACGCATCGTCCAGTTCGAGTCGTTGAAGGCGTATACCCCCATCACCTCAAGGTCTGCAGTGATTGCAGCGTCCCAGCGTGGCTCTTGCCGCATCGCTTGAACCACATCGCTCAGCAACGACGCCACACGATCGGGCTCCTCGTTCAGCCCGATGGGCAAGTCCATCAATGCATAAGCGAAGTCCCGCGTTTGATTGGTCACAGTCGTGACGGAGGAAAACGGAATGATGTGCATCGAACCATCAAGTGCTCTCAGCCGAATAGTGCGAATGGAGAGATACTCAACGGTTCCCGTCAGGCTGGCGAGCGTCACGACGTCGCCCACTTGCATAGCATTCTCCAGCAGCAGAAACAGCCCCGTTATCAGGTCCTGCACTAACTTCTGGCTGCCAAAGCCGATAGCGACACCCAGAACTCCGGCGCCAGCCAGCAGCGGCGCAATATTCACGCCGATTTGGCTGAGCACGATCAATCCAGCCATGATGATCAGCGCCACCAGCAAAGTGGTACGGAGCATCGGCAGCAGTGTACGCAGCCGTGCCGCCCGCGCTGTCTGAGCCGCCTGGACCAGCGCTGCGATCTTGCTTTCCACCATCGCATTGGCAGCTTCCCAGGCAATGACGGCGATCAGGATGGCGATCAGTGACGTCAACGCCGCGCTCACCAGCCGCGCGCCCAGTTGACCGACGCTGAACCATGACAGCGGACTGAACCCCCACCCCTCAAGCAGTACCACGGTCGTAGCAGACACGATGACGCTAATCAGGAAAGCCCGGATCAATGGATAGTATTCGCTGAGTCTTTGCTCAATGAGCGGGTAGCTACGCACCGTATCGGCGTCGGCTCGCATGGTACGGTCGAGGGTTCCCAAAACAACGATGGCGACCAGCCTAGCCAGCAACAGGGTCCCAGTGGTTACAACAAAGAAATGCAGCAGTCGAACATAGCCGTCGCGGATCTCCGCCGCAGCAACCAGCCAGAGTGCGACAATATAAAATATTGCAATAGTATGCCACCGGCGGGCGAAATGGCTTTGCAAGCTGGCAATCACGCCCGTGGCACGACGGCGCGGGCGCAACCGGGCCTCCACGCCATGGCGGACTTGCAGCACGATGACGACCAGCATGCTGTGCACGATGAGCGCGAACAGCTTCAGCAGAACGTCATGCGCAGGCCGCGCAAGGCCATACAAAAGCGCCACTTCAGCAATCGCGTAACCTGCAACGGCAACTGTGCTGACCCGGCCGACCCAGCGTGTGGTGTAGGAGGCGGTCTCATCGGAACAGCGGACCAGCCGCATGCTAGGTTGCCCGGGTGCGACCACGGCGCGGGCCAGGCATAACACGGCCCGGCATGTCACGTAGGCGTCAATGACAGCCATAACGGCCGCACGGTCCAGGTCGGTGATGCCGAGGGGCAAAGCCACCAGTGCATTGCCGGCGATGGCAAATCCAGCCACTGGAATCAAATCAAGCACAAGCGCCGCAAACACGAACGGCAACCGCCGCAGCATGCGCCATGCCACGCTCAGTCTCGGACGCTTTGTGGCCGCTTCGTCCGGGGCGGCCGGATCCGGACCGTCGCCTTCCGGCAAATCTGCGGCGGCATCATCAAAGGGGACGCGAACCTGCAAAATGCGGCGAAACCCCGTGAGCAGCCGCGTTATCAGCCACTCCGTGCCGAGCGCGGCCACGCCAATAACCGCCACCTTCCACAACACCCGGCCGAGCGCCGCCAGCTCGCCCGGGTTCCCAGCCGTCGCCAAAACCCAGGTGCCAATTTGCGGTAGCCCGCGCAACGCCGTGAGGGAGACCCGAAGCTGGACGGCCGCCCGTGTGGCCCAGCTTGCGCCCTGAACCAGGAGCTGCGCTCCAACGCTGTCGGCCGTCAGCGGGCTTGCCGAGTGAGGCGCTATCGCCGGCACTGCGCGAACCATGTTCTGGAGCACGGCTTCGAACTCAGCCCGCTTCTTGTTGTCTTGCAGCACGTCAAGCACCGCCTGCGCCTGCGCCGGTGTCAGGGTGGCTGCGGCCGGCGTTGAGTTTGGCTCGGCCCGAGCGCCGAAGGACACCAGGCCACATGCCAAAATCAGGGTGAGGAGGAGCAATCGCATGTTGCCTCTCGTCTCGCTGGGGCTGCGATATGTCAACCGATGCGGCGACAGGGAGGTGCACATTCCATCGTCCACACCCAAGTTCCTTCCATGAAGATCGTCCTCATCGTTCTCGTGGCGACGCTCATGATCGCCACCCTGGGAGTGCTGTTTGCCGGCTTGCTCGGCCTGGTCCGAGGCGGGGGTGACCCGCGGCGGTCGAACAAGCTCATGCAATGGCGTGTACTGCTGCAAGCCGGTGCATTGCTGCTGTTCGTGCTGTTGCTGCATCTGCTAAGGGGGTGACGCGGTTTGACCCGAAGCCCAATCACTTCTACGGATTGGCAGGTGACGCTCCGGCCCGGCGTGGGATATTTGCAGCGCTGGGGTCGTTAGCGGCAACGCGAATGACACTGCTTTAGCCCGTAGGAATAAGCACGAGCACTATGAAGATCCTCGTTCCAGTCAAGCGAGTCGTCGATTACAACGCAAAAATCCGCGTGAAATCAGACGGCTCCGGGGTCGATATCTCAGGGCTCAAGATGTCGATGAACCCGTTTGACGAGATTGCCGTCGAGGAGGCCATCCGGCTGAAGGAGCGTGGGGTGGCGACGGAGACTGTGGCCGTTTCCATGGGTAGCTCGGCTTGCGCGGAGACGATCCGCACCGCCTTGGCGATGGGCATCGATCGTGGTGTTTTGGTTGAAACCGACGTCGAGCTGCAACCCCTGGCTGTTGCCAAGCTGCTCAAAGCCTTGGTGGGGCGGGAGGGCTCCGGCCTGGTGTTGATGGGTAAGCAGGCCATCGACGACGACATGAACGCCACCGGGCAGATGCTTGCGGCCTTGCTGGAATGGCCACAGGGAACTTTTGCATCAAAGATAGAGCTCGCTGATGGTACGACGACTGTGACCAGGGAGGTAGACGGCGGCCTCGAGACCCTGGTGCTAACCCTGCCGGCTGTTATCACCGCAGACCTTCGCCTGAACGAACCCCGCTATGCATCGCTGCCGAATATCATGAAGGCGCGGAAGAAAACCATCGAAACGATCACTCCTGAAGCACTGGGAGTTGATCCGGCACCAAGGCTGCGGACTGTCAGCGTTGCTGAGCCGCCCAAGCGGCAGGCCGGTAAGAAAGTTGGGTCTGTCGGCGAACTGGTCGCGAAGCTCAAGACTGAGGCGAAGGTCATATCATGACGACACTTGTTCTTCTCGACTTCGAGGGCAGCGATATCAAGCAGCCCTCGCGCAGTGCTGTCGCCGCAGCCCGCGCCCTTGGCGAGGTTCATGTGTTGGTTGCCGGGTCAGACGTCGGGGCGGCAAGCGCCGCTGCCGCGAGGCTTGAGGGTGTGAGCCTGGTCCGCAAAGCCGATGCGCCGCTCTATGCCCATATGTTGGCAGAGCCGCTGGCCGATCTTCTGGTCTCCCTGTCTGCTGGTTACAGCCACCTGTTTGCCGCCGCCACCGCGATCGGAAAGAACGTGATGCCGCGCGTCGCCGCCATGCTTGACGTTCAATCCATCAGCGACATTTCCGCCGTCGTCGATCACGACACGTTCGTCAGGCCAATTTATGCTGGAAACGCGCTGGCGACCGTGGCCTCGGCTGACACCATCAAGGTGGTGACTGTCCGCGCGGCGTCGTTTGACCCGGTGTCAGCAGGGGATAGCCAAGCCAGCATCGAGGACGTGGCGGTAACCTCCGGAGCGGGTGGGTCGAAGTTTGTCTCAGCCGAGCTCTCGCAGTCGGAGCGTCCGGAGCTGACGGCCGCCCGGGTGGTTGTCTCTGGCGGCCGCGGCATGCAAAGCGGCGAGAACTTCAAGCTGTTGGAGCCGATTGCGGATCGGCTGGGTGCGGCCGTTGGTGCGTCTCGTGCCGCTGTTGACGCAGGGTTTGTGCCCAATGACTACCAGGTGGGCCAGACGGGCAAGATTGTTGCCCCAGACCTGTATGTCGCCGTTGGTATCTCCGGTGCCATCCAACATCTCGCGGGCATGAAGGACAGCAAGATCATCGTCGCTATCAATAAGGACGAAGACGCTCCTATCTTCCAAGTCGCAGACTATGGCCTGGTGGCGGACTTGTTCAAGGCGTTGCCAGAGCTAGAAGCCGAACTGCAAAAGGCTTAGCCGCCCTGGGTAGAAGCACGCCATCATCAGATAGTTCAGACGGACTCTGGCGCGACTGAGAGTTCTCCCAGATAGGCTTCTCTGATAACCGGGTTTACTCGCATGTCTTCGGCCGGCCCTTGCAGAACCACTTGGCCTGTTTGCAGCACATAGGCTCGCCGCGCAATTTGCAGGGCCATGTTGGCGTTCTGTTCGACCATGAAAATGGCCGTGCCCTGGCGGTTGATGGTTTGGATAATCCCGAACGTCTGCTCCACGTACAACGGCGATAGTCCCATCGAGGGTTCGTCCATGCAGATCAGCCGCGGCCGCGACATCAGCGCTCGCCCAATCGCAACCATCTGCTGCTCCCCTCCAGACAGAGTGCCGGCGAGTTGGTTCCAGCGCTCCTTCACTCTTGGAAAGAGGTCGTAGACGCGGGCCAGATCCTGATCGAAGTCTGCATCCGCCTTGCGGGTATAAGCACCCATTTCGAGGTTTTCTAACACCGTCATGCGCGGGAACAGGCGGCGGGCCTCCAGCACGGGAGCGATTCCCTGTCTCACACGCTCTGCGGTCGAAAGCCGCTCAATCGGCCTGCCATCGAACAACACACTTCCCGAACTTGGGCGCACCACGCCCATAATCGTCTTCATGGTAGTTGACTTGCCGCAGGCATTTCCCCCCAGTAAACAAACGATTTCCCCAGCAGCAATACTGTAGTTTACGTTCTTTAGTACATGCAAATCGCCGTAGTGGGTATTGACGTTGCGGAACTCGAGCAACGGTGGAGCCATAGGAGCTATGTCAGGCACTGATCGCGTCCAGCACTGCGGTGTGACTGCGGCCTAAGTAGGCATCCAACACCGCTTCGTTCCGGCGCACCTGATCCGGCAAACCCTCCGCAAGCTTCTCACCATGATCCAGCACCACCACGCGGTCCGCCAGCCTTGTCACGACATCGAGCTTATGTTCGATGACCAGGATGCTGAGCCCGAGCTGGCACAGCAGCTTCAACTGTTCGGCGAGCTCCAGCGTCTCGGCCGGGTTCATTCCCGCCGTCGGCTCATCCAGCAGCAACAAGCGCGGCCCGGATGCCAAGGCGCGCGCGATCTCAACACGGCGCCGGTTTGCGTAAGACAGTCCAGACACTGGTTGGTCCACTCTCGGCACCAACCGGTTGCCAAACAGCGCTAGGATCTCCATCACGCGCTCGCGCGCCGCACGCTCTTCCGCGCGTGTGCTGGGCAGGCGAAGCACAGATCGCAACGGCCCAGAACGCAAGCCCGAGTGTTGCCCGATCAAGACGTTGTCCATGATCGAAAGGCTCGGAAACAGCCGGATGTTCTGGAAGGTACGCGCCACTCCCGCCTTTAAAATCTCGTGTGGCGCAAGCGTGGTCAGATCCTGCCCGGCGAAGCGGATGTTGCCGCTCGCAGGCCTCGTAAGTCCGGTGATGGTGTTGAACAAGGTCGACTTTCCCGACCCGTTCGGGCCGATGACCGCGACGACCCCTCCCTCCGGCACGGTGATATCAACGGCATTTAGTGCAACCAATCCGCCAAATCGGACCGTGATTGCTTTAACCTCGAGCAGTGCACCACCGTGTTCCAGCAGCGGCGGTTTAAGGTTCGAAAGGTTGAATGCGGACACTTGCTGGATGGTCGCGTGTTGCTGCTCAAACGTCAGGGCACGGGGTTTCTTGTGGGCTGGAACAAGGCCCTCGCGCCTGAACAGCATCATGACCACCAGGATCACGCCAAAGATCAACTCGATCGATTGAACCAAGTCCACTTGCTGCAGCGCCGTTGACCCGAGCAATGCGCCGACCTGGTGGGTCCACTCAGTTAGATCTTGCAAGAACCACGATTGCAGGAGCTGCAGTATCATTGCGCCGAGCACCACGCCCCAGATGCTGCCAATGCCCCCCAGGACGACCATCACCAAAATCATGACCGAGACCGGGAAACCGAACATCTCTGGCGTGGCGGTCTGGAGCTTGGCGACGTAGAAGGTGCCCGTCATGCCTGCGAAGGCGGCGCCGATGGCAAAAGCGAGCAACTTGAACCGCACCAAGTTGATGCCCATGACGCTGGCCGCGATTTCGTCCTCCCGGATCGCCATCCAGGCCCGGCCGATGCGGCTATCTCGAAGGCGTATGCTGATGAAAATGAGCGCTGCCACAAGAGCCAGGATTACGTAGAAGTACGGCGTCGAGTCTACGCCGAAGCTGGTCCCGAACAGGCTTGGCGGCGCGACGCCGTTCAGACCAGCCGCGCCGTTGGTGACGGATCCCCAGTTCCGGGCCACGATTGGCACGATCTCGCCAAAGCCAAGCGTCACGATGGCGAGGTAGTCGCCGCGCAGGCGCAGGGTGGGGGCGCCAAACAGCACGCCGCAAAACGCTGCCAGCGCACCAGAGAGCGGCAAAGCAAGCCAGAAGGACAGGGTGGTATGGACCACGTCTGCCGTGCCGGGCCCTGGTATGCGGGCTACAAGGCCGAGAAAGGCAAATGGCTGCCAGAACGAGGACCATTCTGGCTGCAATTGAAACGACGACAACACGCCGTAGAAGTAGGCGCCGATGGCAAAGAAGGCGGCGTAACCGAGGTCCAGCAATCCAGCCATGCCGACGACGATGTTCAAGCCAAGCGCCAGCGCAGCAAACGACAGTGCGTTGGCCACCGAGTCGATGTCTGCGTCATCGTTGTGAAGCAAGGGGAACAGGATCGCCGCCAAGGCCAGCGCGCAGGTCGCGGCCACCCGAAGGCGGGCTGGGTCCAGCTTGACGGATGGTCGTAGCATGCCAAGAGCTTTCATGACTTGTTCGGAGCCACACGCCCGAGCAACCCAGCCGGGCGGAACACCAGCACGAGCACGAGGATCGAGAAAATCACGACGTCGGTCCAGCGGACCGAAATCACTTGCCCGCTGACGGTCTCAATCAGACCGATGAGCACGCCTCCCAGCATGGCGCCGGGCACATTGCCGATGCCTCCGAGCACTGCGGCCGTGAAAGCTCGCAGCCCGGCGGTGTAACCCACCGAGAAATTGGTGAAATTGTAGTAGAGGCCGAAGATCATGCCTCCCGCTCCCGCCAATGCCGAACCGATGAAGAACGCAATCATGACGATGCGGTCGACTTCCACGCCCATCATCCGGGCCGCCTCGGCATCCTGGGCGGTGGCACGCATCGCCTTGCCCATCCGGCTGCGATTGGTGAACACGAACAAGGCAAGCATGAGCACGACGGCGACAATCCAGATAAGGATTTCCCTTAGCCGCAGAACCGCCTCGCCGATGGCGAAGGTCATGGGCGGCAATGGGTTGGGATAGTTGAAAGTCTGGGCGCCGACAAAGAGCAGGACCACGTTGAACAGGACGTAGGACACGCCGATGGTCGTGATCATAGCCGACGGGCCTTTGACGCCGCGCAGAGGCCGCAAGCACAGACGCTCGATGCCCACGCCAAGCAGGCCGCAAGCCACCATCGTTGCCAACAACGCAAGCACCAGCACGCCGATCAGCGGCAGGAGAGGCAGCACCGTATCCTGGCCACTCACCCCCAATGCTTGCAGCACCCAGAGGGCCACAAACGAGCCCACCATGAAGACGTTGAAGTGCGAAAAGTTTATGAGTTCAAGGATGCCGTAAACCAGCGTGAACCCAAGCGCGATCAGCGAGTACATCGCGCCCAGGCTCAAACCATTGATGACCTGCTGGGTAAGCAGGTCCCAGGATGTCACCGGGTTGCCCTTAGCTCGTCGGCGCTACACCGATGTATTTGAATTGCCCGTTCACATCATCCAGCGGAACACTGTCGTTTTTGACGATCTGGTAGACGCTGATCACTTTGCTCAAGATGTCGCCATTCTGGTCGAACTGGACTTCTCCTTGCAGGGTTTTGAACTTACCAGTTTGGATTGCATCGCGCACGGCGTCGCGGGTTATTGGCTTGCCAGCGTTCGCTAACTTGGCCATGGCCTGGATAATGACGCTGGCCGCATCGTAAGACGTGATGGTGTAGTCTTCCGGGGCTTCGCCATTAAACTTTGCGCGGAACTCTTTGACCCACGAAGCGAGACTGCTGTCCTCGGTCAGGTGCGGCGATGCTTGGGTGGCGTACCACCCGTTGCAGGCTGGAAAGCCAGCGCCGCGCAGGATGTCACCCGTGACGATGCCGTCCCCGCCGCCCTTCTTGATGCTCGGCAGGATATCGTAGCTCTGCTTCACCAGCTTCACGCCGGCTGTGCTGACGCCGCCATAGTACAGGCTGTCGGCGTTCATCGACTTGATCTTGGTCAGGATCGACGAGTAGTCGGCCGCTTTCGGGTCAAGCTGGTCTCGGCCCAGAATCTTCACACCCTTGTCTTTGATGCGGTTCTGGAAGGAGTCTGCAATGCCAACGCCGTAGGCACCCTGGTCGTCTAGAATGTAGATCGCCTTCACACCCAAGTTTTCCGCGAAATAGTCGGCCATGTTGGGGCCTTGGAAGGCGTCGGTGGTCACCGTGCGGAAGTAGATCGCTTTGCCACCCGGCCGGTACTGGGCCGCAAACTTGGGATCGGTCAGGTCTGGGTTGGTCGAAGAGGGCGTGATGATAGCCAAGTCGCCCATGCTCAAGATCGGCGCCATGGCCTTGCCAGCGCCGCTCATCTGCGGACCAACCGCACCCACGACCGTCTTGTCGCCGACAAATTTGCGAGCGTTGGTCGCCGCCTGTGCCGGGTCGTATTGGCCTGCGGTCGCAGTCGCGTCGTCCAGCACCATAGGCACAACCTTGTAGCCTTTGACCGTCCCCTTGGCGTTGGCCTCGTCGATGGCCATCAAGGCTCCGTCCCGCATGTGCTGCGCGCTTTCCGCATCACCGCCGGTGAGCGAGAAATCGATCCCGATCTGGACGGTCTTGTCGGCCGCCGCGAAGGCGCGGCCGCCGACAGAAGCCACGGCTGCAGCCCCTGCCAGCAACTGGGTTGCGGAACGGCGCGTGATCATCGGTTAGAACTCCCCAAGCGCATGGCGCGTGCATATCAGGCATGATGTTTCGGCGTTTCTCACAACACCGTCCAGAGGTTTTTCAGCATTGAGGCAGCGGGTGCAGCTCTGGCAGCCGCTCTAAATGGCATGCCGCTTTCTGCCCGGCTGATTTTTCCAGCAGCAACGGTTCTTCTACGCGGCAGCGATCAAACACGTAGGGGCACCGGGTATGGAAGCGGCAGCCTTTGGGCGGATCGATCGGGCTTGGAACGTCGCCCTTGAGGATAATCCGGTCTCGCTTGGCCGCCGGGTCCGGTACGGGAACGGCCGACAGCAAAGCGCGGGTATAGGGGTGCCGCGGGCCAGCAAACAGAACGCGGCGGTCTGCAATCTCGACGATCTTGCCGAGATACATCACGGCCACGCGATGCGTCAGGTGTTCCACCACCGCAAGATCATGGCTGATGAACAGCAGAGCGAGCCCGAGCTCGTCCTGCAGGTCGCTGAGCAGGTTGATGATCTGCGCTTTCACCGACACGTCCAGCGCACTCACCGCCTCGTCGCAGATGATCAAATCCGAGCCTGGCGCCAAAGCGCGCGCGATCCCGATACGTTGGCGCTGCCCGCCGCTGAACTCGTGCGGATATCGGCGCATCGCATCCCGTGGCAGCCGCACCTTGTCCATCAGCGCGGCCACGCGGTCCTCAAGCTCCGAGCCGCTCGCCAAGCCAAAATTGCGGATCGGCTCAGCCAGGATATCCCGAACCCGCATACGGGGGTTGAGACTGCTGAAAGGGTCCTGGAACACGACCTGAATCCGGCGGCGCACCTGCCGCATCTTCCTGTCGCCCAAGGTGTCGATGCGCTGTCCATCGAGGAAGACCTCACCATCGGTCGGGTCGGTGAGGCGCAAAATAGTGCGGCCGACGGTGGATTTGCCGCAGCCGCTCTCCCCCACCACGGAAAGCGTCTCTCCCGCCGCCACGGTGAATGACACGCCATCCAGTGCGTAGACTGTCGCACGCGTTCGCCCCAGCACACCGCCTTTGATCGGGTAATGCTTTTTAAGCGCGTTGACCTCTAGGAGGGGGGTCATCCGCCAGCCGTCGCATAGTGGCACGCGACGTAATGACCCGGCGCTTTCTCTTCCACCGGCGGCGCAATCCGGCGGCAGTGATCCGTCACCTTGGGGCAGCGCCCGGCAAAAGCGCACCCGACAATCTTGTGGCGCAGGCTTGGCACCAGCCCGGGGATTTCCGCAAGCTTGAGGCGGCCAGTTTCACCGATGGACGAGCCCAGCCGGGGCACCGCTCCCAGCAAACCGCACGTATAGGGATGTAGGGGACGGGCGAAGATTTCATCGACGGGGGCCTCTTCCACCTTGCGACCGGCGTACATAACCACGACGCGTTGTGCCATCTCGGCCACAACCCCAAGATCGTGCGTAATCAGCACGATGGCCGAGCCAAGCCGGGTCTTCATGTCCCGCATCAGGTCAAGGATCTGCGCCTGGATGGTCACGTCGAGTGCGGTGGTGGGTTCATCGGCAATCAACAGCTTCGGATTGCAGGCAAGCGCCATCGCAATCATCACCCGCTGCCGCATGCCACCCGAGAGTTGGTGCGGAAACTCGCGCACGCGCCGGGCCGCGGCGGAAATGCCAACCACTTCCAGCATTTCCGTGGCCCGTCGCATGGCCTGCCGCGCATCCAGTCCCTGATGCAACTGCAGCGTCTCACCGATCTGGCGCCCCACCGTCAGCACCGGGTTGAGGCTGGTCATCGGCTCCTGGAAAATCATGCTGATGTCGTTGCCGCGCAGCTTGCGCATGTCTGCTTCCGACACGCGGACCAAATCGCGGCCCTCGAACAGGATCCGCCCGGCTATCTTGCCGGGGGGTGAGGGGATCAGCCGCAGGATCGACATTGAGGTGACGGACTTGCCGCAACCGCTTTCGCCCACGATGGCGATGGTCTCGCCTGCGTGTACAAAGAACGACAAGTCTTCAACGGCTCGAACCACGCCATCCGGGGTGGCAAAATGCGTTTGCAAGTGCTGGACCTGCAGCAGCGCAGTGGCCGCACCGCGCTCCACCTGGCCGTCTGCCGCAGCCGCGACGAGTGCCAGCGTATCCGTCTCAGCCATTCAGATGCGCTTAGCCAAACGGGGGTCAAGCATATCGCGCAAGCCGTCGCCCAGAAGATTGACCGCCAGCACGGTGAGCGAAAGAAACGCGGCCGGGAAGAACACGATATAAGGTTTGATCTGCCAAAGCGCACGGCCCTCGGCCATGATGTTGCCCCATGAGGGGATGATCGGCGGCGTGCCCGCGCCAATGAAAGACAGGATTGCCTCGGTAATCATGGCCGACGCGCAGATGAACGTCGCTTGCACCGTCAGCGGGGCTACGGTGTTTGGCAAGACATGGCGGAAGATCACCCCCGGCGTACGGGTGCCGCTTGCGACCGCCGCCTCGACATAGGGCTGCTCCCGTAGGCTCAGCACCACTCCGCGCACCAGCCGTGTCACACGGGGGATTTCTGCGACCGTGATCGCGATTATCACGTTCTGCACGCTGCCCCGGGTCAGCGCCATCAGCGCAATCGCTAGCAGGATTGATGGGATGGACATAAGGCCGTCCATCACCCGCATGACGAGCGCATCAACCAGACGGATATATCCGGCACAGAGGCCGATCAGCATGCCCACCACGGACGCAAGAGCCGCAACCGCGAACCCGACCGTGAGCGAAACGCGCGCGCCATAAAGCGTTCGGGAGTAGATGTCACGCCCGAGCATATCCGTGCCGAACCAATAGGTTTCGGATGGAAGCCGCAAGCGTTTCGCCGGCGCCAAAGCAGTCGGGTCGACCGTGCCCAGATAAGGCGCAAACACCCCAAGAAACACGATCGCCGCCAGCAATAGGCCCCCTGCGACGATCGCCGGATTGCGTACGGCAAAACCGGCAATGCGGCCGCGGCTGCGAGCCGGCGGCAGAATGTCCGGCATGGGAACAGCAGAGGTGGATTCGGGAAAAGTGGTGGTGCTCAATACCGGATCCTCGGATCAAACACAGTATACATCAAGTCCACGCCTAGGTTCACCAGCACATAGACAAAGGAGAAGATGAGAACGACGCCTTGGATGATGGGGTAGTCGCGGCGTAGGATCGAGTCGACCACGAGGCGTCCGATCCCAGGGATCGCAAACACGGTTTCCGTCACCACGGCGCCGCCGATCAATCCCGCGACTCCCAGCCCGATCACCGTTACGATCGGCACAGCGGCATTTTTCAGCGCGTGCACGAACAGGATCGGGGATTGGCCCAGGCCTTTCGCCCGCGCGGTCCGCACGTAATCCTGGCTCAGAACCTCCAGCATGGTCGCGCGGGTGATGCGGGCAATCAAGGCGATGAATGCGCTGCCCAGTGTGAGGCTTGGCAGGATCAAGTTCTGCAGCCATGGCCATACGCCCTGCGCAAGGGGTGTGTAGCCCTGCACCGGCAGCCAAGGCAGGCGCAACGCGAAACAATAGGCGAGGATATAGCCCACCACGAACACCGGCACCGAGAACCCGAACACGGCCAGCAGCATCACGCTCCGATCGATAATCGAACCATGTTTCCACGCGGCCAACACGCCCATTGGAACAGCAACCACAATGGACAGAACGAGGCTGATCATCATCAGCGACACCGTCGGCTCCACACGTTGAGCGATCAGGTGCGTCACTGGCAGGTGGGTGAAGATCGAGGTGCCTAAATCACCATGCGCGATATGCCAGGACCAATCGCCGAAGCGCACCAGAAAAGGCCGGTCAAGCCCCAGCGAGGCACGGATCCGTATGATATCAGCCGGGCTGGCTTGATCTCCGGCAATGATGGCCGCCGGGTCTCCGGGTGCGACGTAAAGCAGGCTGAACACGAACAGGGCGACGACGGCCATGACCGGTATGGTTGAGACGACCCGGCGGAGCGCATAGGCGAGCATCAGGTCTTCTTCACGCCCCAAAAGACCGGAAACGGCGCCTTCACCACGCCTGAGACTTTCTTGTTCCAAGCTTGGTAGTTGAGAAAGAATCCAGTCGGCGCATACACCACGTCCTCGAAGGCGGCGATGTTGGTCTTCACCAGCGCCGCCTTCTCCGACGCTGGGTCGGCTGCGGCATACCAGTCTGCAATGCCCTGCTGCACCGCTGGTGAAGTAGGCCAGCCGAACCAAGCCTTGTCGCCGTTGGCCGCCAGCGCGGAATATGGCGCCGGGTTGATGCAGTCGGCGCCCGCGTGCCAAGTGAAGAAGATGTTCCACCCGCCTTTGTCGACCGGGTTCTTCATGGCCCGGCGCGCACCCACCGTGCCCCAATCCAGCGACTGGTAATCCACATTCATGCCAATGCGGCCCAACAGGTCGTTGGCAACGTCGCCCTCGGCCTTAGTGATCGGCACGTCGGTCGGGACCATCATGACAATCTTTTCGCCGTTGTAGCCCGCCTCCTTCAACAGCGCGCGGGCCGCGTCGTATTTCCGCGGGCCTTCGAGGATCTCGCCGCCCTCCGTGGTGTAAGCGGGCGTGCCCGGCGTGAAGTAGGAGGGGCACATCTTCCACAGCGTCGTGTCGTCACCGACCACGGCCCGCATGAAATCTTCCTGGTTCAACGCCATCATCACCGCACGGCGAGCGCGCACGTCGTTGAAAGGCGGATTCAGGTGATTGAACCGCATGTCGCCGATGTTGCCCAACGGATCGGAAATATCGACGTTGATGTTGCGATTGCGTTTCAGCAGCGGCACCAGGTCCGGGATAGGGTTTTCCCACCAATCGACCTCGTTGTTCTGCAATGCGCCGGCCGCCGTTGCAGCGTCGGGGATGATGTTCCATTCGATGCGTTCGATAAACATGTGCTTGCCGCCGGCCGACCAATCGGGCGCCTCATCCCGCGGCTGGTAGCCGTCAAAGCGGGTGAACACCGCCTTGCTGCCAGGCACCCATTCGCTGGACGCGAACTTCATCGGCCCCGAGCCGACATACTCGGTGATCTGCTTGAACGGGTCGGTCGCGGCGATGCGCTCCGGCATCACCAAGGCAAGCGGCGGGTTGGCCTTCCCAAGCGCGAACAGCATCTTCGGAAACGGCTTGGTCATGTGGATGCGGAACGTCGTGTCGTCCGGCCCATCCATGGCCACCAACTGCGCCGCGATGATCTGGCCCATGGTATCGCGGACCATCCAACGCTTCAGGCTGGCGATGATGTCCTTCGGCAGCACCTTCTGGCCGTCATGGAACATCAGCCCGGGGCGCAGCTTGAATGTCCAAGTGGTGCCGTCCTCGCTCACCTCATGGCTGTCTGCCATCTGCGGCTTAGGCTGAAGTTGGCTGTTAACCCCGTAAAGCTGATCCCAAACTAGCAACGAGGCATTGCGCACGACGTATTGGGTGCCGACGATCGAATCCAGGCTCGACAGGTTGGCTTGCGGGATGAACCGCAGCACGCCGGCGTCCTGGGCGCGGGCGATATGGGGCATGGCCAACAGCCCCGCTCCCGTTGCCACCGAACTGGCCAGAAAACTGCGCCGCTTCATGTTGGACCCTTTTGCAAAGCCTGCGGGGACGGCCAGGCGGTGATCACGTGGCAGGAACAGAGGCAAGTATCGTACCGCTGGAGCCTAGATCAGATGACGGGAAGGTCAAATCGCAGAAAGGTCGGCGCCGTCGCGTCCAGATATAATCGCTTCTGTCCGATCAGCCGGTATGGCGTAGCCTCTGCGCGGTTCGGCCGGCTGGGCGCGGTGCCGGGCTGAAGGCGGCTGGGCGGTAGGCCGCTTCCGTGATGCGCGGCTCCCCAATCGGGGCCTCCGCCACCGCGGCAGCAAACCCGGGCGCGGCCCCGCGGCTGATCTCGAACCTTGTGTCGGTGTCGAAAATACGGATGGCACCGATATCGCGCTTGGTGATGCCGCCCAATCGGCACAGCAGCGGCACGATCCACTTCGGGTCCGCCTTGGCCCGGCGCCCCACAGCAAGCCGGAACTGCACGAAGCCGCCCTCCGGCCCAGCATGGCGGGCGGAGGATGGGGCAGCGTCCATCGG
>CAXTNN010000035.1:0-20151 GCA_964245545.1 uncultured Acetobacteraceae bacterium | reverse complement strand
GGCGTCGGTCGTGTAGACCTTCTGGGTGCCTGGCATGCCGACCGACCAGGTCAGGGGCGGGCCCAACCGCCGGCGCGTCCTGCGCCCCATCTTCCGTGCAAGTGAGGCAAAAAGGCCGGACTGCAGCCACCTACTGACCCGTGTAACAGAGCTGCTTGTTTAGCAAGAGTGTTGAACGCTCCTTCAATTGTCGTAAGCCAAACACCAGCGTTTGCGATGGACGCAGTTTGCTGCTGCCGGCCGCCAGCTTTAAACGAAGCCGCGCCGGCATTCCGGAAGATTACGCGCCCGGACTCGCGATCACCGACTTGATCCTGCCAGCAAAAGGTTACAGGATGATTTACACTGCTAAATTCTTGCTCGAGACGAATATTTCAGCGGACAGTGCCATCAAGACTCAGCCCGTAGACGATGCGCTGCTTGTGGTGGTCCCACCCGGTTGGGCAGTTTGGTGGCCGGGTCAAAGTCTGGTTCTAGTTGTTATCAAGCTGCCAGTCTCTCCAACACGTCGCTTCGATACGCGTCATCGGGTTTGTCCCAATCCCCGGTCCAAACAGAGTCGCTGCACATCATGGTAGCTGATATCCATCGCGTCAGCCGGTGCGCAGCTAGGGTTCTGTCTCGAACGCGTGCAGATAGACGCACTCATAGTTTGGGCAGCGCCACAGCCACTCGATGAGAACGTTGTCTATCCATCGTCCGCGGCAGCCATGTAAACACGTAACTGGACTCCCTTTAGCACGTCGGTGAAGTCGATTGAGGTGGGTTACTGAACTGATTGGTGCTGAAGATTTCTGAGGGGCCAAGCCCGGCTGCTGATACGCGTCCCTGTTGACTCGGGTGTGCCGTGTCACCATGCTGCAGCGAGTAGATCATGCCTTTCTAAATCAAATTGCTACGAACAGGACCGACGCTTTGCGTGCGCACCCCCCTTTTCACGGCAATGTCCCCAATCGCGCAGCCCTAGGCCCAAACTTTGCCAGAGCCCGCATATAGCGCCGCTCAGTCAGCGTGCGTCGGTCAAACCGCACTCGGAAAGAAGCCCCGTCTAGCGCGGCGATTGATATTTTTATCGACCGGACCGCGTCATCGATAGTGATCGCGCTGCTCTTGGTAGTATTCCAAGCAGCGAACAGCTATGGATGACATGTTTGGCGTTGTGCTGGGCGTGGAGGTCACGACCGGGGAGGCCAACGAGGATGACCACATCCCGCCGAAGGCCGACGCGGTGGCGGGAGTGACCGGCACGGCAGTCAAGGTGGTCACCGTCGACCTAGGCTATGCCTCCGGTACGCTTATGGCAGGCTGAAGAAGCTCGGCATCGATTCGGTGATTTCGGCCAAGAAGCAACTGATCAGGAGCCGCGTGCCCCTGCGCCGGTTTCGCTATGACGCCCGGCGCGACATTCTGAAGCGTCCTAAGGGCCGGGTGCTGCGCCCGCAGCACCGGGTGGAACACGGACGTTTCTTCTACTCGCGTGCCAGCGACTGCAGTCGCTGCTCCATGCGCGGCGACTGCCTGTTCAAAGGGTGCGTCATTAAGGCCATGGTGCTCAGCGACAGCCATCCCGCGCTGCTGCGCGCTCGCAGACGCAAGGAACGATGGTCAAAGGCAAGACGTTCACCTCTACCGACTCCACCGATGGCGCCCGGAAGGGTTCCATGGCGAGGCGACGACCTGGCACGGCCTGGCCAGGACGGTGCGGTGAGGCTTGGCGAACGTGCGCATCCAGGTATTCTTGACGGCTGCGGCCGTCAACCTAAAACGCCACGCGGCAGCCCTGCTCGCCCTCGTGTCCGCCTTGCTGAACGCCGAACTTGGTCGGATCGCGGCGACGGCTGTCTTCCCAGACGCAGCCCAATCCATCTACATCGCCCGCGGGCCACGACTCCAACGCCGTTGCATCGAGGTTTCAACAGCCCTTTGTGGCACGAATCCAAGCGGCTAGCTCCTGTTCACGCGTGCCCACCGCCAAGCAACGGCTTCAGCCGTGACTGTCACACGATCATCGCTCTGGCTGTCCGCATATAGACCCACGGATTGTCCTGAATTCAAATGTTTGGTCCTGGGGCGAGGTGACGCGGCTTTAGTTTGAAGATTTCCGGTATGGTCGTCCAGGCTCGGCAAATGGCCTCGAAGGGTTTTTCTAGCGCAGGGCTGTGAGGCACTCGGCAAAGCTGTATGCCGACACGAAAGCAAGCACGTGCGCTCAAGCAAGCTGCTGAAGAACTTCTCGCCTCGGGACGTCTGACGTGATTCGCTCTGGTAGGCGGTGGAGCGGGTCGATGCGCGGTTTTGACGAGCCAACAGGGTCGTTCAGCTACGTGAGCTGCGAGGCTCGGGTTCCGGCGGACCATCCGCTGCGGCTGATCCGTGCGGTGGTGGAACGAGGCGCTAGACGTGCTCTCGCCCGAGTTCGGCCGGCTGTATGCCCGGGTCGACGTAATCCTTTTCCGCGCATCTCACAAAGCGTTGAGGATTTTAACCTGCTGATAAGCTTTGGTGGTCAAGCTGGTCTTGTGACCAGCGGTTTGCACCGCCTCAAGCCTTCCTATTCCACTGCAAACAGGATCGCATCATGTCAACGGTTTCAGGTGGTTTGTATCTGACTGACACGAGTGCCCATTCCGAGCTCACCGGATCAGCAAATGGGAACGACTTGATTTTCGCCACCCATGCGGACGATCAAATCTTTGCCGGCAATGGCAACGACTACATCAGCTCTAGCGGTGGCCACGCCATCGTCGACGGTGGTTCCGGCGAGAATATCTTTATGATGAGCGGTGGCCACGACATGGTCTCCACCGGAGACGGCTACGATTACTTGACTGCCACAGGCGGGCACGACGCCATTATCGGCGGCGCTGGGACCGACTACCTCCAGGTCGGCGGCATCGACAACTACGTCCATGCCGGCAGCGGCAACACCGCCATCTTTGGCGGCACCGGCGGGGACACGCTCGTAGGCGGCACCGGAACGGACGTGATTCATGCCGGGTCCGGCGCCGAACTGCTGCTCGGCGGCGGCGGTAACACGACGATGATTGCCGGGTCTGGCAACGACACCATGCTGGGCGGCGCTGGCGACAACACGTTTGTTTTTGGCAACAGCTCCGGCAAGAACGTGGTGCTGGATTTTCACGATGGCGACATGCTGCAAATCGCCAAAAACATCAACGGTCTTAGCATTAGCAGCGCGCATGACTTGGTCTCGCACATCGCCGATGACAATGGCAATGCGGTGATCACGCTTGGGCATGAGACGATTACGCTTAACAACATAAAGGTTGAAGACATTCAGGCTAACCCGACCGGCTACTTCACCATCCACTAAGTCTATTGTTAGCGTCTTGCCCCTGAAATTTTCCTGCGAAGCCCAGGGGCAAGGCGGCCGCTATCTTGTTGGTCGAACTAGTCCATCGTGAGTCTGACACCTGGCGGCTTTCAGCCTTGGAACACCAACCGCCGGCGCAGCAATGTGCCAGCTTGCTTTGCTGATCCAGCATCCGGTTTATGGGAGCGCGTGAATGCTGTTGCGAGTCGTCCCCACGGAAGACATGCCGGCCGCCGGGGTCCTGCTGACTCCTGGAGTAGCGCTGATCTTGATAGGAGGACCGCTCGCGACCGGAGCGCCGCTGCTAGTGGGCATATCGCAGAAGCCCATTTCGGCCCCCTATGGAAGCATCGAGGTCGGCACCGCGCAAAGCCCGGCGCGCATCGTGGCCTTCCGCCTTCCGGCAAGCAACGACCGCGCCTCGCTGCCACTATTCCGCACCGATGGCTCCCGTTTGCGGCTTGATCCTGTCGATTTTGACGTCGACATCAGCGCCTTCACCACGGGGCTCAACGGCGCCGACCGGGGACGCGTGCTGGATTTTCTACTGAACTTTTGCGCCCCGGCGTTCCGGCTGCGGCGCTCACTCGGTTTCGCCCAGAGTTGCGCCCAGCTGGCACTCGATTGCTGCCACAGCCCCGCCGCCGCCACGCCCATCGCCCAGGTGCTGCCGGGTCTGATGCTGGTTGAAGGATTGAGTGCCGACCCGGGTGCGTTTGTTACCGTTATCGGTCAGGGGCGTGTAGTGCTGGGTCAAGCGCCCGTGCAGCCGGATGCACGCGGCCTTCAGATCGTTCCGCAACTCGATACGGGCGATCTAATCGTCGCCACCGGCAGCGTGACGCGGGTTTGGCGTGCGGCGGCTGTCGGTGCGCTCCCGCATGTCTTAGGCCTGTCCGAGGCTGGCTCCGTACCCGCAAGCCTTGCCCGCGCTGCCTGCCGCCGCGCGCTGTCAAGCTGGGCCGACCCTACCGCAAGAGCGCTGCTTCGGGACATGGAGCTGCTCCACCCTGCCCGCCCATTTCGCCTTGTCGACCCGGCCCTGCCAGTCGCCGCCGAAATCGAGTTGGCGCTGCCCGATGCCGACGGCGGCTTGTTTGTTGCGGGCTGGTGGCGGGATCCGCTTGACCGCTTGGCGGAGGTGACGCTTGAAACCGCCGCCGAATGCAGGACGCTGTGCCGCGACCAGATCGGCTTAGTACGGCGGCCCGATGTGGAAGCACGCTTCGGCACAGCCGCGCACGCCGGGTCCCCCGCGCAAGGCTTCCTGTTGCACGTGCCCGAGGTCGTGGGCGGCGATACGCTGCAGCCGACGGTCGTGCTGCACTTGAAGTCGGGTGCGGACATCCGGCTGACACCACCCTCCCGCTCCCTGCCGCCTGCCGCAGCGCGCGATGCCGTGCTCGGTTGCGTGGCACCGGGGGCGCTAACGCCCGAAATGATGCGTCGCTGGATTGCCCCCGCAGCAGAGCGGCTGCATTACGCGGCAATTGCACAGGGGAGCACGCCCGAGCGCATCCGCTTGGGCCGTCCGATTGGGCGCCCGCCCGTCTCCATGATTATCCCGCTCTATCGCAATCTGAACTTCCTGCGGCTGCAATGTGCCACCCTGGCCGAGGACTCGGTCGCGCGCGGTTGCGAGCTGATCTTCGTGCTCGACAGCCCGGAGCAGCGCGGTGAGGTCGAACACCTGCTGCGCGGACTGCATCGCCTGATCGGCATGCCTTTGTCTCTGTTGGTAATGCCGCGCAACATGGGTTATGCCGCTGCCTGCAACGCCGGCGCCGCGATCGCCCAAGCTCCCATGTTGCTGCTGCTCAACTCCGACGTTGTGCCGGCCGCACCTGGCTGGCTCGAGGCGCTGCTAGCGCCGTTACAGCGTCCATCAGTTGCCGCCGTCGGGCCGAAGCTGCTGTTTGAAGACGATTCCATCCAGCACGCCGGCCTCTGCTTCGGGCAGGACGAGGATGGCGTCTGGTTCAACCGTCATTTCCATAAGGGCATGCCGCGGCATTGGGCCGACGCCGCCGTGCCGCGCCCGGTCCCCGGTGTGACGGGTGCGGCCTTGCTGGTGCGGGAGAGCGCGTTTCAGCGCGTCGACGGTATTTGCACCGACTACATCATCGGCGATTACGAGGATTCGGATTTTTGCCTGCGCTTGCGGGCGAAGGGCGGCGCCATCGCCTACGAACCGCGCGCGGAACTCTATCACTTCGAGCGCCGCTCTATCCGGCTGCACGGGGGCTATACCAAAACGCACGCCTCCCTTTACAACCGCTTGCTGCACCACGACCGCTGGGGCTACGCCATGGCCGCGCTGATGGCCGAGCCGCGCCGCAACCTTGCCCGGCGGCGTGGATGATGGCCGATACGACGTTGCTACACCTGGCGACACTGCAGGCGATACTGGCTGCCAACCGCTTCATGCCGGCCCCGCCGTCGGAGCTGATGCTGTGCGGGGATGGCGATTTCCGCGCGGTAGGTGTCGAGTTTCTCGGACACTTCGTGCAATTTGCTGCACTTGCGCGCAACGAGCGCGTGCTCGATCTCGGCTGCGGCGTCGGCCGCATGGCATTGCCGCTGACGCAGTACCTGTCCGAAGCGGGCAGCTACACTGGCATCGATGTCCTGCAGCCCGGCATCGAGTGGTGCCAGCGCACCATCACGCCCGCCTACCCAAACTTCCAGTTCCGCCACCTGGACGTGCAGCATCCGCTCTACGCCCCGAAGGGCCGCCTGGACGCGGAGACGGTCACGCTCCCGTTTCCCGACGCCGCGTTCGACATGGTCTGCCTGGTATCGGTGCTCACTCATCTCGGCACTGGCGCGCTGACCCGCTATGCGCAGGAAGTTAGGCGCGTCCTTGCACCGGGCGGCCGCTGTTTCGCCACCGCATTCCTGCTCAACGCCCCTGCGCGCGCCGCGCTAGCCGGGGGTGAGAGCAGGCTGGCTTTTAACACTTCCGGAGCCGGAACAGAGCTATACGCAGACCTAAATGCTCCCTTGGCCGCCGTCGCCTTCGATGAAGACCATTTTGTGGAGAAGTTCATGCGCTTCGGTCTGCGCCGCCACCGTCAACCCTGCTACGGCCATTGGAGCGGCCGGCCCAGTCCCGTGTTCCAAGACATTAACGTTTTCGAATGAGCGCCCGTTCATGAGCGACCGCTTGATGCAGATATTGTTCCTCAGCCACTCGCACCCGAGCCTCCAGGCGGGCGGCACGGAAATCTTCTCGCGTGATCTGTTTCGCGACCTGTGTGACCGAGAGGGCTTGTGCGGCGCCTACGTGGCTGGCACTGCCCGGGGCCAGCGCCAGCCCGCGCCGGGCACGGCATTTCAAGGAGTCGGCAACGCGCCGGACGAAGTCCTGCTCTGGACGGCCGGGTTCGACACGTTCCATCTTTCGCAGACCGACCTGCACGGCGTCATCCCGGAGCTGAGCGCCTTTCTGCAGCAGCTCCGTCCCGAAATCGTGCACGTGCACCACGTACTGCAGCTCGGGCTGGAGGTGCTGCCGCTCATCCGCCGCTTGCTGCCGTCCGCCCGCCTTGTGCTCACCCTGCACGACTTCTACGCCATCTGCGCCCATGACGGCCAGATGTGCACGCCCGAGGGGACGCTCTGCACCGCCGCCGCCGCCGACGCCTGCCGCCGCTGCCTGCCGGACCGCACCGCGACCGACCTGCGCATGCGTGATCTGCACGTACGCAGCGCTTTCCGCGTGGTCGACCGCTTCATCGCGCCAAGCGAAACCCTGCGGAACCGTTTCGTCGACTGGGGGCTTGAGCCAGACCGCATTGAAGTCATTCGCAACGGCATTGTTCCCGCCGAACCGGTCCGGCCGGCCCGCCACGAAGGCCCACGCAATCGCTTCGGCTTCTTCGGCCACATCAACCAATTTAAAGGCGCCAGGGTGGCGCTGAATGCGTCGGAGCGGCTAAGCCGGTCCGGCGTAGCGCACAGCCTTGCCCTCCATGGCGGCACTGCCTTCCAGCGCGACACAGTCATCACCCGCTTCCAGAAAGCCTTGGCCGCAGCGCCCGACGCAGGCTTCACCGGCTCCTACGGTCGGGAGGACCTCCCTCGCCTGATGTCCGCAGTGGATTGGGTGATCGTGCCCTCCATCTGGTGGGAGAACGCTCCCCTGGTGATCCAGGAGGCGTTCCAGCACGGCCGCCCGGTGATCTGCAGCGACGTCGGCGGCATGGCCGAGGCGGTGCGGCACGGGGTAGATGGCTTGCACTTCCCCGTCGGCGACTCCGCCGCATTGGCCGCCACAATGCGCCGTGCCGCCGAACACCCCGGCCTCTGGGAGCAGCTTTCATCGCAAATCTTGCCGCCCCGCAGCATCGCCCAGGCCGCGGCCGACCATGTCGCTTTATACGGCAGGCTGCTGGGCGCAGCCGTCCGTCCGGCAATGCGGGGCCTCGCCCGGCAGCCGTTGGCGATGAAGGCGTGCCCATGAGCCGTAGCATGGTCCACACCAGCGAGGGCGCGCTCGCCGACGGTGGCGGCGACGACCGCAAGCTGGGCGAGATCTTCGCCGCCTGGCGCCTGACGCCCAACTCGCTAATGCTGCTAGGCTGGCAGCACGAACGGCCCGCCAGCGAGGGTATCGCGACGCTGCAGCTGGCGGATGCCCCGCGCGGCCGGTTCGTCGGCGCCGCATGGCCGGTCCCGGTGGGACGCGGCAGCGCCTACCGCTTCCTCGTCGCCGTGTACCTGCCGAGCCCAGATGTGCCGGCCGACAGCATTCTGCTGCTGACTGGCAAGCGCGCCTCCGACCAGGCAGTGCTGGCCCGCTTGCCGCCGCAATTCCTTGATTCAGCAGCATTTGGAGCCGAACTGGCCCGCACCGCGCCTGCGGAGGCCGCCGCCCTCGTCGCAAACTTCCTACTAAACGTTTTCACCCCCGGCGTAATTGGCGTCAACGCCAGCGTGCGCACCATGATGCGCAGCTTCCTCGACGGCGCGGCCGAGCCGGAGGGCTGCGTCGAAATCCTCGCCACGGTCGAGGACCAATGCGTCATCATGCAGGGTTGGGGGCGCCCGCTTGGCCCGGGCGCCGAAGTCATCCTGGCCGATAGTTCGCTGCGCGCTGTCACTGCTCAGGAAGCCGGGTTTGCCCGTTCTGACATCGCGGCGCCGCACGCCGGGCACGTGCTCGTGCTGCCGCCAGCCACGCTGGCGAACGGTCCGGTGGAGGCGGTGTTCCTGCTCGACAGCGAAGGCATTCGCCGCCGCTCCGTCCTGGCGGACCCGCAATGGCTGTCGGGCGAGCAAACCGTCGGCTACCTGCGGGACCTGCTGCCCACCATCCGTTGCGATGCCAAAACACGCGCGACGCTCAAGGCCGCGCTCCGTCCCGTTTATGCCGGTCGGCTCACGCTGTATGACGCTGGCCATCCAGCACGGGTCAGCATCGATATCGCGGCCGCCGATCCGCAGGCCGGCCTCTACCTTAACGGCTGGCTCTACGATCCCTCTGGCTGCGTGGACAGTGTCTGGCTCATGTCCGGGCGCCACGCCGGCTGGCGCATCGACACGGCATGGACCCGCATCCAGCGCCCCGACGTAACGGAGGCCTTCCGAAACGACGCGGCGCTGCCGGCCTGTGACTCGGGATGCAGCGATCACGGCTTCGCCGTCCAAGTGCCGGGCTGGGCCGCCAGCCCGGGCAGCGGACCCTATCTCGAAATCACCTATAAAGACGGCTGGTGCGGCTTTATGCCCGTCGTGACCTCCGCCTTAGAGGGCGAGAGCGGACAGGCCCGCCTGTTGGCCGGCATCGACCTCTATAAACCCTCCGGGCTGGTCGTGATCGAGCAGCAACTTGCGCCCTTCCTGGTCCGGCGCACCGCGCTCGGGCGGCCCGAACCGGCCGTAAGCCCGGTGTTGCCGCCCTCCTGCGCCACGCTGGTCGTCGTACCGCTCGCCCGCACGCAATTCCCGCGCGTCCTGCTCGCCAATCTGCTGCAGGATCCGCTGGCGCCGCATGAAGCGTTGCTGTTCGTGTGCGGCGACAATTGGACCGCCGCCGCCATGGCCGCTTTGGCCGACACCGCCCGTTTCTACGGCGCCCAATTCTCCATTGCGACCGTCGAGGCCCGCGCCAGCGCCAGCGCCGCCCTGCGCGTGGCCGCCACCTTGCCCACGGTGGAGCAGGTGCTGCTGGTCGGCCCCGGTGTAGTGGGGCGCGCCCCTGGATGGCGCCGGGCATTGGAGCAAATCGCCCGCGACGGTGGCGGCACCGCCTGCGTGTCCCCATCGATACTGTATGAGGATGCGTCGGTGCAGTTTGCCGGCTGCGGTCGCCTCGAGCCCTTAGTCGCCATACCGTACGTCACGCTGTCGCGCCCGTTCGCAGGCTTCCCCGCCTCGTTCGTCGCACCCGGGCCAGCGGTGGTGAGCGCAGGCGTCAGCAGCGTCTGCTGCCTGCTCCCGCGTTGGGTGGTGGACTTCATTTCCGCCGTGGCCGCACCGGTTGCTGCGGCCGGTGAGCCGGATCTCGATTTCTTACTGCATATCCAGTCCGCCACGCCCGATTGCCTATGGGCGCCCGCCGTGCAGGTCTACTCCCCCGAAGAGGCGCCATCCGGAGACCTGGCGCTGAGCGCGGAACGGCTTGTTGCGCGCTGGTGCGTGCGGGCTGCCATCTCGGGCAAAGGAGCATGACCATGCGCGTGCTGATTATCTCGCACGGCCACCCGGCTTTCTCGATTGGCGGTGCGGAGGTAGCGTCGCACAACCTCATGCGTGGCTTAAACGGCATCGGCGGCATCGAGGCGCACTACCTCGCGTGCGCCCGAAATAATCTCGCCCGCCATGCCGCGACGCCGCTGATGAGCCTCCGCCAGGGCGAGCGGGACATCTTCATGCACACTGACCGGTGGGATCCGTTCTGGCTGTCCAATGTCGAGGGCCTGTCCGAGCTACAGGGCGCGTTCGCCGGGTACTTGCAGCAGGTCAAGCCCGATGTGGTGCACTTCCACCACGTGATCGGTCTCGGCGTGGAGGCAATCGTGCAGGCGCGGCGCTCGCTCCCGGACGCCACGATTGTCATTACCTTCCACGAATACCTGCCGATCTGCGCCAACCACGGGCAGATGGTGAAAACCGGGCGCCACGAACTCTGCCGCGGCGCATCCCCGGCCGAATGCGCCGCTTGTTTCCCCGAGCACAGCGCGGCCGATTTCTTCCGCCGCGAGATGTTCCTCAAAAGCCATCTCAGCCTAGCGGACCTTTACGTCTCGCCCAGCCAGTTCCTGGTGGATCGCTATGCGGAATGGGGCTTGCCGCGGGACCGCTTCGCCGTGATTGAGAACGGCTTGGCGCCGCAAGCCATCGCGCCGCCGCGGTCGCTGCCCCCAGGCGGGCGGCGCGGACGGTTCGGCTATTTCGGCCAGCTCAGCGAGTTTAAGGGCCTCCTCGTGCTGCTGGAGGCGGTTGCCGCCGTGGACGACGAGCTCTGGGGCAAGGACGCGTCGCTCAACATCTTCGGCGGCGGCCTCGAACACCAGCCTGCCGAGTTCCAGGCCCGCTTCACCGCCCTGCTGGAGCGCGCCGGCCGCCGCGCTCGGCTCTATGGCCGCTACCGCTCTGAGGAGCTACCGCGCCTGATGGGCCAAGTGGATTGGCTGGTGATGCCCTCCATCTGGTGGGAGAACTCACCCGTCGTCATCCAGGAAAGCTTTTTGCATGGCCGCCCGCCCATCGTCGGCGACATCGGCGGCATGGCGGAAAAGGTCTTGCACGGGCGCAACGGCCTCACCTTCCGCGCCGGCAGCCCGGAAGATCTTGCCGACCGCTTGAGCGAGTGCCTGGGGGACCCGGCGCTTTGGCCCCGCCTGCGCAATGGCGCCCCTACGCCGCCGGACCTGTCGAGCTTTGCCGAGCAACACCTGGCGCTCTATCGCACCCAGGCGGACCGCCGGCAGAAGCCCATTCCGCTTACCCGCCGCAGCAAGCGTAGAGCTTCGCAATCAAATGGCCTAGGCCTGGCCTTATAGGAAGATCATGAGCAAAATCCTTGTCATAAGCCCCTCGGGCGAAGTCTACGACCATGATTGCGTCCGTTGGTATAGCCATCTGGGCTTTGCCACCCATCCCGACCACTACCACAACATCGGCGACGCATTCGTCTACGACAGCTCGCTCAAGCTGCTGCACTTCGAAGGAGTTGGGGGCGCTAATATTCGCGATGCCTCCGAAACTGACATCGAGCGCTACAATTCCGAGTTCGATTATGCGCTCCTCCGCGGCTCCAACTACCTGCACGCGGAAATGGATTGGGAGAACGCCCCCGCCATCCTCAACCGCCTACGCATCCCGATTATCGCGCTCGGCATCGGGGCGCAAGCGCCTGCAAAGGGGAAGCTGCATCTCACCCGCGACGCCCGTCGCGTGCTGGAGTGCATCGCCGAACACTCGGCCTCTATCGGTGTGCGCGGCGCCTACACCGCAGACGTGCTATGGTCGCTCGGCATCCGCAACGTGCGCATTGTCGGCTGCCCCACCATCTTCCGCAACAACGACCCGGCGTTGCGCATCGACCTGCCGCCGCTCGAAACGGTCCACCGGGTCTGCTTCACCCTGCGGCGCGAAGTAGGGCACGACTACGCCGAGGATATTGACCGCTACCTTGACCTGCAGCGTGACACCATCATCGAGCTGAGCCGCCGCTTCGATTTGCACGTGGCGGCGCAGGGTGAAGTGGAGGAAAAGAAGGTGCTTTGGGGGTCGCCGCATGTCCGCGAGGAGGCGCTCTCATTGCTGCGCCAACAGGGCTGGCTGCGCGGCGAGACAGACCCGCTTGAAGCGCTCTATAACGGTCGCCTGTTCTACGCCGACTCCGTGGCCGAGTTCGAAGCATTCAACCGCCGGCAGGACCTGGTTCTCGGCTATCGGCTGCACGGCAACCTGCTCAGCCTTGCCAATCGGGTGCCATCGGTTTACTTCACCTATGACAGTCGAACCGTCGAGTTCGCCGAAACCTTCCAGATCCCCAGCTTCAACGTGTTTGGCGGCAAGGCTTTCCGGCTGGAGGATTACTGGGACCAATCGCTGTTCGAGCGCTTCAACCGCGCCTACTATCAGCGCTACCGCGACATGCGGCTGTTTCTCGACGAGAACCGCGTCGCGCACAAGATGGTCGATGAAGCCGCCGCCACCCGCCAGACGGCGCAGCACGCCGCGGCCGCCTGAGGATGGGCAGCGTCACTCAGCTTGTCACGCCAACGCTGCCGGAGGTGGCCGGTTACGTCGAGGCTCTGACGGCGGAGAGCGTGGTCGGCTGGGCCTGGAGCCCCCGCGCGGCGGATCAGCGGGCGAGCGTGGAGCTACGACTGGGTGAAGCCGTGCTGGCGCAAGCCGCGGCGGACCAGCTTCGCGCCGACTTGGCCGCCAACGGCATCGGCGACGGCAAGCACGCGTTCGCACTCGCCATCCCGAAGCCCTATCTCGCCCGTGCGTCCGAACTGGCGGTCTATGCGCGGGTTGGGGAGGGTCCAGCTTTTCCCATCGGTGCGCCGCCGCTGCCGGAAACAGTGTCGGACCATCTGCAAACGCTCCGCAAGGGCATCGAAATCTTAGTGAGCTCTCAGCGCGGGCTGCACCGCATGATGCAGACGGCGGTGGCGCGCGAGGCTGCCAGCGATCTCCCCAATCTGGCCGTTTTCCTGGAGAGGCAATCCGAACTCTGCCAGCAAGTGGCGGCGATCGAGCGTTTCATCGTCCGGCTCGATGCGCATCTTGCGGCGGACGCGCCGGATAAGCCGGGCCGCAGCGTGCCTCCGGCCGCGCTGTGGGCTTTGGGCGTTGCTGGAGTGTCGTTCGTGGTGTCGATCGTCGGCCTGGTGCATAGCCTCGGTGGCTGAGCTCAAGCCCGCGCCCCTCGCCGCCCTGCGCAGCGAGGCCACCCGCGGCGCCATCGCACTGGGCGCGGTTAGCTTGGCCTGCAACATCGGTGCGCTCGCCGTGCCGCTCTACAACATGCAGGTGTACAATCGCGTGATGACCACGCACAACCTTCACACGCTCGCTGGGCTTTCGATCGGTCTTGCCGTGAGCGTGGCGGCCTATATCGTGCTGGACCACCTCCGGCTGGCGCTGATGGCGGCGCTGGGGGACCGGTTTGCCCGGCGCATCGTTCCCCTGTTGCTGGCCGGGGTGCAAGCCGCCTGGCCGCGCGGCGCCGACCCGAGCCAGGCATTGCGGGATGCCGAGACACTTCGGGCCTTTATCGGCGGCACCGCACTTACCGCACCGTTCGATCTCGCCTGGTCGCCCGTGCTACTGCTGGTGCTGTTCGCCATGGGCTGGGGTTACGCTGCGGTCGGCACGGCGTCGCTGCTCATCCTGGTGGCGCTGAACCTGCTGGGGGACGCCGCGTCCCGCCGCCATCTCACCGTCGCCAACCAGGCCGCGGCCGTTGGGCTGCACGAGGTGGCGGGAGCGTCGCGTAGCGCCGAGGCCGTGGTCGCCATGGGCATGCTCCCCAGTCTGGCCGCGCGCTGGAAGCAGGCGGAGGCGCCGGACGCGGCGGCCGGCACCCGGGCTTTGCTGCGCAGCCGCGCCGTCACCGCCGCCCCGCGGGCGCTGCGTAGCGCGATGACGGGAGCCACGGTCGCCACCGGGCTGGTGCTGGTGCTGAACGGGTATGCCTCGTCCGGCACTCTGGTAGCGGCCAACATGATCCTCGCCAAGATGCTGCTGCCGATCGAACAATTCGCCGCCACGCTGCTCAATTGGGCGGACGCGGCGGCGGCCTGGCGTCGGGTGCGGGCGCTGCTAGAAGAGACGGTGCCCGCGCGCTACGCCCACGCGCTGCCCCGCCCAGAGGGACGGCTTGTGATCGAGCGGCTGGTCTATATGCCGCCAGGCGCGGAGCGGCCGATCTTGCGCGGTGTGTCATTTGAAGCCGAGTCTGGAGAGATGATCGGCGTCATCGGCCCGTCGGCCGCCGGCAAATCCACTCTGTTGCGCCTAGTGATGGGCATTGCGGAGCCGACGGGCGGCGGCGTGTTCCTCGACGGCCACAGCACCTACCTGTGGAACCGAGAGGATTTCGCCCGCCATGTCGGCTACGTTCCACAATCGCTGGCGCTGAGCAATGCGACCGTGGCCGAAACCATCGCCCGCGGCGCCGTGAAGCCCGATCTCGACTGTGTGTTGGCAGCCGCTAAGCGCGCCGGCCTGCACGCCATCATTGCCAGCCTGCCGCACGGCTACGCTACGCCGCTGCTGGCCCAGGGCTTCGTGCTCTCGGCCGGACAGCGCCAGCGCGTCGCCCTGGCCCGGGCGCTCTACAGCAATCCCAAGCTGGTCGTGCTCGACGAGCCGAACGCATTCCTGGATGAGGCGGGTGAGGCCATGCTAGTGGCATTGCTGGCCCAACTCCGTGCCGAGGGCGTGGCCACCCTGGTCTCCGCCCACCGCCCTTCCGTCCTACGTGCGGCCGACAAGCTACTCGTGCTGCGCGATGGGCTAGTGGAGCATTTCGGCCCGGCGGCTGAGGTCAGCCAGGCGCTGAGCGGCAAGCGGGTACACCTGATCCGGGCGGCTGCCGGATGAGGCCACTCCTAAGCCAGACCCCCTTGGCCCAGGCCCGCCGCGTGCTGTTCGGCGGCATGGCGCTGGCGCTGTTCCTGACCTTATTCGTGGACATCGCCGTGCTCACCGTTCCGATCTACGACATGCAGTTGTTCGACCGCGTGCTGCTCAGCCGTAACATGAGCACGGTGGCAATGCTGTCGGTCCTGTGCGGCACCGGCCTGGTGATCTATGCCGTGTTGGACTACTTGCGCTCCGCCGCCCTGGTGGCGATGGCCGAGCGGGTCGGCAGCGTGCTGAGCGTCCCCGTCCTGGAGGCGGGCGTGCGCCGCAGCCTCGGCGGGATGGAGGCTGCCGGCGCCGAGGCGCTGCGCGACCTGCATGAGTTGCGCAATTTTCTTGCCTCGGGCGCCGTGTCCGTGCCGCTGGATGCGCTCTGCGCGCCGTTGCTGTTCGCAGTGCTGTTCCTGTTGCATCCGGCGTTCGGCTGGCTGGCCACCGCCGGCGTCTCGGCGCTGGTCGTCATCGGCATCGTCATGGACATCCTGATCCGTCCCGCCGTGAACGCCGCCGCCAGGCAGCGCTCGGAAGCCGGCAACAAGCTTGCTGCCGGCCTGCGCGACGTCGACCAGACTGAAGGGTTGGGCATGCTGCCAGCCCTGTCGCAGCACTGGGCGGCGCGCCATGCCGCCGCCCTGGCGCAGATGCAGCAAGCTGGGTACTCCTCGGACCATGTCGGCTCGCTGGCGAAGATCGTGCGCTTGTCGCTGCAGGCCGGTGTCATGGCTCTAGGCGCGGTGCTGATCCTCTCGACTCAAGCCTCGCCGGGCGCGCTGATGGGCGCAAACCTGCTGCTGGGCAAGGTGCTGGGCCCGTTCGATGCGCTGGTCTCGACTTGGCGCCGCTGGATCACCGCGGGCGCCGCCTGGCGCCGGCTTCGCGCCACGCTGTGGAACGCACCAGTGCTCGATGCGGCGACCAATACCGGGGACGAGCCCGGCCTGCTGCTGCAAGGCATTCGCGTGACCGACCCGGCGACCGGCCGCGTACTGCTCGACGACATCACGCTCACCATCGCCCCTGGCACCGCGGTGGCGTTGGTGGGGCCGAACGGCGCCGGCAAGTCGACCCTATTGCGGCTTCTGGTGGGGCTCGCGCGCCCGACACAGGGCATGGCTCGTCTGCATGGCATGCCGATGGCCGCGGCGCCCATCGGATCGTTCGGCTACCTGCCACAGGGCGTGCAACTGCTGGATGGCACAGTGTGGGAAAACATCGCCCGCTTCACCGACGCGCCCGCGAATGACGTGATCGCCGCCGCGAGCGTTGCCGGCGTACACAGCATTGTCGGCCGGTTGCGCCAGGGCTACAGCACCCGCATTGGCGCCAGTTCTAATTCGCTATCCGGCGGGCAGAAGCAACGCATCGGCCTGGCCCGCGCCCTGTTCGGCGCCCCCCACCTGATCGGCTTGGACGAGCCGGACGCCAGCTTGGACGGGCACGGCGAGGCAGCGCTGTTGGAGGCAATCCGCGCCGCCTGCAGCGAGGGCACCATCGTGGCCGTTGCCACACACCGCCCCAAGCTGCTCGCCGCAATGGACCTGATCGTCACGGTGGAGGCGGGCCGCATCGCCTCGGTGCAGCCCACGCGGGCCGAGCGTCCGACCGCCGCTCTCCCGCAACCTGCCCTAGCCTAGAAAGGACCGCGCGTGAGCACGACCTTGACACACACCGGCGGCTTAGAAACGGCAGCCGGCGCCTATCCCCTTCCATCCTTGCGCCGCATCGCCCTCGCCGCCGTGCTCACCGTGGCGCTCGGCTTCGGCGGGCTCGGCACCTGGGCCGCACTCACCCCGCTGGACAGCGCCGTGCCCGCCTCAGGCGCGTTCATTGCCGCCGGCAAGCGCAAGACCATCACCCTGCTCGACAGCGGGACGCTGAAGGCACTGCTGGTCAAGGAAGGGGACCGGGTGATCGCCGGGCAGCCGCTGTTCCTGCTGGACGATGTACGGCTCCGCGCCGCAGTCAAGCAAGCGGAGGCGCAATATTGGGGCGCCATCGTCCGCGCCGCGCGGCTGGAAGCCGAAATTGCCGACGCCCGCAACATGACGGTGTCCAATGACCTGCTCGCCGTCGCTGGGCAGGACCCGGCGATCGCCGCCATGCTCACCGCCGAACGCTCGCTGTTCGCAACGCGCTGGAGCACGTTTGACGGCACAGCGCGCATCACCGGCCGCAAGGTGCAGCAACTGCAGGCCCAGGTGGCGTCCTTGCAATCGCAAATCGCATCGCTGCAGGTGCGGCTCGGCATCACGCTGGACGAAGCCCGCGGCATCGCCACCCTGCAGAAGGACGGCTTTGCCCCCCGCACCCAGTTGCTAGAAGCTCAGCGCGCAGTCTCACAGGCGCAAAGCGACATTGCCGACGCCAATGGCCGGATGAGCGAGGCCCTATCCGCCATCGAGCAGACCAAGCTTGAACTGGTGAACACGGTCGAAACGCGCCATTCGGACGCCGCCCGCGAACTGGGGGAAACTAAGGCTACGCTGGCCGACGTGAGCCAGCGCCTCACCGCAACGCGCGACATGCTGGCGCACAGCGTGGTCACCGCTCCAGAAGCGGGCGCCGTGACCGACATCAAGTTCTTCACCCCTGGCAGCAGCATCACTGCGGGGCAGCCGGTGCTGGACATCGTGCCGGCGGATGGCCGCTTGCTGATCGAAGCCGGGATCGAGCCTACGGAGATCGAGCACGTCCATGTTGGACAGCGCGTCAACGTCAAGCTCTCGGCCTACAAGGCGCACCGCGTGCCGTCAATCATCGGCCAACTGGTCTATGTCGGCGCCGACCGGCAAGAAAACGCCCGCGGCGACCCGGTGTTCCTGGTCCGCGCCGAACTCAATCCCGACGCCTTGGCGCTTTATCCCGGTGTGAAGGTCTATGCCGGCATGCCCGCCGACATCCTGATCGTCGGCGGCGAGCGGACGGCGCTGGACTTTATTATTTCCCCGCTTGCCGACGGCATGCGCGGCGGCATGCGCGAGGAGTAGCCATGCCGCTTCGGCGCCGCCTATTCCTGGGCGGCTTGGCAGCTGCCACCGGAACCAAGATGGGGGAGGGAGTGCCGGTGCCGACCATCTCGCTCGCCGAAATGGGTGCTCAGCCAGACGCGCCCGATGCCGCTCCTTACTTCCACTCCGCCTTGGCCCGGCTGCCGCGCACGGGTGGCGCCACGCTGCATGTCCCGCCCGGCACGTGGCGCTTCGCCGCCACCACCGGTATTGCCATCCACCTCCAGGATTTCAAAGCGCTTACCATCGAAGGGCCCGGCGCGTTGCTGCTGTTCAACGGCCTGGTCAAGCCCTTCGTGTTCGACCGTTGCCAAAATCCCACGGTGCGCGGCCTGCGGATCGACTGGGAACGCCCGCCGTTCTCGCAGGGCGACGTCATCCGGGTCGCGCCCAACGGGCGTGCTGCCGAAATCCAGATCGACCCGGCGTTTGCCATCGACGGCTCAGAACCCATGGAGGCGCTCGGCAGCTACGACCGTGCAACCGGCTTGATGGCGCGCAACGCGGTGGATGCCTACGAACTGGTAAGCGCCAGCGCGCTCATCGGGCCGCAACGCCTCCGCCTCACCTTCAATCGCCCCATCCCGCTGCGGCCTGGCACCACCGTCGTGCTGCGCCACGCCCTTTACGCCGCCAACGCATTGTCCTTCACCCGCTGCCAGGCCGTCGCACTGGAGAGCGTGATCGTGCACAGCGCCCCCGGCATGGCGGTGTTTGCCGATCGCTGCAACGGCGTGATGCTGCGCGGCTGCAGCGTCGTCCCGACCCCCGGCAGTGTCCGCCTGATGACGACGACCGCCGACGGTCTGCATTGCACGCTGTGCGAGGGCGACATCACCATGGAGGGCTGCACGGTCGCCCGCACCGGGGATGACTGCGTGAACGCCCACGGCAAATACCTGCCTATCCTGCATCACACCGACGCCCGCACCATTACCGTGGCCACGACCGACGCCCCACCTAGCGGCACGGTCGACATCGTTTCCGCCCGCTCGCTCGAACCGCTCGATCACGACCGCATTTTCGGCGCCACCCCCGGCCCGCCCGGGCAGACCACGCTGCATTTAGATCACGATATCGCAGCGCCCGTGCAGGATGGCGACTACCTTTCGCTGTCGCCCGCACCGTCTAGCCTGCGCATCAGCAACTGCAGCTTTCCAGGCAATCGCGCCCGCGGCGTCCTGGCGCACCGCGACGCCGTCATCGAGGGATGCATGTTCCATGGCCAATCCGCCGAGGCCATCCTGCTACTTCCGGATGCACGCTTCATGGAGGGACCGGCGGCCGACCGCGTCACCGTGCGCGGCTGCGAGTTTACCGATGTGCAGCGCGCGGGCGGAACGGGGGGCGCCATCCGGGTCGATGTCGGGCTGCGGGGCCCGCTCGGCAGCACCCCGGTTAACGGGCGCATCACCATCGAGCGCAACCATTTCGCCGCCTTTGCTGGCCCGGCGGTGGTGGCGCGGTCGGTGGACCAGCTTACCTTTGTCGCCAACCGCACCCAAGGCATCATCGGGCCGATCCTGCGGCTGGATGGCGTAGCCCATTCCACGGTCATGGATAACACGCCGCGGGAGGTTCTAATTACCCAAACAACGCCAGCAGCAGCGATGTCATCACCACCGAACAGATCGTCAACAGCAAGATGACTTGTGAGGTCACCGCCGCCTCCCGACCATGTAGCTCGGCCAGCATGAACGGCCCGGTGCCGGTCGGCAACGCCGCCAGCGGGACGGCGGCATGCGCCCAAAGTGCCGGCAGGGCGAGCACTTGTACGCGAGCACGACCGTGATCGCCGGCTGCAGCAGCTGCAGCCCGACCAGCCGCGCCACGGTGCCGTCCCGTCGCATACCGCCGCGGGTCTGAGCCAAGAACAGCCCGATGGTCACCAGCGCGCAGGTTGTCGCCGCGGCGTAGGCGAACCCGGCGGCGGGGGACACCAGCAGCGCGCTCCGCGCCAGCGAGCGGGCCACCTTGCCCAGCGTGCAACCCCACTTCGCCCCGGTTTGCAGGTCCACCTCGATCAGCACGATGAGGCCGGCAAACAGTATTCAGGCCGCGATGATGGTCGCCAGTATCGCCGGGTGATAGCCGAAACGATATGACTATAGTGAGAACGGCAATGAGGCATATCATGAACTTCGCTGTGCTCCCGGCAAAAGCGCCTGGCTAACGCATCATCCCGCTGAGCGTGAT
>CAXTNN010000034.1:9041-20920 GCA_964245545.1 uncultured Acetobacteraceae bacterium | reverse complement strand
CTCCCACCAGCATGAACGGCTTGCGCACGCGCAGGCGGTCGGACACGATGCCGGCCCCCACCAGGGACACCGCGTTGGCGGCCCAGGTCCAGTTCGCCACCGTGTTCGCCTGTGCCACGCTGAGCTGGAACACGGTGACGAGGTAGACGGTGCCGAACGCCACCGCGGTGTAGTAGAACAGCAGCAAGGTGGAGACACCGATTGACGAGGCGATCACGTCCAGCTTCATGATCTGGCGCCATGGCCGGCGCAGGCTGGCCTCGACGTCCAGGCCCTTGGCGCGCAACTCCACCAGCAGCCGGTCGCGTTCGCTGACCATGATCTGGTCGCGCAGCCCCGGCGCCAGCTCGCGCAGGAAGGCGAAGGCGAGCAGGAACACCGCGACCCCGACCGCGCCGCAGATGCGGAACTGGCTTTGCCACGTGTGCAGGAGCGGCAAGGTCAGCGTGTTGAGGGCGCTCACCAGCAGGCTGCCGAGCACCGGGCCCACCGTCCAGAACCCCATCGCCGCGGCACGGCCTACCTGGGGCGAGAAGTCCCGCATGAGGGCGGGGGTGGTGACCAGGATCACGCCCTCCACCGCCGCCACCGCGCAGCTTGCCAGGGCGAATTGCAGCGGGTCAGTCACGGCCGGCATGATGAACAGCGTCATCAGCGACACGATGAGCAGGCCGTAGACGATCAGGTTTGAGCGCCCCACCCGGTCGGCTAAGCCGGCCAGCAGCGAGCCGCATGCGCCGAACAGGCTCCCCGCGGCGAGCACCAGCACGAACAAGCCGAACGGCATGCGCAGTTCGGTCAGCATGAGCGGGGCCACGCCGCCGCCGACATACAGCTCGGCGTAGAGCGACACCGTGATCACCACCACAAGGATGAGGAGAGCCAAGCGCGTCCCTCTCGGCGGGTAATGTGGCAGCGCCCGCTGCCACACGGTGCCAAAGCCCGGCGCGACCGCGACTTGGGGCGCCATTTCGTCCCGCAACATCGACATGCTTCCTCCTGCGTCTGCGCCGCTCCAATCAGCGGGCGGCGCGTTATTTCGGCGTGACCATGACCTTCACGGCGACCTTGCTGCGGCCGAGCTCGAAGCCATCCACCGTGTCCTCCAGGTCGATCCGGTGCGTGATCAGCGGGCGGAACGTCTCTCCCGATTGCGCGAGCAGCCGCAGCACGGTGAGCCAGGTCGCGCGCCCCGCGCCATGCGAGCCGCGGATCTGGTGCTTGTTGCGGACCAGGGCCGTCAGGTCCAGCTCGACAGGGCGGGCATGGATGCCGGTGGCCACCAGCACGCCGCCCTGGCGCAGCACGCCCAGCCCGTCTGCGATGCTGGCGGCAGCGCCCGTGGCTTCGAATACCCGGTCGAGCGGGCCGGCAATCCGCGCCACGGCCTGGCTCAGGCTTTCGTGGCGGAGGTCGACGGCGTGCTCGAAGCCCAGGCTGCGGGCGATGCCGAGCCGCACCGGGTCGTCCAGCCCGGCGATGATGACGGTGCTGGCGCCGGCGAGCCGGGCCATCATGGCCGTCCCAAGCCCGATCATGCCGGCGCCCAGCACGGCGACCGACTGGCCGAGCGCCACCTCCCCCACCTCGACGGCGCGCGCACCGATGCCCAGCGGCTCCGTCAGTGCGCCCAGCTCCATGTCCACGCTGTCCGGCAAGGGGATGCAGTTGGCGGCCGGTGCGGCCACGTGGCGGGCGAAACCGCCGGGCCGGGTCAGGCCGATGATGGCCCGCCGCTCGCACAATTCGGGCTGGCCCGCGGTGCAGAACCGGCAGCTCCGACAGGGCACGCCAGGGGCGACCGTGACACGCTGCCCCAGCAACGGGGTTCTCACGTCTGGCGCGGCCGACACGATCCGGCCGGCGAACTCGTGGCCCAGCGTCACCGGCATCAGCGGGGTCATCCAGTCGTAACCGGCGGTCCACTCATAGACATGGACGTCGCTGCCGCAGATCCCGACCGCGTCGACTTCGACCAGCACTTCACCCGGGGCTGGGTTGGGCTCCGGCACGTCCACCAAGGCCAAGCCGAACTCCGGAGAGGTCTTCTGCAGCGCGCGCATCGGGAGTGCTCCTGCCTGGGCGTAGGCGGGTGTCAGGTTTCGAGGCGGTCGAAGCCGGTGATTGGGGGTTTGGCGTCCGGGTCGGTCATGACCTCGATCAGCGTCAGGCGGTCCGCGGCCAAGGCCGTGCGCAGTGCGGGCAGCAACTGCTCCGCGTCGTCGATCCGCACCCCCTCGCAGCCGCAGGCGCGCGCGATGGCGGCGTGATCGACCGGGGCGAAGAACACCGCGTCGGTGTGCTCGCCAAACACGACGGTCTCGCCGTGCTTCTGGTAGCCGAGGATGCCGTTGTTCAGCACGATGAGGACGACCGGCAGCCGCATTCGGCGTGCGGTTTCGAGTTCAGCCCAGCAATGGCCGAAACCGCCATCGCCGCTGATGCAGATCACGGGGGCGTCGGGGGCGGCGACCTTGGCGCCCAAGGCCATCGGCAACCCCCAGCCGAGGCCAGCCAAGCCGCGCGGGGTGAGGAAGCGCTGCCCGGGCCACTGCGATTCCAAATAGTTGGTGATCCACAGCGTCGAGTAGCTGGCGTCCCCCACGGTGATGGTCTGCGGCGTCATGACGGCGGCGACGGCGGCCATGACCCGCTCCGGCCGCAGCGGACTGGCCGCCGACTCGGTAAGGTTGCGCGTTGCCTGGCGGAACTGCGCCTTGCCTTCTGCAATTTCCGCCTCCAGCGCCGGCCGGGCTGCGGCACGGGCGGCGCCATCCTGCCGGACCAGCGCGGCGGCGAGCGCCTCCAGCGCCAGCTTGGCGTCCCCGACCACCCGGACGGCCTCGTAGTTGCGGCCGACTTCCTGGCCGTCGATGTCGATATGGATGAAGGTGGCGCCGCGCGGATACAGCGCCCAGGAGTCGGTGCCGTTCTGGTTGGTGCGGGTGCCGATGAGCAGCACGACGTCGGCCCTGTCGATCAAGGGGCGCAGCGAGCGGGCGCTGCCATGGCGGCCCATTGCGTTCGCCGCCACGCCCAACGACAGCGGATGGCGCTCGTCAACGGCGCCCTTGCCCATGTTGGTGGTCGCGACCGGCAATGACGCCGCCTCTTGCAGCCGCGCCAGCGCCTCGGCCGCGCCCGACAGGTGAACGCCGCCGCCGGCGAACACGATCGGGTGACGCGCTGTGGCGAGCAGCGCGGCCGCGCGCTCGACCTGCGCCGGGTCGGGGGCAACCCGGTCGAGCGGCACGGTGCCGATGCTGGCGGCGCGGCCATGGGCGATTGCGGCCGCTTCCATCAGCAAGTCGGACGGCAGCAGCAGCACGGCCGGGCCGGGCCGGCCGGTGGCCGCCGCGGTGAACGCCATGTCGACATAGTCCTCGGCGCGCGAGGGGTGATCGACCCGGCGCACCCATTTGGCGCAGCCGGCGAACAGCGCCTGATGGTCCAGCTCCTGGAAGGCGTTCTTGTCGAACGTCCGGCGTGACACCTCCTGCACCAGGGCCACGATCGGGACCGACGCCTTGAGCGCCTCCGCCAGCGGGGCCACCAGCAGCGCGGCCGCCGGGCCGTTCTGGGCGGTGACGACGCCCACTTTGCGGGAGATGCGGGCATAGCCGTCCGCCATCACCCCGCCGGCGTTCTCTGTCCGGTAGGCGACCTGGCGGATACCGAAATGCGGGTTGGCGAGCTGCACCGCGGAGGGGAGGCTTTGCCCGAACGTCACCGTAACGCCATGGCGGTGCAGGCTGGCAGCGATGGCGACGGCGGCGGAGCGGTTGCTGTCCCGGTCGGCGGAGCTCGGCGGCGGCTTGCTCGACATGTTCGGCTCCGCGAGGATATATTGTATATAGTTGATCGCCATTTAGGACAGGCTTGTCAACTGACCTGAAAGGCTCGAAGTCCTGGCAGAGGTGTTGGATGCACGAGCAGGTGCTTGGGAGGTTTGAGCCGGCGGGGCGGAGCTCGCTCAGCAACCAGGCTTATCAGCAGATCCGTAAAGCGCTGATGGTCGGCGAATTGCGGTCTGGGCAGCGGTTGAACGTGCGCGAGATCGCTGAAAAACTTGGTACCAGCATCACGCCCGTGCGAGAGGCCATGCTTCAGCTTGTGGCCGAGGGCGTGCTCGAATCCCGCTCAGGCTATTCCATCACGGTGCCAAACCCGACCCGGGCGGCCTACACCGAGTTGCGGGATATCCGGTTGGAGGTTGAGGGATTGGCAGCCGCCCGCGCCGCCGAACGCGTGACGGAAGCGGCCATTGCCGAGCTCGAGGCCACCCACCAAGCCTTGCTCGACGCCAAGCGGGACGGGGATTTTGGTTTGGCGCTGCGCTACAACGAGGCGTTTCACCTGGGCTTGGCGCGGGAATCGGGATTGCCACGCCTGTTGCGCATTGTCGAAAGCCTATGGACCCAAAGCGGGCCATTCCTGAACTTCCTGTTCAACGGGCCGGCGTGCTGGGCGGCGGAGAGCGACCTGCACATCCATACTAAGGTACTTGAGGCCTTGTCGCGGCGCGACGCCGAAGCGGCACGGGCAGCCATTGCCGAGGATATCAGCCGGGGCGGCGCGGTTTTGGAGGCGCGGCTGCCGTAGCGCCAAGTCGTTTGTGCAAAGCGGTGGTAACCAGCGATTCAGGTTTGCATGGCACAGTCCGGCTCGATTGTCTCAGGACTCCCATGACCTTTCCGCCCGCGCTCGGCCGTCTCTCGATCCGTCTTTATGCGTTGATTACATTGTGCGGCCTGGCGCTGACCGCTGTGGCAGGCTTCGCCCTGTGGTCCCAGTGGCAGGACGCACATGCCGAAAGGATCGCGCAACTCCAAGCGCTGACAGAGGTGGCGGCGAAGGTTGTCGACGCCAACCGCGCGTTGGCTTTGTCGGGCGCCATGACGGAAGAGGCGGCAAAGGCGCGCTCTGAAAGCCAGATCATTGCCATGACGTACGGGAACAATGATTACATGTGGCTGATTGATGTCGCCACTGGACGGTATATCGCTCATCCCGATATGAAGAAAATCGGCACGGATGCGATGAGCGTGCAGGACGTCACCGGGTTCCGCTATTCGGCGGATGTGTTGCCACGCGCGATTCGTGACGGCGTTGCATCTGTCGCCTACCGATACCCCCGTCTCGGGTCAACTGAGCCTTTGCCCAAGATCAGCGTCTATCGCCATTACGTGCCTTGGAACTGGGCGATTGGCGCCGGCGGCTATGTCGACGACATCAGGGCGGTGTTCTGGCGGAGTGCTCGATGGATGGTGCTGGTGATTGCCGGCACGGTGCTGGCCATTATGGCGGTCGGCGCGCTGCTGGTCCGCTCCGTCACCAAGCCGACCGCCGCCCTGCAGCATGCGATGCGGGCGTTGGCCGCGGGGGAGCTGCACGTAATGGTTCCGAATGGCGGCTCCCTGACCGAAACGCGCGGCATGGCTGCGGCCGTGCAGGTGCTGAAGGAGGCGGCTTGCGAGAAAGCCCGCCTCCAGCAAGAAGCCGAGCAGACCCGGCAGATGGCTGAGGAAAGCCGCGTGCAGGAAGACGCACGCTCGGCCGAAGCAGCGGCGCAGCTCGCATCCGTCCTGGCTGCGATGGAGCAGGGATTGCACAAACTGTCCGAGGGAGACCTCACGCTTCGGCTCGACCACACCTTCCCGTCCGAATACGAAGGGCTGCGCAGCAACTTCAACAACACCGTGACCCGCCTTGCCGACACTGTGGGCTCCATGGCCACGGGCACGGCCGCAATCCAGTCCGGCGCGGCCGAAATCACCCACGCGGCGGGTGACCTGTCCCGGCGGACCGAGCAACAGGCGGCCAGCCTCGAGCAGACAGCGGCCGCGCTCGATGAAATCACCGTAACGGTGCGATCCTCGGCTGCTGGCGCTGAAAAGGCGTTGAGCGTCGTGTCATCCGCCAAGTCCGATGCCGACCACGGGGGTTTGGTGGTGCAAGATGCCGTCAAGGCGATGGACGCGATTGCTTCGTCATCCAACGAGATCGGGCAGATCATCGCCGTCATCGACGAGATCGCGTTCCAAACCAACTTGCTGGCGCTGAATGCAGGGGTCGAGGCAGCCCGCGCCGGCGATGCAGGCCGCGGCTTTGCCGTGGTTGCGAGCGAAGTCCGCGCCCTGGCCCAGCGTAGCGCCGGCGCTGCGCGGGAGATCAAGGCCCTGATCTCGACGTCATCAGATCAGGTGAAACGGGGGGTGGCCCTGGTTGGGGACACTGGCCAGGCACTGCAACGTATCGTTCAGCAGGTGGGCCAGATCGACGTTGCTGTGGGCGAGATCGCCGCCAGCGCCGCGGAGCAGGCCAGCGGCCTGGCCCAGATCAACAGCGCCATGGGCCAGATGGACCAGGTGACGCAACAGAACGCCGCCATGGTTGAGCAGAGCACAGCCGCAAGCCGCAACCTTGCGCAAGAGGCCGAAACATTAGCAAAGCTCGGCGCCGGGTTCGTCATTGCAGCGGCAACGGCTGCGGCGGGAAAGCCGGCACTCGCCCGGCTCGAAACCACTCCCGCCGTTCGCCCAACCCGCAGTCGTCCTAACGGGTCCCAGTCGGGCCTTCCATCGCAGCCGAAAACAGTCCCGGGCAAGCGTGCTGTCATCAACAAGGCGGTTGCCGCCCCGAGCGCGGCTGAGGACTGGGAGGAGTTCTAAGCAGGCGGCTGGCCTGATTGCCAATGCCATGCCCGTTAGGGCAGGTTTGCCGCTCCCGCCTTGAGCTGCAGCAACGTGCCCAAAATCCGGTCCCGGTCTTCCACCATTGCCTCCGCGCCGCTAGCAGGCAACTCCACTGCGACCTCGGCGACGAGTTGGGCGCGCAGGGTGCTGCTGGCCTCCGTCATGGCGCCCAAGTCCTGCCAAACGGCCTCCATTTCTCGCCATAATGGCCGCTCAAACAGCGCGGCGAGGCCACCTTCGCCGCCTGACAGATACATGTTCAGGAACGGTCCGAGCAGCGCCCAGCGCAAACCTGGCCCGTGCGCGATGGCCGCATCCACGTCAGCGGTGCTGGCGACGCCGATGCTGACCAGGTGAAACGCCTCCCGCCACAGCGCCGCTTGCAGCCGGTTGGCGATATGGCCGCGCACTTCCCGGCGCAGCTCGATTGGCCGCTTGCCGCATGCGCGATAGAACGCCATCGCCCGCGCAACGCTCTCCGGTGCGGTGGCGGCGCCGCCCCCAACCTCGACCAGTGGAATCAGGTGCGGCGGATTGAATGGGTGGCCCAGCACCACCCGCTCGGGATGCAGCGCGCATGCGTCCTGGAACTGGCTGACCATGATGGTCGACGTGCTGGTGGCCAGGATTGCATCTGCTGGCGCCACGGCGTCCATGCGGCGAAACAGGTCACGCTTCATGTCCAGGTTTTCCGGCCCGTTTTCCTGCACGAAGGCGGCGCCCTCGACCGCCGCTTCGAGTGATGAAACGAAGTTCAACCGGTCCCGGGTCGCGCCGTCCGTCAGCCCGACGCGCTCCATAGTGGGCCAGTGCGCCTCGATGCTGCGGCGCAACGCAGCCTCGGCGTCAGGGGCCGGGTCGGTGGCGACCACATCCATGCCGCGCGCCAAAAACGCCGCGGCCCAACTCGCGCCAATAACCCCGGTGCCAATGAGTGCGACGATCATGTCGAGCCCCCGCCTATCAAGCGGCCTCCGCCAACGCCTCTGGAACACGTCCGCGGATCATGTCCGCGGCTTTTTCGGCGATCATCAGCGTCGTGGCATAGGTGTTCGCCGATGGCATGCTGGGCATGATCGACGCATCCACCACGCGCAAGCCCTGCAAGCCGTGCACGCGAAGCTGGTCGTCCACCACCGCCATCGGGTCGGTCGCCGGTCCCATGCGGGCGGTGCCGATCAGGTGGTACGTGGTCGCGCCGTTGGCGTAGGCAAACGCCAACAGCTCGTCGTCCGACTGCACGTCGGCGCCGGGCAGGACTTCGCTGTCGATGAACGGTGCCAAGTGCGGGCTGTGGAGCAAGCGGCGGATCAGCCGGATGCCGCCCAGCGTGACGCGGCGATCGATTGCGCTGTCGAGGTAGTTGGGCTGGATCACCGGGTCGACAAACACGTCGGTGGAGCGGGCGCGCACATGGCCAGTGCTCTGCGGCCGGTGCGCCCAGGCGCCCGCGGTCATGCCCGGGAAGTTGTCCAGGATGTAGACTTTGCCCTGCGCGTAGGAACCCGGCGTGAACACGCATTGCAGGTCTGGCACATCAAGCCCCTCGAAGGATTGCCAGAACAGATGGACATGGGAGGGCGCCGTGGCCAGGATGCTCGGCCGGCCCGTGGCCCAGCGCGCCACCTGCGCCGCCAGCCGTGGGCCGCGAGCCAGCTCGTTCAACGTCACCAGCCCCGGCTTGGCCCGCATCACCAGGCGCACGGCGTAGTGGTCGCGGAAGTTCTCCCCCACGCCTGGCAGTGCATGGCGCACCGCCACACCCAGTTCGCCAAGCAGCTCCACCGGGCCGATTCCCGACACCTGCAGCAGCCGCGCCGTGTTTACCGTGCCGGCGCTGAGCACCACGTCGCGACGGGCACGGACGGTGCGCTCGGCGCCACCCCGCTCATGCAGGTAGCGGATGCCGACCGCGCGGCGGCCTTCGAGCATGATGCTGCAGGCCCGCGCGGATGTCCGCACCACCAAGTTCGGGCGGGAGCGGGCAGGAGTGAGGAAGGCGCGGGCGGCGCTGACCCGGCGCCCATTGCGGATCGCCCGTTGAAAATAGCCGACACCCGCCTGATTGCCGCTGTTGTAGTCGGGGTTGCGCGGGATGCCGGCCGCGACGCAGCCGGCGATGAACGCTTCCGACGCGGGGTGGATCCAGTCCATGTCGGTCACCGGGATGCCGCCGTCGCGGCCGCGGATGGTATCGTCGCCAGCACCGATTCGCCGCTCCGTCCGGCGATAGTACGGCAGCACGTCGGCATAGCCCCAGCCACGGTTGCCGCGCTGCGCCCAGCTATCGAGGTCGGCCGGTTGACCCCGATTCCAGATCATCCCATTCACCGAGGAGGAGCCGCCGAGCGTGCGGCCCTGCGTGGTGGCAATGGCGCGCTGGCCGGTGCGCTCGGTGGGCTCGGTCTTGAACTGCCAGGTGCAGGCCGGGTCGAACAGCGTCTTGGTGAAGCCTGCCGGGATGTGGATCCACGGATTGCGGTCCGGCGGCCCCGCCTCAAGAACGCAGACTGTGATTGTGCCGTCTTCCGTGAGGCGATTGGCAAGCAGCGAGCCGGCCGATCCACCACCGACAATGACATAATCGAACGTATCGACGGTATGTGCCGCCACTGCTTCCACCCCTTGCAGCCCGCTCGCGACGCTGGATGCACTGCTCGCCGCAAGCTGACTTGCTGGGTGAAACGTAGCGCCCGGAGGTCCCCCGGTCCAGGGCCCGTTTTCGACCGGAAACCCGTCCCACCGTGGGCTCGATCTCGCCGGCAGACAAAGTAATACTCAGAGCCTTGCTGAGTGACCGAGCATGGCGCCGAAGGTGGCGGAAGAGAAGATTGGGCCCAAATGCGCTTGCAACAAGTTCAGGTTGTTGGTGGTCAGCAGCGCCGCTAGGCCAATCCAGGTGGTGTTGCTGCGCCGCCGAGCAGACCCATGATCACCCGCGGGAAGCGGGGCTCCGCATTGGCTTGGTTGATTTCGGTGCGCGCCGCCGCGTGCTGGCCTTCGAAGCTGTCTTGGTTCCGGATAAAATAACCGATCGTGCTGCTCGACGCATACGGGCTATCGGACCCGAATAGCATGTGACTGGGCCGGGTGAAGGAAGTCAGGCTCGGCAGCACCGTCGGGCTGCCAGACAGCGCGTGCCCGAAGTAACGTAGTGGAAGTAGTTGGACCCGAGGACGTGCCGGCTCAGGCCCCAGCCAGCGCTGAAGCCCTTGTCGGCCATTCAAGCAGCACCAGCGCCCGTATCGTTCACGCTGCCGACAACAAAATAGCAATAATGGGAGCAGGTCCTCTAATACTTATCGAGTTTCGCCACACGCCAGCAGCAGCAGGCCTCTGCAGCCCGGCGGCAACTCGTCCGCGGTAACAAGATAGGGGCCGAATGCGCCGGTTGCGTCAAAGTTCTTGCCGGCGGTCCATTGCGGCGCCCTGATTTGGTAGTCGCGAATGGAGGCATCGTGAAACAGGGAGTAGGCGATGAGGCGGTCAAGCGCGCGGTGCTTTGGAATGTCACGGCCGCCGTGGCCGATCAGGCTGGAGGCAAACCGCCTGAATACGGTGGGGTAGTCTGGGAACTGGAAGCCGCTCTCCGCCGAATGGTCCGTATAGTTCAAACCGATGCAGACAATCTTGCCAGGAGCGGTCGGGTGTTGGGTACGGAACCGGCGCGCAAGTCGCGCAGTCTTATAGACATGATCCCCCGCGATGGGCGCGAAGCAAACGCGCCCAAGACGGCCGTGGCGCGGCTGCAGGCGGCGGGTCTCGCCGTGCACGGGGCGAGCGCTGCCGCGGCGGGGATGTGAGCAGCACGTCTGTTGGCGCCCGGGCAGCCTCGTCGGCAGAGCGCGCCGCGGTCACGCTCGTCTTCTTCGCCAACGGACTGGGCATCGGCGCCTGGGCCGCAGCCATTCCGTCCCTCAAGGCCCGGTTCATGCTGACGGCCAGCGCGCTCAGCCTTGCTCTGCTGGCCTTTGCGGCGGGGGCTATCCTGGTTATGCCTGTGGCCGGGCTGGTCGCTTCGCGGCACGGCGCCGCACGAGCGACCCGGCTTGCTGCGCTGGGCTTCGCGTTGTCCCTGCTGTTGCCGCAGGCTGCGTCCGGCTTTGCCGCCCTCGTCTCGGCCGCCTTTGTCCTCGGTGTGGCCAATGGAGCGCTTGACGTCACCATGAACGCGCATGCCGCGGCGGTGGAGCGGCGCTGGGGACGTGCGATCATGTCATCGTTTCACGCCGCGTTCAGTGCGGGGGGGTTGGCGGGTGCGGCGCTGGGCGGTTTCTTGGCAAGCACGAACCCAGGATTGACGATGCCGGCGGCGGCCGCGCCGGTGGCGATTTTGGCCGCGTTCGCCTGGCCAGCGCTGCGGGACGGGGACCATGCTCCGAGCGTGGCAGGCCCGCGGTTCCTGCTTCCCAGCAGAGCGGCGCTCCCGCTGTGCGCGGCGGCGCTGGTTTGCATGTTGTGCGAAGGCGCCATGGCAGATTGGAGCGGAGTTTACTTGCGGACGGTAGCGGACGCCTCGCAAGACCTGACATCGTTGGGATACGTGGCGTTTTCGGCGGCCATGCTGATGGGGAGAGCAGGTGGCGACAGTGTCGTCCGTGCGCTTGGCCGCAGCGTTGTGGTCGGCGCCGGCGCTGTAATCTCCGCCGCCGGGCTGGTGCTTGCCGTGCTTCTGCCAACGCCGGCGCTGGCGCCGCTCGGGTTTGCGCTCGTCGGGCTCGGCCTTGCCAACGTGGTGCCTGCCGTCTTCAGCACCGCTGGTTCCGTTGCTGCGTCTCCCGCGGCGGGTATCGCCATGGTTGCGACGGCTGGCTACGCGGGTTTTCTGATCGGCCCGGTCGCTATCGGCATCGCAGCGGCTGCAGCCGGGCTACGGGCGAGCCTATTGCTGCTGGCCGCTGGCTCGATGGTCGTCGGTGCGCTCGCCGGGTCTTTGCGCAACCGGAGCCCCCATTTGCCTGGGTGAGCCATGTTGGCATCACCGCGCCGGGCTTGCCGGCGACCCATTCAGTGCAAGGGTGCAAAGCTCTGCACCAGACTGCCCGAAATCAGCCGCCATCCATCCACGAGCACAAAGAAAATGAGTTTGAATGGCAGGCTGATGGTGGCGGGTGGCAGCATCATCATGCCCAAGCTCATCAGCACGCTGCCGGGGCGGTCATGCACCTTTGTATCGAGTGATAC
>CAXTNN010000034.1:0-9031 GCA_964245545.1 uncultured Acetobacteraceae bacterium | reverse complement strand
ATGACCAGAAACGGCAAGTACAGCAAGAAACCCATTTCGAACGCGCGGCGAAGCTCACCGATGAGAAAGGCGGGCACCAGCGCGCGCCAGGGCGCGGCATCGGCGCTGGCTGCGGCTGGCATGTGGCCGATGTCGAGAAAGAGCTGTAAGTCCGGCCCGTGCAAGTTGGCCGCCATGAAGCGCCGGAACGGCTCGGCCGCCAGGCGCAGGCCTTCAAGTTCCCCCACCCGACCGTCACTCATAGGCAGCAGGCCGGACGTGTAGGCCTGGTCCAACACTGGTTGCATGACGAAGAACGTCAGGAACAATGCCAGGCCGATCAGCACCATGTTTGGCGGCGTACCCTGTGCGCCGATGGCCGAGCGCAGCAATGACAGCACAATGACGATGCGGGTGAATGCCGTCACCATGACAAGCAGGCTTGGTGCCACGGAGAGCACGGTGATAAGCGCGGTGAGCTGCACCAGCCGGCCAGTGGCGCCGGCCTGCCCTGCCGCGCCAAGATCAATGTTGACGGATTGCGCAGCAGCCAGCCCGGGCAGCAACAAAAGGAACAGGATGAGGGTGAGACACCAACGCTTCATGGCGCAGGCTCGGGCAACCAGCCCACGACTTGATCTTGCGCGCTGGCCAGCAACAAAACCGAGCGGCCGTCACATTCAACCAGCACGAGACGACGCTTGGGATCAAGTGGGAGTGCCTCGATCACACGGAGCCTGCGATTGGAACTTGCGCCCAGGCGGACAAAGCGGGTGGTGCGCGCCACTCGACCGATAAGGAAAATCAGCAGCAGAACGGCAGTTAAGCTGCCCACGGACAGGAGAAGGGAAGCGGGTGTCATGATTGGGGCCTTTTGCCGAAGTAAATTATGGCGCGAGCGATTTTGCTCACGCGGAATTCTGGATTTGCAGCGCCTCCGTAAGTTGACTGACCGCGGTGAGAAGGGCGGACAGGTGCGGCCGAAGTTCACGCCCAGTCTCAATCGGTAAATCCAGCGCTTTGGCGCAGAGCAAGCCGACCCCGCGGTCAAGCCCGGCCATGTCGACTGTGCGGCCGTTTTCCACCAGCACCCGGGCGATGCATATTGTTCGTGCTAGGCCTTCACTCATGCCGATAGCCGTCCGCAGCGCGGCCGCGTCGAACTCCGCATGGTCAAAGCTGATGAAACCCGTGCCTTCCATACGGCGCATTCAACCATGAGCTGGTTACCAAAGCGTTGCCATTGGCGGTTAACCCTTGAGTAGGATTTCACGGGCAGACTGCGCGCCATGGATGATAATGGCATGGGGTTGTTCGACCTTGCGGAGAAGCGTCTCGCATGGATCGATCGGCGGCAGGGCTTGTTGGCGCAGAACATCGCCAACGCCAACACGCCTGGCTACAAGGCCAAGGACTTATCGCCCTTTGCCGAGGCCTTGAGCAAGGCAGCGCCAAACCTTGCAGTGACCAGCCCGATGCATATCACCGGGTCAACCAGCGTCGCGGCCGCATTGTTGCAGGATCGCCCGAACGAACGTGCGCCGGACGGAAATGCCGTCTCGGTGGAGGACCAACTGACCAAGGTCGCCGATACGGATGGTGCTCAGGCGCTGGTGACCAACCTGTACAAAAAATATCTCGGCCTGTTCCACACGGTATTGGGCAAGTAGGGGTCTCTAATGGATCTGACCAAGGCGCTCACCATTTCCGCCCGCGGCATGGACGCGCAGACCACACGGTTGCGCGTGATCGCCGAAAACCTTGCCAACCAGGACACCACCGGCGACACGCCGGGGGCCGATCCATACCGCCGAAAAACCGTCACGTTCGAAGACAAGATGGACGCGGCGGTGGGCGAAGCCACGGTGGACGTCAAGCAAATTGGCACCGACAAATCAGAGTTTCCGAAGCGCTATGACCCGTCGCATCCTGCAGCCGATGCTCAGGGCTATGTCCATCTGCCGAACGTCAACAGCTTCGTCGAAGTAATGGACATGCGGGAGGCGCAGCGCTCGTTCAGCGCTAACCTGAACGTCATGGAAGTCACCCGTTCCATGCTCAGCCGCGCGATAGACATGCTGAAATGAGCATTCCGGCGCTCTCGGCGGCAGCAGCGGCGCAAGCCTATGGCCGCACGGATGCTGGCCAGCCCGCCAGCCTTGAAGGCTTTGGCTCGGCGCTGACGCAAGCGCTGCAAGGCGTTGTGGACGCTGGTCACCAGGCTGATCAGTCATCGGCGCAAGCCATTGCGGGCACGGGCAACCTGACGGACGTCGTGACGGCGGTGAACCGTGCCGAGCTGGCGCTGCAAACCACAACTGCGGTGCGGGACCGAGTGGTGCAGGCCTACCAGGACATCATGAAGATGGCGATTTGAAGCCCCTAGCACGCCAGCTCTGCGCCGGCACCGGAGGCCAGCCATGAACGAAGGCGATGTTGGGGCGGCGCTGCATGCGATGATGCTGGTGCTGCTGAAGCTGGGCGGCCCCGCGTTGCTTGCCGCCTTGGCAGTCGGCATTGTGATGTCTCTTGTGCAAGCCATCACTCAGATCAACGAGGCGACGCTTACTTTCATTCCCAAGGTCGTCGTTATTGTCAGTGTGCTGGTCTTGAGCGGCCCGTTCATGCTCGCGACCTTGACCGATTACACGCAATTTCTATTCGATCGGATGATAGCCGTCGGCGGGCAATGATGGGCAGCGCCGAGCTTGCACTGCTGCCGAGCTGGGCCTTTGCGTTCGCCCTCGTGCTGTGCCGCTGCAGTGGCGCCGTCCTCCTGCTGCCGGGACTGGGCGAGACCGAGATGCCCGCCACGGTCCGCGCCGGGCTCGTGCTCGCGCTCGTGGCGCTGATCCTGCCCGGCGTGGGTATTATCGCACCGCCAGATGGTTGGCGCACCGCAAGCATGGTGGGTGCCGAGTTGCTCTGCGGCGGCGTGTTGGGCTGGCTGGCGCGCTGCATTGCGCTCGCCCTGCCCATCGCCGGCCAGATCATCTCCTTCATGCTCGGGCTATCCAGCATCATCACGCCAGACCCGGCGCTCGGCCAATCCAGCGCCATGATGCGGCTGTTCTCGCTTGCGGTGCCCGTTTTGGTGCTCGGCACCGGGCTTTGGACGCTTCCCGTGGCAGCGCTTGCCGGTAGCTACACGCTGGTTCCGCCGGGCGCCTTGCTGTCCGTTCCAGACAGCTTGGAGGCGGCCGTTGGCGCGGTTTCCACAGCATTTGCGCTGGGGCTGCGACTCGCCGCGCCTCTTATCCTTGCTAACATCGTCTGGCACTCTGCACTTGGCGTGATCTCGCGGCTGATCCCACAACTGCAGGTGTACTTCCTGGCTATGCCAGGCCAAATCCTGGCCGGGCTGGCGTTGTTGGGCTTTCTGGCCACGGGGATGACCACCCTGTGGCTTGAAGCCGCGCATGACCATTTCGCTGCGCTTCCAGGCCTCTAGGGTATGGCCGGTTCACTCAGACGCATCGGCCGCGCTCCCGTATTTGGTGTAGCGGCTGACTCACCGCCCGGGTCGGGCCGGCCCGCCCTGGTCAGGCGCTAGAAATGGCAGAAGGCGAAGACCGCACGGAGGCCGCCAGTCCAAGACGGTTGGAACGGGCTCGCGCCGAGGGCAGCGTCCCGCTCTCGCGCGAGGTCGCGAGCCTGGCTGGCCTAAGCGTGGCGACGCTAATGCTCTCGCTGACCGGCCCGGTAATCGGGCACAGCGCCCTCGCCCGACTGACACCGATGCTGGACGTTTCCCTTCAAGATCCGGTGGCCGGGCTTCGGGCCGCCATGCTGGGCGTGGCCATGCTGGGCGGCCCCATCATTCTCAGCGTGTTGGCCGCCGTGGTCGCGGCCACGCTGCTGCAGACTGGCCTTGTGCTGAACACCAAGACACTCATGCCGGACCTGGCGCGGCTTAGCCCGATGCGGGGGATCAAACGCATTTTCGGTGTTCGCGGCCTAATCGAAGCGGGCAAATCCATGGCCAAGCTCGGCTTGCTCGGCTTCACCGCCTACCACGTCCTTTCGCAGCATCTGCCTGACCTCACGAACGCGATGATGTGGACGCCGGGCCACTTGGCCGAGCAGATCCTGCACTTGCTGCTGCAGTTCATGTTCCCGGTGCTTGGCCTGCAAGTGGTGATCGCCGGGGCGGACACGGCTTGGGCGAGGATCAAACACGCTCGCGACTTGCGCATGAGCAAGCAAGACGTGAGGGACGAGGCCAAGGAGACGGATGGCAATCCGATGGTGAAGGCGCGGCTGCGCCGAATCCGGATGATGCGAGCCAAAAAGCGCATGCTGGCCGCGGTTCCGAAGGCAACCGTGATCGTCACCAACCCCACCCATTACGCTATCGCTCTTGCATACGATCGTGGTATAGGCGGTGCTCCCCGCGTGGTGGCAAAAGGGGTCGACGAGGTGGCAGCGCGCATTCGAGAAGTGGCGGCCGAGCATCGCGTGCCGCTGGTGCCGAACCCGCCATTGGCACGCGCCCTGTACCAGGTTGAACTGGATGCCGAGATTCCGGCAGAGCATTTTAAAGCCGTCGCCGAGATCATCGCCTATGTCTGGCGGCTGAGGGCCCGCGCCATGCCACGGCAGCGCGCTTGAGTGCTGAACCCGCGCTGCTGAACCGGCTGAGCGACCTGGCTGACGGCGCCTTGAGCGTGCTGATGGATGAGTCGGCTGTCGGCGTTGCGGTCGTGGATGGGTGCGGCCGTCTCGTCCGCGTCAATACCGGGCTGCGGCAGCTCCTCAGCGGAGACTGTAATCTGTCGCCGGGTCAGCCCGTGCAGGCGATCTTCTGCGACAAGCGCGGTCACGGATTATGGGATGAGCTAGGCCCCGTGCTCAGCGGGCAAACCGTGCTGCGCGGCTATGTTTCAGTGGTCAGGGGGCGGCGCGAAGCGGGCATCCAGCCGGTCGAAATCACCGCCATCCCGCTGCGGGAGGCTGACGCCACCGTGAGCGGCGCTCTGCTCCAGTTCATCGATATTTCCGCTCAAAAGGACCTCGAAGCGCAGCTCAGCCAGAGCCAGAAGCTGCAGGCGGTGGGTCAGCTCGCTGGCGGCATTGCCCACGACTTCAACAATTTGCTGACAGCCGTGATTGGCGCGACAGACGATGCGCTGGAACGGGCGCAGGCTGACGCCGAAACAGTGGAGGACCTGCAGCAAATCCGTGCCAGCGCGGTGCGTGGGGCGGATTTGGTGCGGCAATTGCTCGCCTTCGGGCGACAGCAGGCCCTGCAGCCCCGGGCGGTGGCGATCAACCGGGCACTCGACGACATCTCCATCTTGTTGCGGCGGTTGCTGGGCAGCACCGTGGCACTCAACCTCGAGCTGGAACAGCCCGGGCGCACCGTCCGCGTGGACCCGACGCAGCTCGACCAGGTGCTGGTCAACCTCGCCGTCAACGCCCGTGACGCAATGCCGGCCGGCGGCCGGTTGACGTTGCGAACCGGGCATATGGACCTGTTCCGGCCGCTGGTTCGTGACAAGGAGACGATTCCGCCGGGCCACTACGTGATGGTGGAAGTGCAGGACACGGGCGTGGGCATCCCGCGGGAGGTGCTGCCGCGGATTTTCGAGCCGTTCTTCACCACCCGACGGGAGCGGGGAGGCAACGGGCTCGGGCTATCGACGGTGCACGGCATCATCCGGCAATCCGACGGCTTCGTGGCAGTGGACAGCGCTATCGGCAAAGGCACCCGGGTGCGCGTCTACCTGCCACGGCTGGTGGAGGACGCTGCCACCGTCTCGGTGGCGCCGGCCTGGGTGGCTCCGGCGCCGGCGGCGAGCCGAACGGGAACCATTCTGCTGGTCGATGACGAGGATGGCGTGCGCCGTGTGGCCGAGCGCGCTTTGGCCCGGCACGGCTGGACGGTGCTGCCGGCGGCATCTGGCGAGCAGGCCTTGGGGTTGCTGAATGACCCGGCGCTGGCGGCGGACCTCTCGATCCTGGTGTCGGACGTGGCCATGCCGGGGCTCGATGGGGCAGCCCTGGTGGAGGCAGTTCGGGCAATCCGGCCTGGCCTGCCGGCGATTTTGGTCTCCGGCTATGTGGAGGATGGCTTTCGCAAGCGGCTGACCGAGGCCGAGATCCATTTCATGCCCAAGCCCTATGCGATGCGGGACCTTGTTGCAGCCGTGGGTGCCAATGTGCAGAGAGGGTGTGAAAACGGCCGAGAAAAGCATTGCGAAACCGCGTGAAGCGACCATGTTCGCTCTACGTTCACTAGAACAAATCAGGTTCGGTTTATTAACGGCGGCAAGCACTACGAGAGAACTTGCCGTGAACTTAGTTGAGGCTCCTGGGCGAGGGCCGGACTGGTTGCGGGGCTCTTCGCGGCTGTGACACAATGGCAGGACGCCCGTATGCATGGGCAAAGGACATACCATGGACAGAACCAAGGCGCTCGACGCCGCCCTGACGCAGATTGAGCGCGCCTTCGGCAAGGGCTCGATCATGCGCATGGGCTCGCGCGCCGACGAGCAGGTGGACGTCATCTCGTCCGGTTCGCTGGGGCTGGACTTGGCGCTCGGCATTGGCGGCTTTCCGCGTGGACGCATTGTCGAAATCTACGGCCCGGAGAGCTCGGGCAAGACCACCCTTGCCTTGCATGCCATTGCCGAGGCGCAGCGCCGCGGCGGCACCTGCGCCTTTATCGATGCCGAGCACGCGCTCGACCCGATCTATGCCCGCAAGCTTGGCGTGGACGTGGACAATCTCCTTCTGTCCCAGCCCGATGGCGGCGAACAGGCGCTCGAAATCTGCGACACCTTGGTCCGCTCCGGCGCGATCGACGTGGTGGTGGTGGACAGCGTCGCTGCCCTGGTGCCGCGGGCCGAGCTCGAGGGCGAGATGGGGGACACCCATGTCGGCCTGCACGCCCGGCTGATGAGCCAGGCGCTGCGCAAGCTGACGGGCAGCGTGTCGAAGTCCAAGACCATGCTGATCTTCCTGAACCAGATCCGGCTCAAGATCGGCGTCATGTTCGGCAATCCCGAGACGACGACGGGCGGCAACGCGCTCAAGTTCTACAGCTCGATCCGCATGGAAATCCGCCGCATCGGCCAGATCAAGGACCGGGACGTGGTGGTGGGCAACCAGACCCGGGTGAAGGTGGTGAAGAACAAGCTGGCGCCGCCGTTCCGCCAGGTCGAGTTCGACATCATGTATGGCGAGGGCATCAGCAAGCGCGGCGAGCTGATCGACTTGGGCGTGAAAGCGGGAGTGGTCGAGAAATCGGGCGCTTGGTTCTCTTATGACAGCCAGCGGATCGGGCAGGGCCGGGAGAACGCCAAGACGTTCCTGAAGGACCATCCGGAAGCGGCGGAGGGTATCGAGAAGCGCGTCCGCGACCAGTCGCTGGTGGTGGAGCGGGCGATGATCACCGCACCCGAGGAAGGCGAGGACGCCGAAGCCGCCGAGTGATGCTGAGCCCGGCGGACGAAGAGCTGGTCGAGGCCGCCCGCGCCGTTCTGCTGAAGCACTACCGGCCGCATTGGCACACGGTGGGGGCTGCCCTGCGCTCGCGTGACGGCCGGATTTGGACGGGCGTGCACCTGGGCGCCACAGTGGGCCGCCTGTCCGTCTGCGCGGAGGCGGTGGCGCTTGGCCGGGCGATTTTGGAGGGCGATGGCACGGTGGAATGCGCCGTCGCGGTGCGCCACCCCAAGGTGGAAGAGTCGGTGCGCGAAATTGCGGTGGTGCCACCCTGCGGCGCGTGCCGCGAGATGCTGACGGATTTCGACCCGGCGGCGGATGTGATTGTTCGACAGGACGGCGAACTGGTGCGGATCCCGGTGTGCGTGTTGCTGCCGTTGCCGTATCAACGGTCGTAAATGGGAATTGTTATGCGCTTTCCCTCGTATCCTGGCGGTTTGGCCGGCCTTACCATCGACGTCGCGAGCCTAAGTTTTGCTGAGCCGCTGCTACACGGCGTGCTGCATGCACTGGGTTACGGGCGCATCAATCGAGGTGAGGATTGGGTGCTCTGGGCAAGGGAAGGCGCGCAGATTGTGGCGCAACAGGCAGTCGCGCCTGGTCAGGACGTGCGCGGGGTTACCCTCCAGCTCCGGGCTGCCTCGCGTGCGGATGTCAATGCGGTCTGCGCCTCCGCACGCCAGCGAGGATGGCGCATGCTGGATGAGCCAGCAGACCGCCCCTTTGCGCCGGGCTACTATAGCGGTGTGCTCGGTGCACCGGAGGGGCTCGCGCTCAAACTGAGTATTGTCCACGCCTGGGACGATCTACCCGAGTCGTGTGCTGGTGGGCAGCGGGTGCGCGTGCCTGGTGTGGACGGGGTGGAGCTCGGGGGATACTTGTACAGCACCGACGCCCCAGTGGCGGCAAGCGTCATCATCCTGCATGGCTATGGCAGTGATGCGACTTGGACTGGCTGGATTGGTGCCCTGCTGGCGCAAGAGGGCTTTGCGGCGCTGAGCCTGTCCCAGCGGGGATGGCTTGGCTCGACGGGTGATGAGGATCAGGGCCTACGGCAGCCCGACGACGTTCTCGCCGCCGTTTCCTGGCTCCGGTTGCAGCCGGGCTTTTGCAGGCCGGTCGCCCTGCTCGGATTTTCACAAGGTGGCAAGTGGCACTGCTCGCGGCGGCCCGGCCAGATGCGGATTTATTGGCTGTGGTTGCTTTCTTCCCCTGCACCGATCTCGTTGCTTGGGCGCGGGAAAGCCAGGAGGCCGGTGTTGCGGACTACCTGGCCGACTTCGTTGCAGCATCAGACATGGCAGCGTGCTCACCGGTGTTTGTTGCCGACCGTATCCGCTGTCATGCTCTGCTCGTGCACGGGGACGCCGACCTGACGATGCCTATCGCACAAAGCCGCGCGATGGTGGCAGCCAACCCTGCCATCTGGCTGCAGGAGATTGCGGGTGCAACACATCAATTCACACAAGCACAGTACCGGCTTGGCATCGCGCAAGTCGTTGCCTTCCTGCGTAATTGTCTCGGGTAGAAAAGGCTATTGTGCTCCCGTGTCTCGCTCTCACCCGCTGCAGGAGAGGAGAGGGTAGGTTAGCCTGTAACTGCC
>CAXTNN010000033.1:0-20976 GCA_964245545.1 uncultured Acetobacteraceae bacterium | reverse complement strand
GATCTCCAGCCGGTCGCTGCCGTATTCCAAGGCATAGTCGTGCCCGACCACGCGGCCGGGCAGCTTGCCCGGCTTGCGCAGCATGACGAAGCCGCAGCCCAGCTTCAGCGCCAGCGGCGCCGCCAGCAGGAAGCCGCGCGACTCGATCCCCGCCAGCAGGTCCGGCTGCCACAGGCGCACCGCCTGGGCCATGCGCCCCATCGCCACCTGCCACGCATCCGCGTTCCGCAACAGCGTCGACACGTCGTAGAACAGGATGCCCGGCTTGGGGAAATCGGGGATGGCGGCGATGTGGTCCTTGAGGTCCATGTCTGCATCGATCCTTTCGGCGTTTGACCCGGCGTGGCGCTGGTCGGCCCCTATAGCCCGCTGCGCCGTGTTGCGCTAACTGCCGCGCCATGGCCTTCCGACCGCTTGCCGCGACCCTGATGGGTATTGCCTTCGTCATCGCCTACATCGCGGTCGCCATCACCCTGCCAGCCGTGCTGCCGCAGAATTGGGCGTTCCAGGCGGTCTACTTCCTGGTGGCAGGCGTGGTATGGGTGTTCCCGGTCCGCTGGCTGATGCTTTGGAGTGTCGGCAAGCGGTAGCCCTGGTCACGGCCGGCGCGTCTGCTTCACAGAAGCGTCATTCTTCTGTCACTGAGGTGTAAGGGTCTCAGCCTACGCCCCGTCGCCACATTACACAGGATACCGTCCCGATGCATCGTCGCACTCTGCTCGCCGGCGCCGCTGCCGCCACCATGGCTCCATGGGCCACCCCCCGCGCCCAAGCCGGTCGTGCGCCGGTGGTGTTCTGGCATGCGATGACCGGGTCGCTGGGAGACGAGGTGAACCGGCTGGCCGCCGCCTTCAACGCCTCGCAGGGCGACTACGAACTGCAGCCCATCTTCAAGGGCACCTATCCCGAGACCCTCACCGCCGCCATTGCCGCCTACCGCGCGGGCCAAGCGCCCAACCTGGTGCAGGTGTTCGAGGTCGGCACCGGGACGATGCTGGCGGCCGGCGCCGCGGTCAAGCCGGCCTGGCAACTGGTGGAGGAAACCGGCGCCGCCATCCAGCCCGACGCCTATATTCCCGCCGTGCGCGGCTATTACAGCCTGCCCGACGGCCGCCTGGCCTCGGTGCCGTTCAACTCCTCCACCGCCGTCATGTGGCTGAACAAGGATGCGTTCGAAAAGGCCGGGCTCGACCCGGCCAAGCCCCCGGCCACCTACGACGAGGTGGCCGCTGCCGGGGAGGCGCTGCAGGCCAAGTCCGGCCTGCCGATCGGGATCTCGACCGGCTGGTTCTCCTGGATCCACATGGAAGAGTATGCCGCGCTGCACAACATCGCCTTCGCCAGCGACGGCGACGGCTTTGGTGGCCTGGGCGCCGCCTTGCAGATCAGCCACCCTGATTTCGTCAAGCAACTGCAGCGCTTCATGGATTGGCAGAAGGCCGGCTTCTTCAAATATGGCGGCCGCGACAACGCGGCCGACGGCGTGTTCCTCTCCGGCCAGGCCGCCATCGGCTTCAACACCTCCGGCGAGCGCGGCGACCTGCTGAAGAGCGCCAAGTTCGCCTGGGCCAACGCCTTCCTGCCCTACGACCCGGCGATCATCACCGCGCCCATCAACTCCATCATCGGCGGCGCCAGCATCTGGGCCATGACCGCCCCCAGCCGCCCCGCCGCGCAGTATAAGGGTGCGGCCGAGTTCCTCGCCTTTCTCGCCAGGCCCGACAACGCCGCCGCCTGGCACCAGCATACCGGCTACGTGCCCGTTACCCTCGCCGGCTACGCGCTTTCCAAGCAGCAGGGCTACTACGCGGCCAATCCCGGCACCGAGTTGCCCATCCAGCAGCTCACCCGCGGCACCGTAACGGACAACTCGCGGGGGCTGCGGCTGGGACGGTTGCCGGAAATCCGCAACATCATCTACGAGGAAGTGGAGAAGGCGCTGCAAGGGCAGCAGACGGCACAGGCGGCGCTGGACAGCGCCACCGAGCGCGGCAACCACGTCTTGCGCGAGTTCCAGAGATCCGTCCGCACCTAAATCCCTTAGTCCTGCCCTAACATGCGCCGCACGATCTTTCCCGGCTGGCTGCTGCCAGTCGGCTTGGTGCTCCCACAGCTTCTCCTCACGGTCGTGTTCTTCTTCCTGCCGGCCGGCGAGGCGATCTGGGGCAGCCTGACCCGCACCGACCCGTTTGGCATCCAGTCCGTGTTCGTCGGTGCCGACAACTTCGCCGACCTGTTCGCCGACCCGCTTTACGTCCAGAGCATCTGGCGTACCATCGGCTTCATCGTCGCCGTTTGCGCCCTGTCCATGGGCACCGCCTTGCTGCTGGCGGTGGCCGCCGACGGCGTGGTGCGGGGCCGCGGCTTCTACCGCACCATGCTGATCTGGCCCTATGCCGTCGCCCCCGCCGTGGCCGCCGTGATCTGGCTGTTCCTGCTGCACCCGCAAATCGGGCTGCTCGGCCGCTGGGCCAATCGCCACTTAGGCTGGGACTACGCGCTGAACGGCACGCAGGCCGCCACCTTGGTCATCCTCGCCGCCGCCTGGAAGCAGGTGAGCTACAACTTCATCTTCTTCGTGGCCGGGCTGCAATCCGTGCCTCGCACCGTGACCGAAGCAGCCCGGATGGACGGCGCCCGCGGGCTGCATCGCTTTCGCACCATCACCTTGCCCTTGCTGATGCCCACCGTGTTCTTCCTGCTGGTGGTGAACGTGGTCTACGCCGCCTTTGACACCTTCGGCACCATCTGGGCGCTGACCCAGGGTGGGCCCGGCAAGTCCACCGAAACCCTGCTGGTGAAGGTTTACCGCGACGGCGTGATCAACCTGGACTTAGGGTCCTCCTCCGCCCAGTCCGTGGTGCTCATGGCCGGCGTGATCGTGCTGACCGCGGTGCAGTTCCGCGTGTTGGGCCAGCGCAAGTGAAGACCTGGCCCGCCCATGCCGTGCTGATCCTGGGCGTCCTCCTGTTCGCACTGCCGCTGTTGATGATCTTGGCCGGCTCCACCCAAGACGCCGGCGCCATCGCCCGCGGCGACCTCTCGCTGCTTCCCAACCTGCACGGGTTCGGCGTCTATGGGGACGTGCTGGCCGGCGGCGGGGCAGGGGGGCGCCCGGTCGCGCAGATGCTGCTGGTCTCCTTCGGCATGGCGCTCACCATCGCGCTCGGCAAGATCACGATCTCGGTTCTGTCCGCTTACGCCGTCACCTTCTTCAACTGGCCGTTCCGCATGGCGGCATTCTGGGCCATCTTCATCACCCTCATGCTGCCCGTCGAAGTGCGCATCATCCCCACCTACGCGGTGATGGCCGGGTTCGGCATGATCAACACCTTCGGCGGCCTCACCGTCCCGCTGATCGCGTCGGCCACCGCCACGCTGCTGTTCCGCCAAGTCTTCCTCGCCGTCCCGGACGAGCTGATGGAGGCCGCCCGCATCGATGGCGCCGGGCCGTGGCGTTTCCTGTGGGACATCCTGATCCCGGTTTCCGCCGGCAACATTGCCGCCCTGTTCGTCATCCTGTTCGTGTTTGGCTGGAACCAATATCTTTGGCCCTTGCTGGTCGCCACCGACCCCAAGCTGGACACGATCGTCATCGGCATCGTCAAGATGATCGGCGTGGAATCGCAAGTCGAATGGAACCGCGTGATGGCCACCGCCGTGCTGGCCTTGCTGCCGCCCGTGGCCGTCGTTCTGCTGATGCAGCGCTGGTTTGTCGCCGGCCTCACCGAAGGCGAAAAGTAGTGGCCACGCTCCAGCTCGAAGGTCTGCGTAAAAGCTTCGGCGCCACTCCCGTCCTGCAGGGGATCGATCTCACCCTTGCCGATGGCGAAATGCTCGTCATCGTAGGGGCGTCTGGCTGCGGCAAGTCCACCCTGCTGCGCCTGGTCGCCGGCCTCGAGACCGCGACCGCCGGGCACATCCGCATCGACGGCCGCGACGTCACCGGCATCGACCCGGCGCAGCGCGACATCGCCATGGTGTTCCAGAACTACGCGCTTTACCCGCACATGACCGTGGCCCAGAACATGGCTTACGGCTTGCGCATCCGGGGCATGCCGAAGCCGGCCATCGCCGGGCGGGTGCAGCAGACCGCCGATCTGCTCGGGCTTGGCGCCCTGCTGGCCCGCCGCCCGCGCGAACTGTCGGGCGGCCAGCGCCAGCGCGTCGCCATGGGCCGGGCCATCGTGCGCGAGCCCAAGCTGTTCCTGTTCGATGAGCCGCTTTCCAACCTGGACGCCGCGCTGCGCGTGCAGATGCGCGCCGAGATCCGCCAGCTCCAACGCCGGCTCGGCGTCACCAGCCTCTACGTCACCCACGACCAGGTGGAGGCGATGACGCTGGGGGACCGCCTGCTGGTGCTGCACGGAGGGGTGCCGGTGCAATTTGCACGCCCGATGGAGGTGTTTGCGCGCCCGGCCACCACCTACGTCGCCGGGTTCATCGGCGCCCCCGCGATGAACTTCCTTCCCGCCACCGGCGAGGCCGACGGCGCCGCCCGCCTCGCCTCCGGCCACCGCCTCGTTTTGCCGCACCAAGCCCCGGCCACGGCGCTCACCCTCGGCATCCGCCCCGAACACGTCGCTCTCGACCCAGCAGGCCTGCCCCTCAAGGTGGACCTGGTCGAGCCGCTCGGCTCCGAAACCCTGGTCCATGGGCGTCTCGATGACGGCACGCCGGTGATGGTGAAGCAGCCCACGGCATTGTCGGTGGCTGAGGTGCTGTATGTGGCATTTCCCCCCGCCGCGCTGCACGTGTTCGACGCTGCCAGCGGCCGCCGCCTGGACGGCGCCTGATCAGCACGCAGCGGTTGGCACCGCCCCCAAAATGTGTTGATATCGCACCAACATGCGCGCGCTGCCGTTTCTGATGACCCTGATTGCGTTGTTGAGCGCCTGCGCGGCCAACCCGCCCCCGGTGGCGTCCTTTCCGCCGCCCGCCGCCGCCACGTTTGACCCGGCGCCCATGCCGTTCGTCCGCTACCAGCACCAGGCCAGCCCGTCGCTGGAATATGTCATTCCGCCGAAGATGCCCCCCGGCACCGGCGCCGTCCCCGTCAGCAGCAGTCCGGTGCGCGGCTCCATCGTCACCGGCTTCACCGAGGGCTTCTGACCCTGGCGGCAACCTTCGAGATCCGGGTGCTGCAAGACCTGCCTTCCGCGATCGACACGATGCGGGCGGACGCGGCGGCGGAGGGTTACCGTTTCCTGGAACGGCTAGCAGCCGAGTGGCACACCCGGGCCAACAGGTTCGACCAAGGGGGTGAAGTGCTGTTGGGCGCCACTCTGGGCGATGATCTGGTCGCGGTCGCCGGCCTCAACCGCGACCCCTACACCCATCAGGCGAGGACGGGACGGGTGCGGCACCTCTACGTCATGCGGGCCGCTCGCCGCCATGGGATCGCCTCCGCACTGCTGCAGCAGCTTCTCGACCGTGCAGAAGGCGCGTTCGACGCCGTCCGCTTGCGGACCACGGGGGAGGCCGCCCGCTTTTACCAGGCGCGGGGCTTCACCTGCGTGCAGGACGACACCGCATCCCACATCATGGTGCTGCCACGGCGGTAATCGGCCCGCTTGCCCGCCACCGCCCGGCATGGGCTGTTCATCGCAAAGCCCACACGAGATGGGCGGAGGATCGCCATGCGCCCCTGGGCCACCTGTGTCACCGCCGCGCTCGCCATCGCCATCGCCGCGCCCGCCTTGGCACAAACGCCCGAGTTCCGCACGTTGGAGGCAGCGCAAAACCAGGCCAACGCCAAGCCGGGCCCGCGCAGCGTGCCAGCCCGCGACCTGCCCGTGCCGCCCGATGTCAGCCCCGCCGCCCAGGCCCTGGTCGCCGCGCCCTACCGCGTACCAGCTTGGGACGCGAACCCGGCGAGCCCGGACGAATGGCGCGCCCTCGTCAAACGCTTGGCCGACGCCGCCCTGCCAGGCGTTGCCCGCGCCCGCGAGGCCCTCGGCGTCACGATGCAGCCGACCACGCTGGGCGGCGTGCCGGGCTTCATCCTGACGCCGCGCACCATCCCCGATGCCCACCGCAACCAGGTCATCTACAACATCCACGGCGGCGGCTACGTTTATGGGCCCGGCGAGTCCGGCACGATCGAGGCGGTGCTGCTCGCTGGCCTCGGCGGCTACAAAGTGTACGAGGTTGACTACCGCATGCCGCCCGACGCCCCCTATCCGGCGGCCATGGACGACGCCATGGCTGGCTACAAGGCCGTGCTCGCCACCACCGACGCCAGGCACGTCGCCGTGGTCGGCACCTCCACCGGCGGCGGCATGACCTTGGCCCTCATGTTGCGCGCGAAAGCGGAGGGCGTGCCGCTCCCGGCCGCCATCGCGCCGGGCACACCCTGGGCAGACCTGACCGAGACCGGCGACAGCTACAGGGTCAATGAGTGGGTCGACAACGTGCTCGTCAGCTACAGCGGCTACCTCAGCCACGCGGCCGCGCTCTACGCCAACGGGCACGACCTGCACGACCCCCAACTGTCCCCCATTTACGGCGACTTCCATGGCTTGCCCCCTGCCATCCTCACCACGGGGACGCGGGACTTGTTCTTGAGCAACACCGTCCGCACCCACCGCAAATTGCGCGAGGCCGGGGTGGAGGCGGAGTTGCAGGTATTCGAGGGTTTCTCCCACGCCCAATACCTGTTCGATCCGACCGCAGCGGAGACGAAGGAGATGTTCGGCGAGGTCACCGCGTTTCTGGACCGTCATCTGGCGAATTAGCGGCGCTCGCGCGCTGCCCCGGGGGCGAACCGCCACGGGCCATCGGCGAGGGTGGGGAAAGGACGCCCAACTGGTGCTTCGCCAAAGCCCATGATAGTGGCATACCTTCGTAGGAAGGCGCCGGTGCCTCCGCCCCAAGCAGCGGGCTATCACATGGCTGAACGCATCCTGGTCTTTCCGGCTTGTCTGCCCGAGGCGGCCCTGTTCGCGCAGACAGCCCGGTTGCGCGGCGCCCACCTGATCGGCGCCTCCTCCCTTTCCTCCGACCCGGCGCGCGCCGACTATGCCGATTGGGTTCAGCTTCCTTACGTCTACGAAAACCAGTTCGCCGCGGAACTGGGCACTGCCGTGGCGGAGTATGCTGTGACGGGCGTGTTCTCGTCGCACGAAGTGGTTCGCCACCGTCTATCTGTGCTGCTGCCCGAAGTCTGCCCGGGTGTGGTGTTGTTGGGCCGCCCGCCGCGGGTGCGGCACAACGGCCCCTCGCACGCCGAGCTGGTGGCGCTGGCGGCCGGGCTGGGCTCGCCCGCAGAGGCACTGGTCGGTCCCGCCGAGTTGGACGCCGTGCTGGAGCGGGCACTCGCCATGCGCGGCCAATCCTCGCTTGGCAAGCTGGCTTGTTTCCTGGCGCTGGCGCCCTCCTTGCCGAATGGCGACCTGGTGGAGATCGGGGCGTTGGCCGGCCGCTCCGCCTTTGTCCTCGGCTGGCTCGGCCGCCGCTACGGTGTCGGGCCGCTGCTCGCGATGGACCCTTGGAGCCAGGCGGCCGCCATGCAGCACGACAGCCCGCAGGCCCTGCTCGACAGCACCCAAGCGCTCGATTTCGGCATGATCTTCGCCGAGTTCCTGGAAAATCTGGTTCCATGCTTCTACGGCACGGCCAACTACCTGCGCGAGGAAGCCGCGGAGGTGCGGCCACGCTACGGCGCGGGGTTTGCCGTCGGCCCAACCGAGTTCGGCGTCACACGCTACACCGGCCGGCTGGCGCTGCTGCACGTCGACGGCAACCATGATTTTGCCGCCGTGTCGCGGGACGTGGCCGAGTGGCTGCCGCTGTTGCAGGCGGGCGGCTGGGCGGTGCTCGACGACTACAACTGGCCGTTCGGCGACGGGCCGCGCCGGGTCGGCGATGAGCTGCTCGAGGCTGGCGGCTGGCAGCGTGCATTCACCTGTGACGGGGCGCTCTTCCTGCAGCGCTAGGGCCAGCGCGCCTCAGGCGGCATGCTCATCAGGATGGCGTCGACATTGCCGCCCGTCTTCAGGCCGAACAGCGTGCCGCGGTCGTGCAGCAGGTTGAACTCCACATAGCGGCCTCGGCGCACCAGTTGGTGCTCCCGGTCGGCCGCCGTCCAGGGCGCATCCATCCGCCGGCGCACGATGTCGGGATAAACACCGAGAAAGGCCCGCCCGACGTCCTGGGTAAAGGCGAAGTCCGCCGCCGCACCCTGGCGGTGCAGGTTGTCGTAGAAGATGCCGCCGAGCCCGCGCGGCTCGCCGCGGTGAGGCAGGAAGAAGTAGCGGTCGCACCAGGCCTTGAACTCGGGGTAATACGCCGGGTCGTGCGCGTCGCAGGCGGTGCGGAACGCAGCATGGAACGCCGCCGCGTCCTCCTGCGCCGCCGCCGAGTCGGGCCGCATGGGAGTGATGTCGCCGCCGCCGCCGAACCAGCCCTTGGTGGTGACGATCATGCGCGTGTTCATGTGCACGGCCGGCACCAGCGGGCTCTGCAGATGCGCCACCAGGCTGATGCCCCCCGCCCAGAACCGCGGATCCTCCGCCGCTCCCGGCATGGCGCTGCGGAACTCCGGGCTGAACTCGCCCGAGACCGCCGAGACGTTCACCCCCACCTTCTCGAACACCCGGCCATGCATCACCGCCATGGTGCCGCCGCCGGCCAGGCCGGGCCGCGACCATTCGGTGCGGACAAAGCGGCCCGGCGCCCGATCCTGCAACGTGCCGCCCTCGTCCTCGATCGCCTCGAAGGCGGCACAGATCGCGTCCCGCAGGCTGGCGAACCAGGCGGCCGCGTCCGGCTGCAGCGCGGCATGGTCGGGCGGGAAAGAAGCTTGCGGCATTAGGAACCGTTCCAATCTTGCACAACAATACGGCGCGGGCTTGTTGCAGGGGACATGGGTGTCCCCTAGAACATCGGCGCTGGGATTGAGAAGGGTTGCACAGGTATGTCCTCCACATCCGCCGCCGGTATGCGCGAGACGCTCACCCATGTGGGCGAGAAGCACGCCGTGCAAGACGGCACCAAGCGGGACTTCCTCAAGCTAGTAGCGGGGGCAGGGGCTGTGGTTGGCCTCGGCGCCATTGTCTGGCCGCTGATCGACAGCATGAACCCGGCGGGCGACGTGCTGGCGCTGTCCTCCATCGAGGTAGACCTCACCCCGATCAGCGAGGGCATGGGCATCACCACGGTGTGGCGCGGCAAGCCGATCTTTGTGCGCCACCGCACGCCGGAGGAGATCAAGACCGTCGAGGCGGTGCCGCTCAACCAGCTTATCGAGCCGGCGACCGACCAATCCCGCATCCAGCCCGGTCATGCCCAATGGATCGTGGTGATCGGCATTTGCACCCATCTCGGCTGCGTGCCGCTGGGCAACAAGCCGACCGACCCGCGCGGTGATTGGGGCGGGTGGTTCTGCCCCTGCCACGGCAGCCAGTATGACGTCTCCGGCCGGGTGCGGCACGGCCCGGCGCCGGCAAACCTGAACCTGCCGCCTTACGCCTTCGAGACCGACACCAAGATCAAGATCGGCTGAGGAGTTCATTATGGCCGGACTGCACAAGAGCGACATCAAGAACCCGGTGCTGAACTGGGTGGACACGCGCCTGCCGCTGCTCACGATGATGCAGAAGGAATACGGCACGTTCCCGACGCCAAAGAACTTCAACTACTTCTGGAACTTCGGCGCCCTGGCGATGATCAGCCTCGGCATCATGATCGCCACCGGCGTGTTCCTGGCGATGAACTATACCGACAACACGGCCATGGCCTTCGACAGCGTCCAGCGCATCATGCGGGACGTGAACTACGGCTGGCTGCTGCGCTACGTGCACGCCAACGGCGCGTCGATGTTCTTCATCGTGGTCTACATCCACATCTTCCGTGCCCTGTACTACGGGTCCTACAAGGCGCCGCGCGAGCTGCTGTTCATGCTCGGCGTGGTGATCTTGCTGCTGATGATGGCGACCGCCTTTATGGGCTACGTGCTGCCCTGGGGCCAGATGAGCTACTGGGGTGCGACCGTCATCACCAACCTGTTCTCCGCCATCCCGGTGATAGGCGACAGCATCGTGACGTGGCTGTGGGGCGGGTTCTCGGTCGATAACGCCACGCTGAACCGCTTCTTTGCCCTGCATTACCTGATGCCGTTCATGATCACCGGCGTGGTGTTCCTGCACATCGTCGCGCTGCACATCACCGGGTCCAACAACCCGCTCGGGATCGACGTGAAGACCCCGCAGGACACCATTCCGTTCCACCCGTACTATACGGTCAAGGACAGCGTAGGGGTTTGCATATTCCTGCTGGTGTTCGCATTGTTCGTGTTCTTCATGCCGAATTTCTTCGGCCACCCGGACAACAACATCCCGGCCAACCCGCTGGCGACGCCGGCCGAGATTGTGCCGGAGTGGTACTTCCTGCCGTTCTACGCCATCCTGCGCTCGGTGCCGAACAAGCTCGGCGGCGTGGCCATGATGTTCGGCTCGATCGCAATCCTGTTCGTGCTGCCCTGGCTCGATACCTCGCCGGTGCGCTCGGCCCGGTTCCGCCCGATCTACCGCCAGCTCATCATCCTGCTGGTGGTCGACATGTTCCTGCTGGGCCAGGTGGCGGAGCATCGTCCGGAGGGCATCTGGGTGGTGCTCGGCCGGGTCGGCACCGCTTATTACTTCCTGCACTTCCTGGTGCTGCTGCCGTTGCTCGGCAAGGTTGAGCGACCGCTACCGTTGCCGGAAAGCATCAGCCGCCCGGTGCTGAGCAAGCGCGATATCGGCGGCTCCGGCGGCGGACCGTTGCCGCAGGGTGCCACGGCCAAGCCGATGGAGAAGGCATGATGCGGCTGGCCCTCGCGGTTGCCACGGCCCTGGCGCTCCCGGCCCTCGCATTGGCGGCGCCGGAGACCGACCCGGCGCCGCTGCCGAGCGTCAAGTGGACGTTTTCCGGCCCGTTCGGCACCTTCGATCGGGCCTCGGAGCAGCGCGGCTTGCAGGTGTGGCAGGAGGTTTGCTCCAACTGCCACTCCATGAAGGAGGCGTATTACCGCAACCTGGAGGGCATCGGGCTGGACGCCGACCAGGTGAAGGCGTTCGCGTCCAACATCACCGTGCCCGGCGGCACCGATGACAATGGCCAGCCGATCGAGCGCCCGGCGCTGCCCGCCGACCACTTCAAGGAGCCGTTCGCCAACGACAAGGCCGCCCGCGCCGCCAACAACGGCGCCCTGCCCCCCGACCATTCGCTGATCGTCAACGCCCGTGAGGGCGGGCCGAATTACGTCTACAACCTGCTGAACGGCTACCGCGATCCGCCGCCCGACATAAAGATGGGGCAGGGGATGAACTACAACATCTACTTCCCAGGCCGCCAGATCGCCATGGCGCAGCCGCTGCACGACGACCAAGTGACCTATGCCGATGGCACCAAGGCCACGGTGGCGCAGGAGGCGAGGGACGTCACGACCTTCCTCACCTACATGTCCAACCCGGAAATGGAGCAACGCAAGCGGATCGGCGTGCGCATTGTGCTGTTCCTGATCGGCATGACCGGCGTGACCTACGCGGTGAAGCGGAAAGTCTGGGCCGACCTGCATTGAGCGCCGGCGCCGTGCAGCCGGTGATCGGCATCATCGGCGGCTCCGGCCTCTATGACATTGACGGGCTGGAGGACAAAGCCTGGCGGCACGTGTCCACCCCCTGGGGCGAGCCATCCGACGCGCTGCTGTTCGGACGACTGGCTGGCGTCGCTTGCGTGTTCCTGCCCCGGCACGGCCGCGGCCACCGGCTGTCCCCCACGCATCTGAACTACCGCGCCAACATCGATGCGCTGAAGCGCTCGGGGGTCACGGATGTGATCTCGCTGTCCGCGGTGGGCAGCCTGCGGGAGGACTATCCGCCGGGTCACTTCGTGATCGTGGACCAGTTCATCGACCGCACTTTCGCCCGCGAGAAAAGCTTCTTTGGCGATGGCTGCGTGGCGCATGTCTCGATGGCGCATCCGGTCTGTCCCCGCCTCGGCGACGTGCTGGCTGAGGCGGCGGGCGGCTTGGATGTGCCGGTGCATCGCGGCGGTAGCTACTTGGCGATGGAGGGGCCACAGTTCTCCACCGTGGCGGAGAGCGAGCTCTACCGCAGTTGGGGCTGCAGCGTGATCGGCATGACCAACATGCCAGAGGCCAAGCTCGCCCGTGAAGCCGAGCTCTGCTACGCGACCGTGGCAATGGTGACGGATTACGACTGCTGGCATGCCGAGCACGGCCACGTGACAGTCGAGCGCATCCAGGCCGTGCTGGCCGCCAACGCCGATGCGGCACGGCGGCTGGTGCAGATGGTGGTGCCGCGGCTGGGCCAGGCGCGTGGCCCGTGCCCGGCCGGATGTGACCGCGCGCTCGACTTCGCCGTCGTCACCCCGCCGGCTGAGCGCAACCCGGCGTTGATGGCCAAGCTCGATGCGGTGATGCGGCGGCTGAATTAGCCAGGCAGGCGCCTTAGGACGAGGCGGTGACCAGGGCCGCGTTGGGGCGGACGATGGCAAAACCACCGGCTTTTTCCGCCGTCACCATCCGGCGCAGCTTGCGCATGACCCGTAACCCCTGGCTGACGCCGACCGGGATAGGCTGACGGATGACGGCGACCTTGCGGACATACTGCTCCACCACCCAGGTCGCCTGGCTGCCCGCGGGGAAGTAGACCACGTCGCCGGCGCTGACCTTGCGCGTGCCGGTATGGTCGGTCAGGGTCATGCCGCCCTCCACCACGCTGACTGTCTCGTCCAGGTTGTAGAACCAGTTGAAGCGGCCGGCGCTGCAATCCCACACGATTGTCATGGCCGTGTTGTCATCGGTCGTGGTGAGCACGCAAGACCGGGCCACTGGCGCGCCTTCAAGGATCCAATCGGCGGGAATAGGAGACGGCGAGAGCGTCACTTTCGAGGAAGACACGAAGATATCGACCTGACTCACGGTGTAGGGTCCTGTTCAGCCTAGCCTGGTGGTTTGGTTCGCCCACGGGGCGATCGCCCCCATGCCATAGTTGGTTCCGGCACGGCCGGCGAGTGCTTCAGATTATATGAGCAGCAAAAATGGCGATAACCGGCCAGGCGCAGGTGCCCAGCCGGCTCCCGCAACTAAATTCGGCCGAGTACCAGCAGAACGATGAGGATAAGGACGATCAGTCCGACACCTCCGGTTGGGCCATAGCCCCAACCAGCGCTGTAGCCATAGCCTCCGCCGCCAAGCAACAAGATGATCAGGATAATAACGAGAATGGTACCCACGGGATGACACCCCTTCGGTGTTGCGTACGGGCATCAAACGCTAATCCGAGCGTGCGGTTTTCACGTCATCGTGCAACGTCATGGGCGGGCTAATTTGCGTCAACGCGCATTCCGTCCGGCGGGATGCCATGGCAGTTTGCCGGCATGGGCGAGATCATTAATTTGCGCGGCGTGCGGAAGGCGCGCGCCAAGGCGGAAGCCCGGGGGCAGGCCGCTGCCAACCGGGAACGCTTCGGCCGCACCGCCGGGCAGCGCCAGGGCGAGGCGAACGCGGCCGACGCAGCGCGGCGCAGGCTGGAGGGCGCCAGGCTTGAGCGCCCCGACCCCGAGGGCAACGCAGAGGATTGAACTTCACCGCCGTCAAGCTGGTGTCCATGCTGGCCGGCCCGTCTGCCTTGCTGGTGGCGGCGGCGGCCCTCGGCCTGTTGCTGCATCGCTGGCGGCTCGGCCGGGCGTTGCTGTGCCTGGGCGTGGCCGGGCTGCTGGCCTGCTGGCTGCTGCCGGTCGAGGTCTGGGCGGCCCGGCCCTTGGAGGACCGCTTTCCGCGCGTGACCACCCCGCCGAGCCATGTCGACGGCGTGATCGTGCTGGGCGGCGCCATCGAGGACCTCACCAGTGAGGACCGCGGCATTCCCTCGCTCACCGGCGCTGCGGACCGCCTCACCACCCTGGTGATCCTGGCTCGGCAGTATCCACAGGCCAAACTGGTCTTCACCGGCGGCTCGGGGCACATCGAGCAGGGCATCACCAACGAAGCCAAGTTCGTCCGCATTCTGCTCGCCCAATTGGGCATGGATGTCAGCCGCGTCACCTTCGAAAACCAGTCCCGCACCACCTATGAGAACGCGGCCATGTCGCGGGCGCTGGTGGAGCCCAAGCCGGGCGAGGTTTGGCTGCTGGTGACCTCCGCCATCCACATGCCGCGCTCGGTGGGCGTGTTCCGCCAGGCGGGGTGGGAGGTGGTGCCCTTCCCGGTTGGCTACCACACCCGCGACCACCTCACCGCCCTGCAGGGCTCGCTGGGCGACAAGCTGTCCCTGCTCGACTGGGCGGCGCATGAGTGGGAGGGGCTGGTGGCATACTGGCTGGCCGGCGAATCCAGCGCCCTGTTTCCGGCACCCTCGCCTCACTGATCCAGCAGCCAGTGGTACTGCTCGTGATATAGAAAATGCGTCACCCGGCGGGATGTGACGTCGATGTAGCTCGGGTTGAACAGCACGGCAAAAGGGGCACGGTCGGTGATCTCGCGGTCGAGCGCTGCCCAGCCGTGGCTGTCGCCGCTTTCCGCCACCGCCTGCATGCGCGCATCGAGCGCCGGATCACAGAAGCCGCTGAAGTTGATCGAACCATCGCTGCCGGGATGGTACGACGCGCAGCCGAACAGCAGCGGCAGGAAGTCGGTGGCGCTTGGATAGTCGGCATACCAGGTGGTGAGGCTGATCTGGACGTGGTTGGCGGTGTTCTGGATGTAGGTGAACTGCAGGCTGCCGGAGAGTGTCATCAGCCGCGCGTCGAAGCCCAGTTGGCGCAGCACGTCCAGGAGGTAGGTGCCCAAGGCGCGTTGCACCGCCGAGGTGTCGATCACCAGCGTCACCCGCATGCCCACCGTGCCGCTCTCCCGCACCAGCGCCTGCGCCGCCGCCATGCCGTGCGGAAACGGACAGTAGGGCGCATAGCCGGGCAGCTCCGGCGGCAGGATTTGGCAGGATGGATGCGCCAGAAGCGGGCCGCCGAACAGCTTGACGGCGGCATCCCGGTCGATGGCCATGTTCACCGCCCGCCGCACTCTGGCGTCGGTGAACGGCGCCTCGTGCATGTTCATCGGCAGGAACCACAGGCCCAAGGCCGGGTTGATGTGCACCCGGCTGGCATAGTCGGCGCCCAGCTCGCCCAGCCGGTCCAGCGGCGGCGTGTCGAACATCCAGTCGGCCTGGTTGTTCTCCACCTGCGTCACCTCGGCCTCGTCCTCCAGCCCGAAATGGTAGTCGATCGCGTCGGGGATGCCAGGGGGCTGCGCCTCCGGGTTCCACGGCTGGAACCGCGGGTTGCGCTCCAGCCGCACGCCGCGCACCGGGTCGACCCACGCGATCTGATACGGCCCCGTGCCCACCACCGGCTGCGACCCGGCGTCATGGTCTGGCGCGGAGGCGGGTAGCACGCTGGCATGGGGCAGGGCCAGCTTGAGCAGGAAGTCGGGGTCGGGCCGGCTCAGCCGGATGTCCACGGTGCCGGTGGCGTCATCGGCCGTGGCGCCGGGCAGGGTGCAGGTGGCGGGCGTGCGGAGGCAGTCCTGCGCGCCGGCAATGCCGCCGTAGAAGCTGCCGGCGGTCGGGCCCACGATGCGGAAGATGCGGCGCAGCGAGGCGGCGGCGTCGCTGGCGCGGACCGGGCTGCCATCGGCAAAGACCAGGCCGGGGCGAAGGTGGAAATGGTAGAGCGTGCCGCCTTCGGCCGGTTCGGGCACGGCATCGGCCAAGTCCGGCACCAACTGCAGCCCCGCCGGGCCGGCAACGCGGCGGAATGCCACCAGCCCGTCGTACACCATGGTGAAAAGCTGCCAGTATTGCCCGGTGTAGTTGATCTGCGGGTCGATCGACCCGGCGCCACTGCCCGCCAGCAACCGCAGCGTGCCTTGCGCCTGCGCTTGGCTGCCCAGGCAGAGTGCCCCGGCCACCGCCACGGCGCGGGCGGCCGGCGACGCCCTACTCCGCAGCGCGCGCCACCGGCGCCGCGGCGGCGAGCCCGGCCGCCTCCGCCAGCAGGGTGTAGGAGCGGCGGCGGGCCTGCGGGTCAGGCACCGTGGTGATCACCGCCACCTCGTCGGCGCCCACGCCGTCTGCCAGGCTGCGCAACTGGCCCGCAACGGCGTCCCCGGTGCCGTAGATCGCCCGCGCCTTCACCTGCTCGATGCGGCGCAATTCGGCGTCGGAATAGGGGTAGGCGGCGGCTTCGGCGTCGGTCGGCAAAGGATTGAACACGCCGCGGTCCCGCCCGAGCCGCCACAGGGCGCGGGGAGCGAACAGCCGCTCCGCCTCCGCCTGGCTGTCGGCCGCCAGCGCCCAGGCCGCCACCGCACTATGCGGCAGGGGATGGTGCGGGGAGGGACGGTAGCGGCTGCGGTAAAGGTCCAGCGCTTCGGCCGCACCTTCGCCATCGGTGATGAAGTGGGCAAAGCAGTAGGGCAGGCCAAAATGCGCCGCCACCTGCGCGCCATAGGCCGACGAGCCAAGGATCCACATCTCCGGCGCCGTGGGTCCCGCTGGCTGCGCCACCACCTCGCGGAAGGGATGGCCTTCCGGCAGCCGCTCGCCGCTCACCCAGGCCAGCAAGTCCCGCACCTGGGACGGGAACAGGTCCGCCGCCGTGGCCGCGTTCGGGTTGAGGGCGAAGGCGGTGCGGCCGTCGCTGCCCGGGGCGCGGCCAAGCCCGAGATCGATCCGGCCCGGCGCCAGCGCCTCGAGCACGCGGAACTGCTCGGCCACCTTGAGCGCGCTGTAATGCGGCAGCATCACGCCCGCGCTGCCCACGCGGATGCGCCGTGTGGTGGCGGCAATGGCGGCAATCAGGATTTCCGGCGCCGTGCCTGCCTGGCTTGCAGAGGCATGGTGTTCCGCCAGCCAGTAGCGCTCGTAGCCCGCCGCCTCGCAATGCCGGGCCAGCGCCAGGCTTTCCCCGATCGCGTCACCAGGGGAGCGGCCCGAGACGATGGTCGATTGATCCAGCACCGAAAGCCGCATGCTCGCCTCCCACCCGTCGAGACGCATAAGTAAACCATCCCCCGTGATCGCAAGCCCCACGACGGCCCTTGCTGTGAAAGCTGTATCCCGGCGCCGCCCGATTTCCGATTATAAGTCGAGGGCAACGTCCAAAGGCCAACGCACTCCATGTCAATCCTTCGATCGCGCTGGAGCCAACTCGTGCTCGGCATCGTGAGCATGGTGATGATCGCCAACTTGCAATACGGCTGGACGCTGTTCGTGCTGCCGATTGATGCCGCGCATCATTGGGGGCGAACGGCGATCCAGGTGGCGTTTACCATCTTTGTCATCTGTGAAACCTGGCTGCTGCCGTTTGAAGGCTACGTCATCGACCGGTTCGGCCCCAAGCCGACGGTGGCAGCCGGCGGCGTCCTGATCGGATTGTCATGGGTGCTGGACAGCGCCGCCGGTTCGCTATGGCTGCTCTATACGGCGGCGGCGATGGGTGGAGTGGGCGCCGGGCTGATCTACGGCGCGACGGTCGGCAATGCGATCAAGTGGTTCCCGGACCGCCGCGGGCTGGCAGCGGGGCTGACTGCAGGGGGTTTCGGCGCCGGGTCGGCCATCACGGTGGTGCCGATCTCCACCATGATCGCAAGCAGCGGCTACCAGGCAACCTTCCTGACCTTCGGCATCATCCAAGGAGTGGTGGTGGTGATGGTGGCGCTGGCACTGCAGCCGCCTCCAGGAAGCACGTGGCGCAGCGGCCCGCGGGAGCCGGTGGGTTTGACGCCAGGCGGTATGCTGGCCACCCGGCCATCCCACCTGCACGTCCTCACGCGTGATTTCCGGCCGCTGGAGGTCGCGCGCGAGCCGGTGTTCTGGCTGCTGTATGCCATGTTCGTCATGGTCGGCGCGGGCGGGCTGATCGCCACGGCGCAGTTGTCCGTGATAGCGGCCGATTTCGGCGTGGCGTCCACTCCCGTGACGCTGCTGTTCGTGACCATGCCGGCGCTGATCTTCGCCTTGTCGATCGACCGGGTGATGAACGGAGTGACGCGGCCATTCTTCGGCTGGATCTCGGACAAGATCGGGCGTGAGAACACCATGTTTATCGCCTTTCTGCTGGAAGGTGTGGGCATCTTGGTGCTGACGGCGGTCGCGCGCCATCCGACGCTGTTTGTCATGCTGACCGGGCTGGTGTTCTTCGCCTGGGGCGAAATCTACTCGCTGTTCCCGGCAATTTGTGGCGACATGTTCGGGCGCCGGTTCGCGGCCACGAACTACGGCATGCTCTACACCGCCAAAGGCACGGCGGCGTTGATGGTGCCGCTGGGCGGCATGGTGCGGGATGCGACGGGGAATTGGCTGATGGTGCTATACCTGGCCGCAGGCGTGAACCTGCTGACGGCGGCGCTCGCCTTGACGGCGCTCAAGCCGATGCGGCGCCGTTTCATCCGGCGCTCCATGCAGATGCGGGCTGAGCAACGCATCGCGGAGGCGAACATGCGGTTGTCGAAGCTGTCCTCGTGAGGTCAGCCGGTCCAGCCAGTTGGGAGGCACCGGCGCGTCCGCATCCTCCCGCTTTAACGTCAAACCCGAACGCAGGCGTGCTTGCGCCGCCGTTGCTGAGACGGGCCGCGATCCTGGCCGTGACGGCTCTGGCCGCTGCCGCCGGGCTGTTTTCCACCACGCACTCGCAGACCCTGATTGCAATCAATGAGGCCGGGCCCGAACTCACCCGGCTGCTGCGTTTCATGGCGGTGCTGAAAGCGTTGCTTGCGGCTGGCGCCATGGCCGGCTTGCTGTGGCGGCTTGGCGCCGCCGTGTCGCTCCCACGCTTTGCCGCGTATGCCATCGCGGCAGCAGCCATGGCCGCTGGTCCGGGGCTGATTTGGGACATGGCCCATCTCCGTCTCGGCGCACTGCTGCTGCATGGCGGCTTGGCCGCCCTCGTCGTGCTGCTGTGGCGCGACCCGGTGACCAGCCAGCGGCTGGCTGACCTGGTGGCGGCGCGGCGGCGGGCGCTCAGAAGCTGACGGTGCCGAACAGCGCTTTCAGCACGGCGTAGACGACCCCGCCCACCAGGAATCCCACCACCGTGCCGTTCACCCGCACATATTGCAGGTCGCGGCCGACCCGTAGTTCCAGCCGGTCGACAATGGTGGCCGCGTCCCACTTGGTGATGACGTCGCCGATGAAGCTGGCGAGAGTCTGCTGGGCGGAGGGCAGCACGCTCGCCACGATGGTCTCGGCCGCGCGTTGCAGCCGCTCGCGCGCGGCGGGGTCGGTCTCCAGCATGGCGCCGACATTGACCAGCGTGGTTTCGATCAGCCCCACCGCATGGCCGCCCGGCTTGGCCGCATCCGCCTCCAGCGCCACCCGCATGCGGGCCCAAAGGTCCCACAGCCAGGCCTGCACCGTTTCATGCGCAACCACCCGGCGGATGGCGCGGCCGATTTCCGCAGCGCGCTCCGGGTCGGTCTCCATCCGGCCGATCTCGGCCCGCATCCAAACGTCGAACGCCTCGCGCAACTCCGAGCCGTCCGGCCCGACCTTGTCCAGCTCGGTGTTCAGCGTGGTCAGCACCCGGCGGGCGACCTGCGCCCCCAGCGCCCAGCCCACCAGCATGCCGCCCTGCTCGCGCACCCGCTCGGTGATCATGCCGCGGAGCTGGTCCTCCTTGGCGGCAAGCAAGACGCGGAATTGCGCCAGGATAAAGGACAACACCTCCTGGTGCCGCCCGTTTTCCAGCATGCCGTGCAGCGCCCGCGCGACCACGGCGCTGGCGCCGCGCCCGCCCAAGATGCGCGGGGCCAGCCGGGTCATCAGCCGCCGCGCCCGCCCGTCTTCCACGCTGGCCAGCACGCGCGGCAGCATGGCGGCGACAGCTTCGGCGGCGGGTCGGGCCGCCACCGGGTCGGCAAAGAACCGGTGCAGCAGGCCGGCAAGGTCGATCCGCCGCATCGTCTTGCGCAGTTCGGCTTCGGTGAACACGTGCGTGGCGACGAAACGCCCGAGCGCGCGGCCAAGGCGTTCCTTCTGCGCCGGAATGATGGCGGTGTGCGGAATGGGCAGGCCGAGCGGATGGCGGAACAGCGCCACCACGGCAAACCAGTCCGCCACGCCGCCGACGAAGCCGGCCTTGGCCGCCGCCTGCAGCACCTCCGCCCACCAGCCCGGCGGCAACAGGTAGCTGCCGAGGGTAAGGGCGGCCATCACAGCCAGCAGGGAGGTGGCAAAAGCGCGGTGGCGGGCGAGCGAACGCCGAGCCAACCGATCGGGGTCGTCGAAAGACATGGCAGCGTCTTAGCACAGATCGGACTGGCCGCCCCTTGCCCGCCCGCCGCTCGCGCCGCACAATGCTGCCATGCAGGACCAGTTGGCTGCGCCTCCGAGCCCGTTCGAGCCCGGCGCCATGGCGCAGGACCTGCTCGCCCTGGTTCAGGAGGCGCGCGACCGCAGCCGCGATGACCCGTTTAGCAGCCCCGCTCTGGCAGTGGCGCTGCAGGTGGTCCGCCGCATCGACGCCGGCCAGCTCACCCTCGACCAACTCGATGCGGTGGTGCGCACCCTGCGTGACAGCGCGTTTGACGCCCGGGCTAGCCGGCTGCGGGACTATGTGGGCGGGCTCGAGGGCTCCTCAGCGGCGCTGCAGGTGGTGGCGGAGCGCCTCGTCCGCCCCGACCCGGCGGACAGTCCGGTGCCGTTCCGCAGCTTCCGCGAGGCAGTGGAGCGCACCCGCTTTGCCGCCGTGTTCACCGCCCACCCAACCTTCTCGCTGCCGCGGGAGATCGCCGCCGCCCTGGCCGCGACCGCGTCAGGCGAGCCGGCGCCGCGTTTTGCCTCCCACCGCCCTGCCAAGCCAACGCTGGCCGAGGAGTTCGATCAAGCCGTGGCCGCGATCAGCCGCGGCCGGGACGCCATCGACGGGCTCACCCGTGCCCTGCTGCAGGCTGCGGCCGCGACCTGGCCCGACCGCTGGCGCAGCCTCTCGCCGCGGCCGGTGATCCTCGCCTCCTGGGTGGGATACGAC
>CAXTNN010000032.1:19671-21831 GCA_964245545.1 uncultured Acetobacteraceae bacterium | reverse complement strand
GGCCTCATCGGGCCGCCCGGAGTCCCGCAGCGCCAGCGCGTGATGGAGCTGCAGCTCGCGGTTCTGCGGCTCCAGTGCCAGGGCGCGGTCGAGATAGGGCAAGGCGTCTTGCGGCCGGCCCAACCGGCACAGCTCGATCGCCAGGTTGTTCAGCACCGTGGTCCGCCGTGGGGCATGGCTCAGCGCGCGGCGCAGCAACTGCAAGCCCTTATTCACCTCGCCGGAGTCGATGGTGGCGAGGCCCAGCATCTGCAATGCGTCGGCGTTGTGCGGGTCGCGGCGCAGCGCCCGCTCGAAGCAGCGGCGCGCTTCGGCGATGCGGCCCGCGCGCTGGTGATCGACGCCGATGCGCAGGAGGTCTTGTGGGTACGGTTCGGCCATGCGCCCGATTGTGCCTAGGCTGGCGACGCGGCACCATGGTTGGACGCCGGGCAATCCGCCCGTTCGCTTGGCGGCCGGAGCGTCAACGGCGCGCTGCTACGCACCCCCGACCAACGCGGCCGCAGCGTCCTGCGCGCGCACCTGCCTAACCCGGCGCAGGTGGCGCGGCGGGCTTTGGGACCCGCAAGCTCCACCCCGCGCCGTGCGAATGAAAAGCAGGCCGTCGCCGAGGCGATACGCATGTTGGAACGATACTTCTAGCAGCTATGCGTCTCGCCAAGAAGTCGCAATAAAGAAGCGACTTGCACGAGAGAAAAGCCACAGACCAGTGTCTCGTCTAAGAGGACGGTATCAATACTGTCCATATCGTCAAACAGTTGTCCCACCAGAGGTCCATCAGGATCTTTGGTCATGTCATAACGCTCCGGTGCTGGAATCTCCCAATAAAAATCTCTATCAAGAAGAAGGTTCTCGATACCTCTATCTCTGAGATGTTGTATAGCTAGCTCAGTGATACGAAGAAGTTTGGTAAGTGGAATTTCCATCATTTGGCTTTCGCTGCAGCTATCTGAGTCTCATATTCTCGTATCTGCCGTTCCAGTATCTGTGTTCTGCGCTTGATAATATGCTGACGACGCTCTGGCGAGGGCATCCGTCAGAAAATTGTTATTGTCCATTCCATCTGGATTGGCGACATCGTCTCGCAGCTTCTGCTGGTGTAGCGCAAGCTGTCGTTCTAGGCCCCTGGTGTCAGAGTTTGCAGCTTTGGCGATCGTAGACTTTCTGAGCCTGGGATCCGTTTCCTCCCCAAGCGTAAAATCGGGCGTGGGGAGCACGGGGGCACCCCGGCTGATGCCGGGCGGCTCTGGTTGTTCGGCAGGTTCGTCATCGTCAGGTGTTCCCGCTGGGGCTGCAATCCCAATGACCCGAGCCATGGTTTGAGGCTCGTCCGGCTTCGAGCTTTGACTCGTCCCTCTATAAACGGCCATCGCCGCCGCGGTTCGCCGCATTTCAGCCCGCATCGCCGCGTCCATGGCGGCAAACTGCTCGGGCAGTGAATGCGCCGGTTCCGCCGGTCTGTAGATATCGCTCGTGCCCGGCGCGAACCCAATCGGCAGCAAGTCGATGGGAAACGTGGGGTAGCCGTTGCGGCCGCGCGGCCAGTCGCGGCCGAGCTTGTCCCTCGGCCAGGGCTTGCCATCCCGGGTCAGCCGGCCCGACCAGGGCAGGGTGATGGAGATGGGGATGCGGATTTCATCGGCGTAGCGCGGCTCATCCGCCATGCAGGGCTCTCCCGGTCAGCCCCGCAGGATACCGTGGCACACCATACGGTCGCGATCAGCGAAGACCCAAGCGAGCGGTCGCGGCACCCGGCAGGGCAGGCGCGGATGGGGCCTCGCGGGCGAAAGCGGCGGGGCTTGGCCCCTCATCCAACCCTCTCCCGAAGGGAGAGGGCTTTTGGGCGCTGGCGGCGGCGAGCGGGTCCGGCTAGTGGTTGTTCCGCGCCTCGCCGCGGCGGGCGATGATGTCCAGGTAGAGCGTGGCCGGTTCCAGGCAGGCGCCGGTGCCGTGCTGGCCCACCATGCTGCGGGAGATCTCCTCCCAGGGCGTCTGGTTCTGCAGGTCCGGCGCCGTCCAGGCGGCGCGGCGTGTGGCCAGTTCCGCGTCGGAGATCATCACGTCCACCTTGTTGCGATTGAGGTCGATCCGCACCGGGTCCCCCGTCCGCAACAGGGCCAAGCCGCCGCCCACCGCCGCCTCGGGCGAGACGTTCAGGAT
>CAXTNN010000032.1:0-19661 GCA_964245545.1 uncultured Acetobacteraceae bacterium | reverse complement strand
AGGGGCTGCCCGAGGTGCCGGATTGGCGGCCGTCGCCCATGGTCGGCAGCGCGTCGATGCCGCGGCGCAGCAAGGAGGCGGGCGGCTGCATGTTCACCACCTCGGCGCCCCCCGGGTAGCCGACCGGGCCGCAATTGCGGATCACCAGCAGGGTGTGCTCGTCCACGCCCAAATCCGGGTCCTCGATGCGGGCGTGGTAGTCCTCCGGGCCCTCGAACACCACCGCGTGGCCCTCGAACACGTTGGGATGCGCCGGGTCGGAGAGGTAGCGCTCGCGGAACGCCGGGTCGATCACGCTGGTCTTCATCACCGCGCTGTCGAACAGGTTGCCCGACATCACCACGTAGCCCGCAGCCGGCTTCAGCGGCTCGGACCAGGCGCGGATCACCTCGCGGTCGGGCTCGGGCACGCTCGCCAGGTCCTCCGCCAGGGTGCGCCCGGTCACGGTGCGGACGCCGCCGTGCAGCTTGCCCGCCCCCAGCAGCTCGCGCATCACGGCCGGCACGCCGCCGGCGCGGTGGAAGCCCTCGCCCAGGAAGCGGCCCGCCGGCTGGCAGTCCACCAGCAGCGGGATTTCGGGGCCCAAGCGCTGCCAATCGTCCAGCGTGTGCTCCACCCCCATGTGGCGCGCGATGGCGACCATGTGGATGGGGCAGTTGGACGAGGCGCCGAGCGCGGCGGCGGCCACCACCGCGTTCTCGAACGCCTCGCGGGTCATGATGTCGGACGGGCGCAGGTTCTCGTGCACCATGGCCACGATGCGGCGCCCGGTTTCGTATGCCATCCAGGCGCGTTCCCGGTACGGCGCCGGAATGGCAGCGCAGCCGGGCAGGGACATGCCGAGCGCCTCGGCCAGGCTGTTCATGCTGGTGGCCGTGCCCATGGTGTTGCAGTGGCCCGGCGACGGCGCCGAACTTGCCACCATGTTCATGAACTCTCCGTAGCCGATCTCGCCCTCGGCCAGCAGCTTGCGCGCTTCCCAGACGATGGTGCCGGAGCCGGACAGCCGCCCCTTCCACCACCCGTCCAGCATGGGGCCGCCGGAGAGCACGATGGCGGGGATGTTCACCGTGGCCGCAGCCATCAGGCAGGCGGGCGTGGTCTTGTCGCACCCCGTGGTGAGCACCACACCGTCCAACGGGTAACCGTGCAGCACCTCGACCAGGCCGAGATAGGCCAGATTGCGGTCGAGCGCCGCGGTCGGGCGCTTGCCGGTCTCCTGGATCGGATGGACGGGAAATTCCATCGGAATGCCGCCTCCGTCGCGGATGCCGTCGCGCACCCGGCCGGCCAGCTCGATGTGGTGGCGGTTGCAGGGGGCGAGGTCGCTGCCGGTCTGGGCGATGCCGATGATGGGCTTGCCGCCCTGCAGCTCCTCGCGGGTGATGCCGTAATTCATGTAGCGCTCGATGTAGAGCGCGGTCATTCCCGGATCCTGCGGGTTGTCGAACCAGCGGCGGCTGCGCAGCCGGTGGTCCAGGCTGAGGGCGTGATCCATCCCTAACTCCTGAGCATTTTCAATGACGGTGGGTGCTGGGGTGCGCCCTGTCAATCGCCGCCGGGCGGGGCGTCATCCGGCCAAACCAGGCGCGGGCCGGGCGGCGGCACCAGCTCGACCCGGTCGTAGATATCGGCCACTGCCACCGTGATGCCAAGGTCCGGCACGGCAGCGCAATCCTCAACTGTGCGCAGGTGCCGCCGCCGCCACTCTGCACCATCCCGCGTCCAAAGGCCGACATCCACGAGGCGCGGGTTGACCAGCAGGATGGTCTGCACGGCGGCGATGCCCTTGTACTCCTCGAACTTGATCGTGTGGTCGACCTCCACCGTGGAGCGGGACAGCACCTCCGCCACCAGGCGCGGCCGGTCAGACTTGGCGGCGGTCTCGTCGAAAGGGGGGCAATACACCGCGGCATCAGGGCGGCGCAGCGTCCATGGGGTGACGAACACGCCGATATCGGCGCCGAAGGCGTCACAGGGGCTGCCGACCCGGCGCAGCTCGTTGGCGAGGAGGCGGCGGATGTTGCCCACCACCCGGTCGTGGGCAAACGTCGCCCCGGTCATCGCCACGGGGCGGCCGTCCACCAGCTCGAAACGGAACTCCTGCCGCTCCTGCCACTGGAGAAAAGTGTCGACGTCCATCCGCCGGGTCACGGGCTCGCTCATGCGGACACAGTAGCGCGGTCGAAGACATTTGGCACCGCAGTTCGGCAGCCCCCCTCGTCAAATTCCCCGAGGCCAGTTTAGGCTGCGGCCAACAATCAAGAATGGGGAGGGCGCCGATGCCTGCCATGTTGCTCGCGACACCGCGGGTCAAGACCATCCAGCGCACCGCGCTGGCGCTGCTGGTGCTGACCGGCGTCGTCAACTACATCGACCGCGCCACCCTGGCCGTCGCCAATCCGCTGATCCGGCAGGAGATGGGTCTGTCAATCGCCGACATGGGCTACCTGTTGTCGGCCTTCCTGTGGGCCTATGCGTTTGCGCAGCTCCCGGCCGGCGCCATGGTCGACAAGCTCGGCCCGCGTCTCCTGCTCACCCTGGGCCTGTCGCTATGGTCGCTGGCGCAATTGCTCGGTGGGGTGGTGCAGAGCTTCGGGCAGTTCTTCGGCGCCCGCATCCTGCTCGGCCTCGGCGAGGCACCGCAATTCCCCACCGGCGCCCGGGTGGTGCGGGACTGGTTCAACCCGCGCGACCGCGGGCTCGCCACCGGGGTGTTCAACTGCGCCTCCACCCTCGGCACCGCCATCGCCGTGCCGTTGCTGACCACCCTGATGCTGGTGTTCGGCTGGCGCTGGATGTTCGCCATCATGGGCATGGCCGGTTTGGGGCTGGCGCTGGTGTGGTACCGGCTCTACCGCAATCCCAGCCATCTGGAGCTCACGGCGGAGGAGAACACCTATCGCACCGAAGGCGACCCGGCGAGCCAACGCACGGTGGTCACGCTGGCGGAATGGAAGCAGTTGTTCCGTTTCCGCACCACCTGGGGCATGATCCTGGGCTATTTCGGCACGGTCTATCTCACCTGGATCTACACGGCATGGCTGCCGGGCTACCTCGAGATCGAGCGGCATATGAGCGTGAAATACACCGGGATTGCCGCCGCCATCCCCTTCGCCTGGGGCGTGGTCGGCGGCGTGCTGGGCGGCTACGGGGCCGACGTGCTGGTGCGCCGCGGCGTCTCACCCATGCGCAGCCGCAAGATCCCGGCCGCTGTGGCACTGCTCGGCACCGCCGCCTGCACCGTGGCGGCGGCCTTCGTGGCGAGCAACGCGCTGGCCATCGCCTTCATCTCCGCCTCGCTGTTCCTGGTCTATGTTACCAGCACCTGCGCCTGGGCGCTGTCCTCGGTGGCGGCGCCAACCAACTGCACCGCCTCCATCGGCGCGATGCAGAACTTCGGCGGCTATCTCGGCGGCGCACTGGCCCCCACGGTGACGGGGCTGATCGTGCAAGGAACCGGCTCGTTCGTGTGGGCGCTGGTGGTGGGCGCCGCCATTGGCGTGGTGTCGGCCGCCAGCTACCTGTTCCTGGTGCAGGACCCAATCACGGCGGCCCAGCTCGATCTCGGCAGCGCCCCGGGGGTGCGGCTGGCTGGCGCTTAGACCCGGCGATGCTCGCACAGCATCAGCAACGCACAATGCGGAGCGGGCAACAGGTTCATCGTAAAACTATCGGTTGCGCATCTAGGCTCTTACTCGGATGATTTCCTTGTGGATGGATGCGCCGTCACCCGCGGGCTTCTCGTCACCGGAAAACACGTTCTATTTTGTCTTCTGCCAGCCGGTGACACATCAGGTATGGGGCATTGTGCCGAAGCGGCGGATGCCAGGGGACCAAGAGAGCTGCACTGACAGCCCTCGTCGATGGGAGCACACGATATGCATGAGCACGCATCGGGAGGCATGAACCACGCAGCCAGCGAGGGCGCGCGGCTGCCGCTGGGCCACCTTCCCGGCACCCGCTACCCCGATGGGCGCATCATGGCGCTCGACAAGCGCTTCACCGCCCGCATCGGCAACGCCGCCATCGAGCGCATCGCCACCGGGTTCCGCTGGGCGGAGGGCCCGGTGTATTTCGCCGATGGCGGCTACCTGCTGTGGAGCGACATCCCCAACAACCGCATCATGCGCTGGCTGGAGGAGGACGGGCATGTCAGCGTCTTCCGCACCGAGAGCCACCACGCCAACGGCAACACGCGCGACCGCGAGGGCCGCCTGGTGACCTGCGAGCACGACACCCGCCGCGTGACCCGCACCGAGCATGACGGCCGCATCACCGTGCTGATGGACCAGTACGACGGCCGCCCCCTGAACGGCCCCAACGACATCGCCGTGGCGTCCGACGGCGCGGTCTGGTTCACCGACCCCGGCTATGGCATCGAGGGGCCATACGAAGGCCACGCCGCGGCCGCCGAACTCCCCTGCAACGTCTACCGGCTCGACCCGGCGACCGGCCGCGCCACGGTGGCCGCCGGGGACTTCACCCGCCCCAACGGCATCGCCTTCTCGCCCGATGAGCGCCGCCTGTACATCGTCGACACCGGGATCACCCATGGCGGCCCCTCCCACATCCGCAGCTTCGACGTGGAGGGCGGCCGGTTGCTGCGCGGCCGGGTGTTCGCCGAGAACTTCGCCCCCGGCATGAGCGACGGGCTGCGCACCGACGACCGCGGCCACGTCTGGTGCAGCATGGGCTGGGGCGACCCGGCGGAAGACGGCGTGCGCTGCTACACCCCCGAAGGCGACTTGATCGGCCGGGTGCAGCTCCCCGAGGGCTGCGCCAACCTCTGCTTCGGCGGCCGCAAGCGCAACCGCCTGTTCATGACGGCCAGCACGTCGGTGTACGCGCTGCACCTGAACGCGCATGGAGCGATGCGGCCTTAGGGGCGCCCTAAGCCGGGATCACCGCTCCACCGCTATCCCGATCGGCCGGATCAACCCGTCCGCACGCGGCGTAAAGCCATGCACCTTGGCGCTGACCCCCCAAAACCAGGTGAAGTGATACAGCGGCAGATAGGGCAGGTCCGCCATCCAGATCGCGTTGGCGTCGTGGTAGGCCGCGCGGCGCCCGGAATCGTCCAGCGCCTGGGCGCCACGGTCCAGCGCCGCGTCCATCGGGCGGCTGCACCACCCCGTCCAATTCAGCGGCGCGCCGCAGCGCGTCCAGTTGGCGACGTTACCGTCCGGGTCGGGCCGGCCGCTCCAGATCACCATGGCAGCCTGGTAGTCGCCGGCCGTGGCCGCCGCGGTCTGCGCCACCGCCTCGCCTTTGCGCAGCGTCAGGTCGAACCCGGCCTCCGCCACCATCGACTGGATCACCTCGCCCACCTGCACCTCGCTGGGCGAGTCCGTGGTGAGCAAAGTGAGCTTCGGGTGCGGCACGCCCGCTTCCGCCAGCAGCTTCTTCGCCCCGTCGAGGTCGCGCGGCGGCGTGGGGAGGGCCGGGTCGTACCACGGCCCGCCTGGCTCTTGGAATTGGTTGCTCGGGACGAAGCGGCCGTCGTACACCGCCTGGTTGATCCCGTCGCGGTCGATGGCCTTGGCGAACGCCTGGCGCACCCGCACGTCGCGCCCGAACGGCGTGTCGGATTGCGGGCCGTGCGCCAGGTTGAAGGTGAGCAACTGGAACCCGATCGAGGGCGAACTGGCCACGCGCAAGGCCGGGTTCGCCCCCACCGCCGGCACGTCGGTGGCCGCGAGCCGGTTGGCGACGTCGATCGCGCCGGATTGCAGGTTCACCAGCCGCACGCTGGAGTCGGTCATGATGCGGAACTCGATGCCGTCCAGCTTCACCGCCGCGGTGTTCCAGTAGCCGGGGAAGCGCTTGAGGGTGATGTGGTCCTGCGCCACCCGCTCCGCGAACGCGAACGGCCCGGCGCACACCGGGTGGTTGGCGATGGCGTCTTGCGGCTGGTCCAGGATGCGCGGCGACAGCATCTCGCCGGCCCGGTTCGCCAGCAGCGCGGGTAGCGGCGCGTAGGGCGCAGACAGCCTTAGACGGACCGTGAGCGGGTCGAGCACGTCCTCGCCCAGCACGGGCGCGAGCTCGGTCTTGCGCAGGCTGTAGGGCGCCGTCCGGTCCCGCTCCAGGTTGTCCCGCACCGCCTGGGCGTCGAGCGGCGCCCCGTCCTGGAACTGCACGCCGGGACGCAGATGCAGGGTGAGGGCGAGATGGTCGGGCGACCACTCCCAACCGGTGGCAAGCTCGGGCACCAGGGTCAGCGAGGCATCAAGCCCGATCAGCGTGTCGCACATCGCCGTGGCGACGGCGCGCTCGATGTAGGACACGCTGACCGCCGGGTCGAGCGAGTCGGGGTCGAAGTCGAGCGCGAACCGCAGCACGGCTTGGGCATGGGCGGCACTGAGGCTGCAGCAGAGCAGGGCGGCGGCGAGCAGCAGTCGCATGGGGATCCTCGAGTTTAGAAGCGGTAGAGGCGCGCGGCGTTGTCGTGGAACAAGGCACGCTGCTCGTCGGCGCCGTACTCGGCGGTGACCTCACGGAAGCGCCCGCACAGGGCGGCGAAGCTCATCGTGCGGCGCGCCACGGGGTAATCGCTGCCGAACAGGCAGCGGCCCGGCCCGAACGCGTCGATGCAGCGGCGCAAGGTCTCGCGGTCGGCGGCGAAGCTGCGCTCGGTGGCGTAAGCCGCATAGTTGGACAGCTTGATTGCGATATTCGGTTGCTGCCCCATCCGCACCAGGCCGCGATGCCACCGCTCCAGCCCCGCAGCGTCGCGGTCGTTGGGGGTGCCGCAGTGGTTCACGATGAAGATCTGGCCCGGCGTCTCCTGTGCCAACACCGCCACCTCATCCGACTGGTGCGGATTCATCAGCAAATCCAGCGTCCAGCCGGTGCGGCCGAGCTGCGCCAGCCCGCGGCGCCAAGCCGGGTCGCGCACCAGGCCGGCGCGGGTCCATCGCTTCGCCGGATCGGGATGCCAGCGGATGGTCTCGCGCACCCCCACCACGCGCGGCGAGGCGGCATGCCCCTCGAGCAGCTCGGACAGGTTCGGCGCGGCCAGCGGGGCCGCCGCGACATAGCGATGCGCCAGTCCGGGCGGGCGGCCCAGGGCGTCGAGCCACTGCGTCTCCTCCACCGGGCTGCGCGCCGGGTCCCACACCGCTTCGACGTGGACAGACCCCGCAATGCCCTGTCCCGCGCTATCCGCCGCATAGTCGGCAGGGAGGTAATCGCGGCGGAGGAAGGCGATATCGCCCAAGGCCGCAATGGCGACGTCGGGCGCCGTCAGCCAGGGATAGCGGCCGGATGACAGGTCCCAAAGGTGATGGTGCGCATCGATGATCGGCCCGGTGTACAGCGAGGACATGCGGGGATCGTGGCGAACCGTCAGATCACCCCACGCTCGCGCAGCCCGGTCAGCTCGGCTTCGCTCAACCCCAGCCGCTGCCCCAGCACGCTGTCCGTGTGCTCGCCCAGCAGCGGCGGCGGCAGGCGGTAGCTCGGCGGGGTTTCACTCAGCCGCACCGGGTTGGCGATCACCTTCACGCCTTCGGGCGTGGCCGGGTGCGGCAGGTTCACCACCGCGCCGCGGGCCTGCACCTGCGGGTCGGCGAACACTTGGGACAGCGTGTTGATCGGCCCGCAGCCGATCTTCAACGCCTCCAGCCGGTCGATCCACCAGCCCGTGGGATGCTGGCGCAGCACTGGAGTGAGCGCTTCCGTCACCAGCTCCCGGTGCTGCACCCGCGCGGCGTTGGTGGCAAAGCGCGCGTCTGCCAGCATCGGCTCCAGGCCGAACGCCTCGCAGAAGCGCTTGAAGGTGGGGTCGTTGCCGACCGACAGCACGACGTAGCCATCCTCGGTCGGGAACACCTGATACGGCACGATGCTGGGGTGCTGGTTGCCGAGCCGGGCCGGGTCGGTCCCCGTGGCCAGGTAGCTCATGCCCTGGTTTGCCAGCCAGGCGACATGCGTGTCCAGCATGCCGATATCCACCTGCTGCCCTTGCCCGGTGGCGTCCCGGTGGCGCAGCGCCGCGAGCACGCCGATGCAGCCGTACAGCCCGGCAAACAGGTCCGCCACCGGCACGCCCACCTTCTGCGGCAGGCCGTCTGGCTCGCCGGTCAGGCTCATCACGCCGCCCATGGCCTGGATCAGGCTGTCATAGCCGGGCCGCGGGGCGTAGGGGCCGGTTTGGCCGAACCCGGTGATGGAGCAGTAGACCAGTCCGGGGAACCGGGCATGGAGCTGCTCGTAACCCAGGCCGTATTTGGCCAGCGCCCCCACCTTGAAGTTCTCCGCCAGGATGTCGCATTGGCTGATCAGCCGCAGCGCCAGCTCCTGGCCCTCGGGCTTGGCGATGTCGAGCGTCACGGAGCGCTTGTTGCGGTTCACCCCCACGAAATACGCGCTCTCGGTCGTGCCCGGCATGTAGGGCGGGGCAAACCCGCGCGTATCGTCCCCCGAACCGGGCTTCTCGATCTTGATCACGTCGGCGCCCAAATCCGCCAGCATTTGCACGCAGGTCGGCCCGGCGAGCACACGCGTCAGGTCGAACACCGTGAGGCCCTGCAGCGGGCCATTGCCTTGCGCCATCATCCCTCCGCTTGCCCCTCCGCTGGAGCGGGGCCATTCTGCCCGAACGCGGCGCGGGCGGAAGGGCCTTTGCCGCGATGGGGCCGTGACAGGCGCCCCAAGATAGGCGCCCCAGTTGCGGCGGCTCCCCGCCCCGGAGCGGAGCGGCGGCGCAACTGAGGCAAACCGGAAGGCAAACCAGTGCTCGATCATCCCCAAACCAACGCCGAGATGGTCATGCTCGACGAGCGTGCGCTGGCCCGCACCCTGTCCGGCTGCCACCTGATCGGCGGCCAGCTCGTCGCCGCCCGCTCCGGCAAGACCTTCCCCGTGGTCAATCCAGCCACCGGCGACGAGGTGGCGCAGGCCGCCCTGGGCGATGCCGCCGACGTGGAGGCCGCCGTGCAAGCCGCCCACGCGGCGCAGAAGCAGTGGGCCCGCATGCCCGCCCGCAAACGCGGCGCGCTGGTGGGCCAATGCGCGGCGTTGCTGCGCGAGCACGTGGAGGAGCTGGGCCGGCTGATTGCGCTCGAAACCGGCAAGGCGCTGCGCACCGAAAGCCGGGTGGAGGCGAACACCATCGCCGACATCTTCGAGTTCTATGGCGGCCTGGGCGGCGAGTTGAAGGGCGAGACCGTGCCGTTCGCCCCCAACGTGCTTTCCGTCACCGTCCGCGAGCCATTGGGCGTGGTCGGCGCCATCATCCCCTGGAACGTGCCCATGCTGCTGATGGCGCTGAAGGTGGCGCCGGCGCTGGTGGCGGGCAACACCGTGGTGGTGAAGTCGGCCGAGGAGGCGCCGCTCACCGTGCTGCGGGTCTGCGAGCTGGTGAACCAGGTGTTGCCGCCGGGCTGCTTCAACATGCTCTCCGGCTTTGGCCCGGACTGCGGCGCACCCTTGGTCGAGCACCCGCTGGTGCGCAAAGTGACATTCACCGGCAGCGTGGAAGTAGGCCGCATCGTCTCCAAGGCCGCGGCGGACAAGCTCATCCCCGTGACGCTCGAACTGGGCGGCAAATCCCCCATGCTGGTGTTTGCCGACTGCGACTTCGACCGCACCGTGGCCGGCGCCCTCACCTCCATGCGCTTCACCCGCCAGGGCCAAAGTTGCACCGCCGCCAGCCGCATCTACGTCGAACGGCCGATCTTCGACCGCTTCGTCGCCGCCATGGCCGACAAGGTGGACGCCATGGTGATGGGCGACCCGCTGGACGAGGCCACCGACATCGGCACCATCATCAGCCACGACCAATTCGCCAAGGTGCAGCGCTACCTCGAGCAGGGCAGGGCCACCGCGGGCGCCGCCGGCCGCGCCTGTTCCGCCCTGCCGACAGACCCGGCGTTGCGCAAGGGGCTGTTCATCCAGCCCCACATCTTCACCAACCTGCCCGATGACAGCCCGCTGGTGCAGGAGGAAATCTTCGGCCCGGTGACCTGCATTTTCCCGTTCGACGACCCGGAAGACGCCCTGGCCCGCGCGAATGGCACCGAATACGGCCTTGCAGCGTCGCTTTGGACCAACAACTTGAAGCTCGGGCTGGACTTCGCCCACCGGCTTGAAGCAGGGCTGGTCCAGATCAACCAGAACCTGGTGGTGCAGGCCAACTTGTCCTATGGCGGCGTGAAGAGCAGTGGATTGGGCAAGGAGGCAAGCCTGGAGGCGATGCTGGAGCACTTCATGCATAAGAAGACCATCATGGTGAACTACGGCTGACATGCCCAAGGAGTGGGACATCCCGCCAGAGCTTCAGCCTGACCCGGCGGACTACACGTTCGACCTCGACCGGGCGCTGAGCACGGTGGTCAGCCTGCGGGCCACCGCCCCGGCCGACGCCTTTACCGCCGGCGCCCTCGGCACCGAGCGGGAGGGCTCCGCCGTGGTGATCGGCACCGATGGGCTGCTGCTCACCATGGGCTACCTGATCACCGAGGCGGAGGCAGTCTGGCTCACCACGTCGGACGGCCGCGTGGTGCCGGGGCATGCTCTGGCCTTCGACGGCGAAACTGGCTTCGGGCTGGTGCAGCCGCTGGGCAAGCTCGGCCTGCCGAAGCTGGAGTTCGGCGACAGCGCCAGCCTGGCGGTGGGCGAGCCGGTGCTGTTTGCCTCCGCCGGCGGGCGCCGCCGCGCCATCGAAACCCGCGTCGTCGGCCGGCAGGAGTTCGCCGGCTATTGGGAATACCTGCTGGACGACGCCATCTTCACCGCCCCCGCGCACCCGTTCTGGGGCGGCGGCGCGCTGCTCGGCAAGGACGGCCGCCTGCTTGGCGTGGGCTCGCTCATCTTGCAGCAGGGCGACAACAAGGGCCGCCGCCACGACATGAACATGGTCGTGCCGATCGAGGAGCTCTCCCCCATCCTGGATGACCTGCTCCGCTTCGGCCAGGTCAATCGCCCCGCCCGGCCCTGGCTCGGCCTCTACGCCATGGAAGACGACGACGCCGTGGTGATCGGCGGCCTCGCCGATGGCGGCCCGGCCGACCGCGCCGGCCTGCGCACCGGCGACCACGTGCTGGCGGTGGAGGACGAGGAAGTGGGGGACCTTGCCACCCTCTGGCGCGGCATCTGGGCCTGCGGCTCGGCTGGCGCCAAGGTGACGCTCACGGTCGAGCGCGACAAGCGCCGCCTGCCGGTCAGCATCGCCACGGTGGACCGCCGCACCCTGCTCAAGGCGCCGCGGATGCACTGAGGCGAGGGTAGGCAGCACCATGGCGACCACACGCGCCGACTTGGCAGCTTTGGATCGGTTGGACCCGCTTGCCTGCTTTCACGATGAGTTTGTGCTGCCGGACGGGGTCATTTACCTCGATGGCAACTCGCTCGGCCCACTGCCACGGGCGACGCCCGGCCGGGTCGCGGCCGTCATCGAACGGGAATGGGGCTGTGGGCTGATCCGGTCTTGGAACCAGGCGGATTGGATCGGCCTGGCCGCGCGTGTGGGCGAGAAGATCGGCCGCTTGCTGGGCGCCCCTCCTGGTTCGGTCATGGCCGCGGACTCGACCTCGGTGAACCTGTTCAAGCTGCTTGGCGCGGCGTTGGCGCTGCGGCCGGGCCGAAGCGTGATCTTGTCCGAGGCGGGCAATTTCCCGACCGACCTCTACATCGCGGAAGGATTGGTGCAGTTCTTGGGCGGCGCGTGCGCGTTGCGCACGGTGCCGGCAGGCGACATTGCCGGTGCGATCGGGCCAGACACGGCCGTCGTCATGCTGACCCATGTGAATTATCGCACCGGGGCGATGCATGACATGGCTGGGCTGACCGCTATGGCGCATGCCGCCGGAGCTTTGACGGTGTGGGACCTGGCGCATTCCGCCGGAGCCGTGCCGATCAACCTGGCAGGCGCTGAGGCCGATTTCGCGGTTGGGTGCGGCTACAAGTTCCTTAACGGCGGCCCAGGGGCGCCGGCCTTCCTCTATGTCGCACCAGCCCTGCAGGATGCCGCCCGATTCCCGCTGACCGGGTGGTTGGGCCATGCCGACCCGTTCGCTTTCCATGCCAGCTTCCAGCCGGCCGGTGGCATCGCACGCGCCACGGTCGGCACGCCCTCCATCCTTGCTTTGGCCGCCCTGGAGGTGGGCGTCGACATCGCGTTGCGCGCGCCGATGGCGGCAGTGCGGGCGAAGTCGCTGCGCCAGGGTGCGGTGTTGATGGAGTTGTTGGAGCGGTTATGCCCGGAAGGCGAGCTATCGCTCGCGACACCGGTGGCGGAGGACGCCCGCGGCAGCCAAGTCTCGGTCCGGCACCCGGAAGCGTATGCGGTGATGCAGGCCCTGATCGCGCGCGGCGTCATCGGTGACTTTCGCACGCCCGACCTGCTGCGGTTCGGGATTACGCCGCTGACGTTGCGCTACGCCGACCTATGGGATGCCGTCAGCACGCTGAACGACGTGCTCCGCAGCCGCGCTTGGGACGACAGCCGGTATCGGGTGCGGCAGCAGGTGACTTAGCCATTGCACGGGCACACCTCGCTGCAAGCACCGCGGGTGCATTGAGGGGGTGGGCACGAGACAGGGAGGCATTCATGACGGGCGATCCGGCTTACGCCTGGCTCCAGGCAGCGCTGGACTATGCGGCGCAATGGATGGAGTTCCAAATGCGCCTCACCGACCAGCCGGGCTGTGCCATGGCGGTGGTGCACGACGACGAACTCGTGTTCGAACGGGCCTGGGGCCGGGCTGACTGTGACTCGGGGGAAACGCTGACCCCCCGTCATCGCTTCCGCATCGCGTCCCACTCGAAGACGGTGACCGCGGCCGGACTTATGAAGCTGCGAGAAGCGGGCCGATTGCGGCTGGACGATCCATTGGGTGAACACGTGCCCGGCCTGCATCCCCAGATCGCCAGCGCAACGATTGCACAAGCGCTGTCCCATACGGCCGGGCTCTTCCGTGATGGTGACGACATAGGGTTCTGGCGTGTGCGGGCGCCATTCCCGGATGGGGCGCGGGTCCGCGCGCATCTTGCCGAACACCCGGCCATCACGTCCGGCGCGCGAATGAAATACTCCAATTACGGCTTCGCCCTGGCAGGATTGGTGATCGAGAGCGTGACCGGCGAGCCTTGGCGAACGTGGATCAAGCGAGAGGTGGTAGACGCCGCCGGGCTGCGCGAAACAGCGCCAGACGGCTCACCGGACACGCCCATGCTGGCGCGAGGCCATAGCAGCAAGCTGCCGCTGGGGCGCCGTGTGCTTATCGCGGGCGATATGCCGACGAACGGCTACGCGCCGGCCACTGGGTTCTTGGCGACAGCGTCAGACACGGCGCGGTTCTTTGCCCAGTTGTCGCCTGACAGCGCCGTCAGCATCCTGTCCGCTGCCAGCCGCCGCGAAATGACCCGGCCGCACTGGCGGGTCCCGCATACCCCGCTTGAGCGTCATTATGGACTTGGAACCATCAGCGGCCGGTCGGACGGATTGGACTGGTTCGGCCATTCAGGCGGCTTCCCCGGCACCCTGACGCGCACCTGCGTGATACCAAAGCTCAAACTGGCCGTCAGCGTGTTCACCAACGCCATCGACGGCGCATGTGATGCGTGGATGGAAGGCGTGCTGCACATTCTGTCCCGCTTCAGCGAGGCCGGCGTGCCCAACCCGGCTCTGGCGGATTGGCGCGGCCGTTGGTGGGACCTATGGCGCGCGGTGGATTTGGTTCCAGTCGGCTGCAAGGTGCTGGTCGCGATGCCAGCCCTGGCCAAGCCGCTTGACCATGCTTCGGAAATCGCGGCCGACGGCGACGAGGGCACCATCGAGGAAGCCGGCGGCTTTGCAAGCCAGGGCGAGAAGGTTCGCTTGCGCCGCGCACCGGACGGACGCGTGACGGGAGTTTGCCTAGCTGGCAACACGCTGTTGAGTGAAGCAGAAGCAAGCCAAGAGTTGGAGCAGGTCGGCACCCGAAAGGCGACAGGATCGCCAGCAAGCTAGAAGGCTAGGAGGTTTTGTCGGAACTGCTCATGCTCATACGCCGTCCGCACCAACCCGCGCGCCTGCAGGGCCGGCACCAGGCCGTCCGCGACCTCCGCCACCGTCCGCCGGCTCACATTCGGCAGCGAGAACAAGAACCCGTCGCCGCCGACATGGGCCATCACCTCGCCCATCTGCGCCGCCACCGCGTCCGGCGTGCCGATCAGCTCCACCGACTGCACCGTGCTGGCGAAGTCGGTCATCGTCTCGCGCAGTGTGCGGTTGCCGGCGCGGCGCTTGAACTCGTCGAGACTCTGCTGGTGGCCGTTGGTGGTCAGCTCCCCGATCGGCGTGTCGAGATCCATGGCGCCGAAGTCGATGTTGGTGATCTTGGAAAAGAACGCCAGCCGCGTGTCCAGCCGGCGCACCGCCCAATCCAGGCGGCGCTGTTTGGCGGCCTGCGCGTCCGCCTCCGTCTCGCCCAGGATCGGCGATATCATGAACAGCAGCTTGCAATCGTCCGGGTTGCGCCCCTGCTCGGCCGCCAGCCGCCGCACGTCCTGCCGGTAAGCGCGCATCGCGTCGGGGCCGCCCACCGAGGCGACCACCGTGTCGGCATGCCGGGCGGCGAACCGGCGGCCGCGCGAGGAGCCGCCCGCCTGGGCGATCACCGGGCGGCCCTGCACGCACGGGCCGGAGTTCAGCGGCCCGCGCGAGCGGTAGTGGGTGCCGGCGAAATCGATGCTGTGCACCTTGGCCGGGTCGGCGAACACGCCCGCCGCCGGGTCGTTCACGATGGCGCCGGGCTGCCAGGAGCCCCAGAGCTGGGACACCACGTCCATATACTCGTCGGCCATGTCATAACGCGCGTCGTGCTCAGGCAGGCCGTCCAGCCCGAAGTTGCGCGCCGCGAAGTCGGACGACCCGGTGACCATGTTCCAGCCGATCCGGCCCTCCGACACCTGGTCGAGCGAGGCCACCAGCCGGGCCAGCAGGTAGGGCGGGTAGGCGAAGGTGGCGAAGGTCGGCACGATGCCGATGTGCTTTGTCGCCTGGGTGAGGATGGCCGCTACCACCGAGGGATCCTGCCGCGGCACGGCGAGGGCGTGGCGCAGATAGATGTCGCGCGACCCCCCGTAGCTTTCGCCGATGTAGGATGAGTCCTCGATGAGGATGTAGTCGAAGCAGGCCCGCTCCAGCGCGCGGGCAAGGTCCACCACCAGGTCGGGCTTCATCCAGTCCCGCCCGATCGCCCCCGTCCAGGGCTCGCCCCAGGCTTGCGCGTTGGAGCCCTGGTAGAACCAGCCGAGATGGAATGGAGTGGGCATGGCGCTGGTCCTCTTGCGGCTCGCGGGGCTCTCGCGAGGCTAAGGCAAGCGGCGTACCAGGCGGCATGCCCGATGTAACACCATGCCGGCTGAGGGATTTGAACCCCCGACCTTCGGTTTACAAAACCGCTGCACTACCACTGTGCTAAGCCGGCAGTTGGCGCCTGGTTGGAACGGGCTGCACACCCGCGCGTCTTTCTAACTGCCGCAAGCGTCGGCCGCAAATCTTGCATTCCAGCCATGTGTCCCCGTTTTCATCCGTGCGACAGGGCAACGTTCGCTGGCCACGCTAAGTGGGGATTGCCGATGCTAAAGCATCCGTTTTCGCCTTGAAAGGGTAAACAAATGCAGCCTTCACAGACTTCGCTGCGCCGCCGGGCTCGCCAAGGGTTCGCCGTGTTGCTGCTGGCCGGCACAGCGCTCGGCGGCTATGCAGCCGGCGACGTCACGCACGCCCAAACCGCGCCCAGCGCTGCTCCCGCCACCACCTCCGCCACGCAGCAACCCTCCGGCGCCATCCAACCGACGGCCACACCGCACCTCATTCCTGACTTCTCCGAACTGGTGACGCAGGTGCGCCCGGCCGTGGTCTCCATTACCACCAAGCTGCGGCCGAACCAGGAAGCCGACAACGGCGAGGCGCCAATGCTGCCCTTCGGCCATCCCGGCGGGGAACACGGCCAGGCGGTTGAGGCACGCGGGTCGGGCTTTATCATCGATGGCAGCGGCACGGTCGTGACCAACAATCACGTCGTGAAGGATGCCCGCTCGGTGAGCGTCACGCTGGATGACGGCACAACCCTTCCCGCCAAGATCATCGGCCGTGACGCGGGCACCGACCTCGCCGTGCTGCGGATCGACGCCGGGCACAAGCTGCCCTTCATCCAGTTGGGCAACTCCAACGACGTCAAGCCCGGCGAGTGGGTGGTGGCCATGGGCAACCCGTTCGGCCTGGGCGGCAGCGTCACGGCCGGCATCGTCTCGGCGGACGGGCGCGACATCGGCTCCGGCCCCTACGACTCGTTCATCCAGGTGGACGCGCCGATCAACCAGGGCAACTCCGGCGGCCCGCTGTTCACTCAAGACGGCAAGGTGGTGGGCGTAAACACGGCCATCCTGTCGCCGAGCGGCGGCAGCGTCGGCATTGGCTTCGCCATTCCGTCCAACACGGTGCGCACCATCGTGGCGGAGCTGGAGAAGGACGGTCATGTCACCCGCGGCTACCTGGGTGTTCAAGCGCAGGCGATCACTGGGCCGATGCGGGCCGCCCTGCGCTTGCCCGGCAAGGGCGGCGCGTTGGTGGCCAGCGTGGAGCCGGATAGCCCCGCGTCCAAGGCCGGCGTGCAGCCTGGCGACGTGATCGAGCAGGTGAATGGCACGGCGATCGCCGACCCGCGTCAGCTCGCGGTGGATGTGGCGGCGGTGCAGCCCGGCAACCAGGCCAAGATCACCGTGGTCCGCGACGGCGATAGCAAGGACGTGCAGGTGACGGTCGCGACCCTGCCGTCCAGCGGTGACAAGACAGCCGCGACGGAGCAGCAGAAGGGCAATATTGGCCTGGCTCTGGCGCCGCTGACGCCGGACACGCGCTCGCAGCTCAATCTGCCTGACCAAGTTCATGGCGCGCTGATTGCCGAGGTGCGCCCGGGCTCTCCGGCCGACCAGGCGGGGCTGCAGCAGGGTGACGTGGTCGTCGGTGTCGGCGACAAGTCGGTATCGTCACCCTCGGAGGCGGTCTCGGCCATCCGGCAGGCGACGGCGGGCGGCAAGACGGCGGCCCTGCGCATCGTTCGCGACGGCACGGCGGCGTTCGTGGCAGTGTCTACGTCCGACAACTCAGACCAAGGCTAATTAAGCAAGAACCGACCGGTGGGGTTGGCGGAGTGCTGATCCCACCGGACAGGTTTCTCAAGCTGCGGTGAGCGCCTTTTGCCGGGTCTCGGGCGCGTCCAGCAGGGCGGTGCTGGAGGCTGCGAACGGCGCGTCCACCGAAGGGTCCCGCATCATGTAGCCGCGGCCCCAGACAGTGCCGATCAGGTTGCCAGCGCCGGCGAGCGCCAGCTTCTTGCGCAACTTGCAGATGAAAACGTCGATGATCTTCATCTCCGGTTCATCCATGCCGCCGTAAAGGTGGTTCAGGAACGCTTCCTTGGTCAGCACCATGCCCTTGCGCAGGACCAGGAGCTCCAGGATGGAGTATTCTTTGCCGGTAAGATGCACAGGCGCGCCTGACACCAGGACCTCACGGCTGTCGAGGTTGAGCTGCAGGTTGCCAACGCGCAGGGTGGGTTGGCTGTAACCCTTGCTGCGGCGCACCACCGCCTGCATCCGCGCAACCAGTTCGGCCTTGTCGAACGGCTTGGAGATGAAGTCGTCGGCGCCCATGCCGAAGCCTTTCACCTTGGCGGCGGGGCGGGACAGGCCGGAAAGGATCAGCACCGGTGTCTCGAGCCGGGCAGCGCGCATCCGGCGCACCACTTCATAGCCCTCCATGTCCGGCAGCATCAGGTCGAGGATGACGACGTCGTAGTCGTAATGGCGGACCAGTTCGAGCGCCTCCTCACCCGTATCGGTGGTGTCAACGATCAGGCCGCCGGACTTCAGCATCATGGCGATGCCGCGGGCGGCGATCAGGTCATCTTCGACGAGAAGAACACGCATCGGTTGCACTCCTGGTTACCAACGTATTCATTGATACCACTCATGCGTGTGTATGGCTACAAAAAATTCATCTTTGACGTGTAGAAATCCGTCGGAAGGCTGAACTTTCTTCCGAAAGACGTCTCAATCGTGTTTATTTGCTTACTATTAACAAATTGTATAAAAATTGCGGCACACTGACCTGCTCAGCCGCCTTGCGCAGGCGGAGTCCGCCATTGCCGAGGTCCACGCCAGCGAGGTGACCGGCCGTGTCGCCGCATTGTCCGGCTTGTCGGTCGATATCGCCGGCTTGGCACCTCTGCTCAGCGTGGGGGATCGCCTCACGGTTGCAACCCGCCAAGGCGCTGCCGTCCCCAGCGAGGTGGTCGGCTTCTCTGGAAGCTCAGCGCGCGCCATGGCCTTTGCCGCGCTGGACGGGATTGGGCCCGGCAGCCCCGCGCGGATGCCGTTGCGGCTGGGGGACCGCCGGGTCGGCAACCGCGCCACCCTGTCCCCGTGTGACGCTTGGCTCGGTCGCGTGATCGATCCCGTCGGAACCCCGTTGGACGGCCTTGGCGCCCTCCCGCGTGGTGAGGTTGCACGCTCCGTCCGCATTGGCCCGCCGGATGCGGCCCGGCGCGCCCGCCTGGGCGAGCGGCTGGACCTTGGGGTCACCGCGCTCAACGCCTTCGCCACCTGCCGCGCCGGGCAGCGGCTCGGCCTGTTCGCCGGCTCAGGCGTGGGCAAGTCCACGCTGCTGTCCATGCTGGCCCGCTACACCGCGTGTGACGTGGCGGTGCTCGCTTTGGTCGGCGAGCGCGGCCGCGAGGTGCGCGAGTTCCTGGAGGACGATCTCGGCCCCGAGGGCCTGGCGCGCTCCGTGGTGGTGACCGCCACCTCCGACACGCCGCCGCTGATGCGCCGCGAGGCCGCCTATGCCGCGATGACGGTGGCCGAGCATTTTCGCGACCAGGGCAAGTCCGTGCTGCTGCTGATGGACAGCGTCACCCGCTTTTGCCTGGCCTTGCGCGAGATCGGGCTGTCCGCCGGTGAGCCCCCCGCAACCAGGGGCTACCCACCCAGCGTGTTCGCCGAGCTGCCGCGGCTACTGGAGCGCGCCGGGCCGGGGCTGGAGCGTGAGGGTGGGGCAGGGCAGATTACCGCTTTCTTTACCGTCTTGGTGGAAGGTGACGACCACAACGAGCCGGTGGCCGATGCCGTGCGCGGGATTTTGGATGGGCATATCGTGATGGACCGCCGCATCGGTGAAGCCGGTCGCTATCCCGCCATCGACATCCTGCGCAGCCTGTCCCGCACCGTGCCCGGCTGCCTGCAGCCGTCCGAGCGGGACTTGGTGCGCAAGGCCCGCAGCCTGCTGGCAACCTACGCCGAAATGGCGGACCTGGTGCGGCTCGGTGCCTACAAGCGCGGCGCCGACCCGGCGGTGGACGAAGCCGTCGCCCTGGCGCCGCAGATCGAGCGCGTCATCACCCAGGGCAAGAATGAGCCCGACACGCTAACGGGCAGCTTCGCCGCCCTCGCCCAGGCCATGGAAATGCCCCGCAATGTCTGACGCCCTAGCCACCGTGATGCGCATCCGCAAGCTGGCTGTGGACGAAGCCAAACGCGCCCTCGCGGAGGCGCTCACCCTTGAAGACGCCGCCCGCCAGGAGGCTTCTGCCGCCGAAGCCCAGATTGGCCTGGAGGCAGAGATCGCGGCGGACCTGAACTCCACCGCGCCATCGCTGGAGTTCAGG
>CAXTNN010000031.1:0-22023 GCA_964245545.1 uncultured Acetobacteraceae bacterium | reverse complement strand
GCGGTAACCAGGGCGTCGAAGCGGCGATACACCGCGTCAAACTCCTGCAGCATCGACCGGCGTTCCCGCTGCGCCTCCATATAGTCGGCGCCGCTGATCAGCACGGCGCCGAGGACGCGGCCGAGGAAGTCTTCCCCAAAATCGCCAGGCCGGCTGCGCAGCGTGTCAGCGTGGACATTGAACAACTCGGTTTCCGCAATCGTCACCTTGACGTCGCTATACTGTTTGGCCGGCCGCAGCCGCACCTCCTCGATCACCGCGCCCAAGGAGCGCAGCACGTCCACCGCCTGTTCCAGCGCGCTTGCCACCGCCGGGTCTGTGGGAATGTCTTCCTCGTGAAAGTGCTGGATGACGCCGATGCGCAGACCGCGAATATCGCCGGTAAGGGCCGCGCGATAATCTTGCGCCGCCGCCTCAGCGCTCGCCGGGTCCAATGGATCGTGCCCGGCGATGGCGCCGAGCATGATTGCGCAATCCTCAACCGTCCAGGCCATCGGGCCGACATGGTCGAAGCTGAACGAATTGGGATACACGCCGCGACGGCTCACCAGGCCATAGGTGGGCTTCAGCCCTGCAACCCCGCACAGCGCGGCTGGCAAGCGGATGGAGCCGCCGGTGTCCGTCCCCAGCGCTCCGGCGACCAGCCCCGCCGCGACCGCAGCGCCCGAGCCGCTGGAGGAGCCGCCGGTGAAATGGGCGGTGTTCCAGGGGTTGCGCGCCGGCGGCCAGGGTAAGTCGAACGAGGGGCCGCCATGGGCGAACTCATGGGTCGCCAGCTTGCCCAGCAAAATGGCGCCAGCGGAAAACAGCCCGTCAACGCAGGCGGCATCCTCGCTGGGAATCGTGTACGCCCGCGTGCGCGACTGGCCTGTGGTGCGGATGCCCGCGGTGCAGATAATGTCCTTTAGCCCGATCGGCACGCCTGCCATCGGCCCAGGCCGGTCGCCCGCCCGCACCTGGTCCGCCTGCGCCAGAGCCGTCTCTGCGGTGACCAGCAGGAAGGCGTTGAGCTGCGGATCAAGCGCTGCGACGCGGTCGAGTTGCGAGGCCACCAACTCGGTTGCAGAAGCAGTACCGCGCGCGATCAGGTCCGCCGCATCGGCAATGCCAAGCAGTTCGGACGGGGCCGAGTGAGCGCGTAGATCATCCGGCATTGAGGCACCCTTGAGCATGGCGCGCAGTATCGCCTGTTTGCGCCGCACCAATGGAGCGCCTTTGCCGAACCCGGCGTCAACCCGGCAAAGCGGCCGCAAAGCAGCCAGGAGACGGTGTTTGCCAACAAAGCATCACTGCACTGCTATGGTTTTATGCAGTGCGCCGGAGTTTTAGGCAAATCCTCCTTACGGCGTGCGTTTGTCGCTCCGTGGCCTCGGTTCTGTCACAAACTGGCTCTTGCGTATGGCACGCCCGATGCTACGGCTGAGCCATGTCATCCCCTTTGGCGAGCAGCGTGGCAGCCGTGCGGCCTTTGGACGCAACCACGTCCTCGGCAGGGGGCCGCTCGCCCAGGATGCGTCTGCCGCGGGTCACGTTGAGCGTCGTCTCCGTTGCAACAATGGTGCTGGCCTGGTGGATCATTTCGGCAACCGGTGTCGTTCGCGCTGACCTGCTGCCATCTCCGGCTGCCGTCTGGGCCGCTTTCATCGAGGTGCTGACAAATGGCTATCGCGGCACAACGCTGTGGCAGAATATGGCGGCAACGCTCGGGCGCCTTCTCGCCGGGTTTTGCAGTGCTGCCGTCCTCGGCGTGCCGCTTGGGCTTTGGATGGGCACGAACAAGGTCGCAAATGCAGCGCTGGACTGGATCATTCAGTTCATGCGTCCGTTGCCGCCGTTGTCATACATGATTTTGCTGATTTTATGGCTTGGAACCGGTAACATGTCGAAGGGCGCGTTGCTGTTTCTCACGGCCTTCCCGATTGTTGTCTCGGCCGCTGCAGCCGGGGTGCGCGGCGTGAAGCTGCAACGAATTCAAGCGGCGCTCGCATTGGGGGCGAGCCGGGGCGCCGTCTTCCGCCATGTTGTGTTCCCGTCGGCTGCGCCAATGATCATGACGGGGCTGCAGATCGCGCTTGCCGCCGCGTTCTCCACCGTGGTCGCCGCCGAGCTGTTGGCGGCGAGCGATGGGCTCGGCTGGATGGTCATCTCCGCAAGCAATTTCCTACGCAACGACATCGTTATCCTATGCATTCTGCTGCTCGGCTTCTTAGGCATTGGCTTGGCCAGCCTGCTTCGTGCGGCGGACCGCGCGGCGATTCATTGGCGAGGCCGCGATTGAACCGGTCTTGGCCACTATGGACGGTCACGCTCGCCTCCATGGGGGTGGTGCTGGCAATCTGGATCGGCGTCACCAGCGGCGGGCTGGTGCAGGACTTGTTTTTGCCCGGCCCGGCCGACGTCTGGGATGGGCTGGTCGAGCTGATGCAGGATGGCTATAAAGGCCGACCTCTTCTTGAACACATCGGTATCAGTCTATTCCGGGTGCTGACCGGTTTCCTGTCCGGCGCGGCCGTTGGCACGTTGCTCGGCTTAGGAATGGGCTATTTGCCTCGGCTGAACGCGATTGCGGTGCCCTTCGTCGAGTTCCTGCGCCCTTTGCCCCAGTTGGCCTACCTAGTGCTGCTGATTATTTGGCTTGGCATCGGCGAGACAAGCAAGGTTACCATGCTATTCCTCGCGGCCTTGCCCGTCTCCGCGATTGCCGCCCGTGATGGCGTGGCCAACGTGCCGGCTGACCGCGTACGCGTGGCGCTGGCCTTGGGCGCCAGCCGATGGCAGGTGTTCCGCCACGTCATCATGCCATCCGCCTTGCCCGAGATTCTGGTTGGGGCGCGGCTCGCGGCGGGCATCGTCTATGGCACGTTGATTGCCGCCGAAATCATCGCCGGGTCAGACGGGATTGGGTGGATGATCCTGGATGCAGGCCGTTTCCTGCGGTCGGACTATGTGTTTGCCGGTATCGGAATCCTCGGTCTCACCGGCATCGCCATCGACAAGCTGCTCGTGCTTTTAGAACGGCGTGCCGTGCATTGGGCGGGCCGCTGACGGCCCTTTATTCAGGAGTTATGCAGCCATGACGATTCATTTGACCCGGCGAGCCGCATTGGCTGCAGCGGGCAGCCTTGCGGTGGCGGGGCGGGCACGGGCCGCCGCCCCTGCGACCGTCAACATCGGTTTCTTCACGGAGACCAAGCCCACCATGTTGGCCAAGGCACAGGGTTGGTTTCAACAAGGCACTGGCGGCAAGCTCAATTGGATCGAAATGGGCAGCGGTGCGGATATCAACACTGCCATCACCGCAGGGAGCTGCGATTTCGGGCTTTCGATTGGCTCCTCGCCAGTGGCCGCCGGCATTTCGCAGGGCTTGCCCTATCAGCTCATTGGCCTGGTCGACAATATTGGCCCAGCGGAAGAAATGACCGTTCGGGTGGCCGCCAACATCAAGTCGCCGGCCGACTTCAAGGGCAAGAAGGTCGCGACCCCGTTCGGCTCCACCAGCCATTTCCGCTTGCTCGGCTTCCTCAAAACACACGGGCTGACCGAGCGTGACGTGATGGTGCTCGACATGAAGCCGCCGGCCATCGTGGCCGCTTGGAGCCGCGGAGAGATTGACGCCGCCTATGTTTGGTCGCCGGCAAAGAGCAAGCTGTTGGCCGATGGAGGCGCCGTTTATCAGACTTATGTTGACCTGGATAAAGCCGGCTACGTGATCGCTGACCTCATTGTGGTCCGAAACGGCTTTGCCGAGCAGTATCCCGAGTCCGTCGCTGGTTTCTTGCGCGCCTATGGCCGCTCGCTGGCGATGTATCACGACAAGCCTGAAGAGGTTACGCAGATCGTGGCCAAGGAGGCCGGAGTGACGCCCGAAGTCGCCGCATCCGACATGAAGGAGTATGACTTCGTGCCGTTGAGTGAGCAAACGACGGATGCGTGGCTGGGCGGCATCGATGCCAAGCCGGGCAAGTTCGCCCATGTGCTGAAGAGCACGGCTGACTTCCTTGTCGAGCAGAAGAGCATCAAGCACGCGCCTGCCGTAGGAGCGTTCCAGAAAGCGACGAACGTGACGTTCCTGAAGAACGCGCTGGCTTGAGCGGCTTCGTGCAATTTGCCGATGTCTCGGTGCATTACGGCACCGGGGCAACGGCGGTGCGAGCGTTGGAGCGCGCCGAACTCAGCTTCGAGCGTGGCGACTTCATCTGCATTGTCGGGCCGTCCGGTTGCGGTAAGACAACCATGATGCAGACCCTCGCCGGCTTTCTCGCCCCCACCATGGGTGTTGTGCGAGTGGACGGTGACGTGGTGACCGGGCCTGGAGCGGAACGTGGAGTGGTGTTTCAGCAACCGGCCTTGTTCCCGTGGCTGACAGTGGCCGGCAACGCCGGGTTTGGCCCGCGCATGACGGGTGCCGACCGTGGAGAGGCCAGGCAGCGGGTGGAGCAGTGGCTACGCACCACAGGACTATGGGAGTTCCGTGACCGCTATCCCTATGAGCTGTCTGGTGGCATGCAGCAGCGCCTCGCCATTGCGCGCGCGCTTTGCAACGAGCCCAAGGTCTTGCTGATGGACGAGCCGTTTGGTGCATTGGACGCGCTCACCCGCGAACGCATGCAAGAGGAACTGCACGCGGTATGGCGCCGCACCGGGATGACAGTGGTGTTCATCACCCACAGCGTGGAAGAGGCCGTCTATCTCGGCACCGAAGTGGTCGTTATGTCGCCACGCCCCGGACGGATTGTGGCCCGGTTGCCGATGCCATTTGCGCGCGACTATGCCGGTGAGAGCATCCGCAACGTGAAAAGCCGAGCCGATTTCATCGCCGCCCGTGAATCGGTCTTGTCGCTCATCTGGTCCAGCGCGGACGAGCACTGAAGCTGGTTACCGGGTCCAGTAGTCCACCATGGTCATGCCCGCAAGGATGCTAAGCCAGATGAAGCCGAACGACGCGTAAAGGCGCATCAGGCTCGGCTGGTGGCGGACTTCCATTGAGAACAGCAGCACGGTGATCATCATGCAGATGGCGATCGCGGCTTCAAGGAAAGACGCCGTTCGTCCAGGCACGATGGTACCGAGCAGGACGATGCAGAGCAGGAAGAACAGCAGCGCGGCACCGGCAAAGGCCGGCACCCGCATATGGTCCCGGATCTCACGCCAGTCCTGCTGTCCGCTCATCGTCCCACCACGTAGAGAATCGGGAACACGAGAATCCAGATCAGGTCGATGAAGTGCCAGTAGAGGCCATAGATCTCGATTCGGTTCTGGTGATGCGCAAGGAAGCCAGGTTTACTGCCCTGCCACGTTAGCCAAAGCAGGATAGAAATGCCCGTGATGAGATGCACCGCGTGCAGCGAAGTGGTGACGTAGTACAAGTCGGCAAACAGATGCGCGGCTGGCTGGTCCGCAAGCTCGAAAGGGCGAGCCAAAAACGGCATCATGTGCTCGACGTAATCGCGGTAATATTCGTAGGTTTTCAGCACCAGGAAGAGAGTACCAAGCCCCGCCGTCGCGAGCATGCAGCGTACCATCCAGCGTTGGCCGCCCAGGCGGGACATGACGATTGCGCCTGACATGGTAAAGCTAGAGCAAATCAGCACCGCGCTGTTGGTGGCCCCAATCCACAGCTTCAAATGCGTGGCAGCCGCGCGCACCCCGTCTGGATGGGTGTAATGCAGCACAAGGGCACTGACGAACAAACCACCGAATAGCAGCAGCTCGGTGACAAGCCAGGCCCACATGCCCAGCTCCGCGGCATTGCGCTGCTGCTCGGCGTTCTCGAACTGCTCGTGGACCTCTATGCCCGTCGGCAACCCAATCAGATCAGCCTGCACGGGTGGGGGACTCTATCGGATAGTCGTAAGGCTCGAAATCCACCACTGGCTGCACGTCGAAGTTATGTTTTGGCGGCGGGGAAGAGGTGGTCCATTCCAGCCCTTTGGCCTGCCATGGATTGCTTGGCGCCTTCTTGCCGTACCACAGCGACCAGACGAGATAGATCATCGGAAATATGTATCCCGCTGCCAAGATCGTCGACCCGGCGGATGACATGATGTTCAGAAGCTGCATTTCCGGCGGGTAATCGTGATAGCGCCGCGGCATTCCAAGATAGCCCAGGAGGAATTGCGGAAAGAACGTGACGTTGAAGCCGATGAAGATGAACACGGCTGACACGATGCCCCATCCCTCCGGATACAGGCGGCCGGTGACCTTTGGCCACCAGTAGTGCAGCCCGCCGAGAAAGGCGAGCACGGTTCCGCCCACCATGATGAAGTGGAAGTGAGCGACGACGAAATATGTGCCATGGGTGTGCTCGTTGATCGACAACGTTGCTAGAAACAGGCCGGTGAGCCCGCCCGTGACGAACAAGCCGATATAGCCCATGGCGTAAATCATCGGGGTTTTTAGGCGAATGTTGCCTTTGTAGATCGTGGCCGTCCAATTATACGCCTTCACCGCCGATGGCACCGCGACGGCAAAACTGAGGATGGAGAAGGTCAACGCAGCGGTCGGGCTCTCGCCGTTGACGAACATGTGGTGACCCCACACGAAGAAGGTAATGGTGGCCAGGCCAATGCTCGCATAGGCCATGAAACGATAGCCGAAGAGCCGCTTTTGCGCGAACGCTGGTATGATCTCGCTGATCACGCCCATGCCCGGCAACAGCATGATGTAAACCGCCGGGTGTGAGTAGAACCAGAACAGGTGCTCAAATAGCACCGGGTCGCCGCCGAGATCGGGATCGAAGATGCCGATGCCGAAGGCCCGCTCCATCACCAGCAATATCAGCGCGATGGTGATCACCGGCGTAGCCAGCAGGAAGATCATGCTGACCGCATAGTGGGTCCAGACAAAGATGGGGAGACGAAACCAGGTCATCCCGGGTGCGCGCATCGTATGGATCGTCACGATGAAGTTCAGCCCGGTGAGGATGGACGAGAACCCCACGACGATGACGCCAATTAGCGCTGGGATGACGTAGAAGTTGCTGAATGTGGTGCTGTAAGGGGCATAGAAGGTCCAACCCGTGTCCACGCCGCCCACAATAAGATCGGCCAAAGTGAATAGGCTGGCGCCGGTGAAGATGTACCAGCTCAACAGGTTGAGCCGGGGAAAGGCAAGGTCCTTCGCGCCGATCATGAGCGGGATCAGGAAATTGCCGAACGTTGCGGGAATGGAGGGAATGAGGAAAAACCAAACCATCACCACGCCATGGATGGTGAACAGCTTGTTGTAGGTATCGCTGGTGAAAATCTGGCCGTTTGGCACGATGAGCGAGAGCCGGATCAGGCCGGCGGCGATCGCACCAATGATAAAGAAGGCCGTGATCGCCGCCAGGTAGAGCAGGGCGATGCGCTTGTGATCCGTGGTGAAGAACCACGACCGCAACGTGTGCGCTTCGTGCAGGTAGTCCGGCGGGCGGCCAATGGTGCTGCGTGGAGTCGAGGGCTCGCGCAGGCTGGTATCAAATGGGCTCATTGCGTCCGCTCCGCCGTTTGGACCTGCTTTGTGCCGGGCTGGATGGTTTTGACATAGGTAATCAGCCGCTCCACCTCATCCTCCGGGATGACGCCTTTGAACGCCGGCATCACCTGCTTGTAGCCGGCCAGCAGATTGCGGTCCGGGTTCAGGATTTTGTCACGGATGTAGTTGTCATCTGCCGTGACAACGCTGCCATTGGCGAGCTTCACGTCTGAGCCCCATAGCCCGGCGAGCGATGGCGCATGCACCGCGCTGCCCTGTCCATGGCAGCCATTGCAGCCATAGTTGGTGAACAATGCGCCGCCGGCCGCCGCAAGGCTGATGGAACTGCCCGACTGTTGCAGCCACTTGGCATAATCAGCCGGCGTCATAATGGTCAGCAAGCCGTCCATGGCAGAGTGGTCGGTGCCACAGAATTCGCTGCAGAAAATTCGATAGGTGCCAGGCCGATTGGCATCGAACCACAGTTGAGTGTAGCGCCCGGGCAGTGTTTCCATCTGAATGCGAAGCGCGGGAATGTAGAGCGAGTGGATCACGTCTTGGCTGATCATGTTGATCATGATCGGCTCGCCGGTCGGCACGTGCAGGTCGTTGATCTCCATCTGCCCGCCAGGATGTTGGAACTTCCACATCCATTGCCGTCCGATTGCTTCGATGCGCGTCGCATTGGCCGGTGGCGTCTTGTGCACCATGAACATCTGCGCGCCCCAGGCGAAGAAGATCAGCGTGAGGATGAACGGCCCGATCATCCAGGTCAGTTCAAGCGACCGGTCCCGATTCTCGCGGTAGGCGCGGTTGACCCTCTGGCCTTCGCGGTAGCGGATGGCGAAGAACGTGATCCCGGCAAAGATCGGCACCACAAGCAAAAGCGTCAGCGCGGTGAACAACCATATCAGCGTGTCCATCTCACCCGCGCTGGCCGAAGCGGCGGCCGGCCAAATAGCGAGGGGGTAGTCGCTAGGATTCATGGCGCAGTATCCAAAGGATGCCCAACAATCAGCGTCATGGCGCGATCGATCGGTATGCGGGCGTGAGTGGCGTCAATGCGTGCATAGCGGTCAAGCAATTGGTCTTCCGACATGTGCAGACGTGCGATCTCGGAGACCGGGTCGGCCTGCAGATTGGGCGGAGGTGGTGCTGGATGCGATGTTTCTTCCGACGTCAGCACAAGAGCCTGATGATGCTGACGGCTTGGTATCACCACGCTTTGGAAAGCGAGCATCAGGCAAACGCTGATGGCTGCAGCGCCCGCAAGCGTTGCCATGACGCGCCACATTGTCGGCGCATTCATGTCTTCGGTTTCATGGCCCGTGCGCAACGATTGCTGGCTTGCCGGCGTGGTGGGATGGCCGCGCCCAGTGTCATCTGCGGGCGGCACGTCCTCGCCTCTGGCCGCTTGCTGTTGCAGCCGCGGCATGGTCACGCGAACCGCCATGGCCACGCTGCCCACCACGAGCGCTGCGCGCGCGGCCCAACCAGCCAGATCGGTCATCCGGCGACGGTTAGTCTCGGTCCGGTCAGCCATGCAGCGCCGCCTGTTGCGGCCGTGGCAGCAAGACCAGCATGAGGCCGATGATAAGCCCGCCCAAACCGATCGTCGCCAGCGCATCAGGCAGTGTGATGAGGAAGTGGCCGCGAAATGCCGGTGTCACCAGCCACAGCGTTTCCACCCAGTGCGCCAGCAGCAGCATGGCCGAGACGCTTGCCACCACCGCAGGCACCCGCGCCAGGCCCGACGGCAACACCGCAAGCGCTATCGCCAGGGCGACCGCCGTGAACGCCACCGCAGCACCGCCGGCGCCGCCAACCCGGTCCTGGTACCAAACCACTTCCTCCGGCAAGTCAGCCGACCAAATGACGAGGAATTGGATGAAGTGCAGGAAGCCCCAGGCGGCGAGAATGGCGGTCAGCAGCAAAGCAAAGCCCTGTTGCGGCACGCTGCGCCCGCTGCCAACAGCCACGACGAACGCCAGCAGACATCCTGCCGTGCCAAGCTCGGAGACAATCAACAGCAAGCCGATGGCGGAAGAGTTCAAGTGCGGTTGCAACCCCATCACCCAGTCGAGCGCCGCCACGCTGACCAGACAGATGTGCAGCATGCAGCCTGCCACCGCCAATGCGCGCCGCGGCCTTGCCGGCGTGCGGCTGAATATCAAGGCGAACGCGGATAGTACCACGAGGATGGCCACCATGCGCAGCCCGAAGGCGACGCTGCCGCCCCAGCCCGCGGCCATGCCTGCGCTGCCATGCTGGAACAGGGCTCCAAGGCGCAGCAGCACGGGAATGGCAAACAGGCTCACCACCGGCAACAGCAAACTTACCCGGCGCAGCAGTGCCAATCCGCTCCAGCCGATGGAGCCAAGCGCCTCCTGCACCAGCACCAGCAACAGCGCCCCCGCCGGGATGCCAAACACCAGCAGCCAGCCCGCCAGGTAAGACGGCATTACCTGCGAACCACCGGCCGCCATCAACAACCATCCGATGGCGGCCGCCGCGCCGATCCCAAGCGTTGCTACGGCCGGCTTCAATGTGCCGCCGCCACTTGGGCCTGGTCATGCGCGGGGAGGCTGGCGACGGCGCTATCCTGGCTGACCTGCAGCGCGCGGATGTAAGCGATAATCGCCCAGCGGTCCGCCGGAGAGACACGGTCGGCAAAGCTATACATTACGCCATAGCCGTTGGCGATCGCACTGTAGAACACGTCGGCCTTGGCAGTGCGCAACACGCCTTCCACCAGCGAGGGCGGCTGCGGAAAACCGCGTTGCACGATCGGGCCCTCGCCATTGCCTGCCCGCCCGTGACAAGGGGTGCAGAAGATGTCGTAGCGCTGCTTGCCGCGCTCCACCAAGCCGGCGCTGATTATGGTTGGCTCCGGCGCCGGGCCGTTTGGGGCGTCTCGCGCGACGGTGCCCTCCACTGGCTGGCGCATCGAGGTGCCGTTCTTGAAAAACGACGAGCGATCCCAAACGCGCAATACATCCTGCGTATACATGTCTTCACGCTTGCACCCCGCGAGTGCCGCGACCAAGACCAGCGGCCAAAGCTGCAGCCTCATCGTGGAACCCGGTGCACGTTGCGCGGCCGCATTGGCAGCTCGGCGATGGCGCTCTCGATGGCATCTGGATTAAAGTCGTCGCTGCGGCTTTCTACCGCCAAAAAGAACCGTTCGTCGGTTGCCCGAGTAAAGTTTGGAATGTTGAACGCCGGGTGATTGAGCCGGGGCAAACGGCTGAACGCCAACATAGCCGCCATCACGGCGAGGGCGCCAATAAGCGCCGCGGAAGAAACGCTCGGCACAACATAGTAGGGCCAACTGAACAACGGCCGCCCGCCGATGTTGAATCTATAAGACACAACGGTGGCAAAGACGCACATGCCAAACACCACCGCCGCTCCGAGCAACGCGCCAAATACGGCGAATGGGTAGATGGGCTGCTCACGAAATTGCAGTGTTTCAGCCGCACCCCAAACCGGCGTTGGCGAAAACGCGTCCAGCCGTCCGAAGCCGCGGTCCCGCAGCGCCGTCAACGCCGCGAGCAAGGCGTCCGACGTGTCGAACTCGGCAGCAACGCCCAACAGCGGCGCGACGCAAACATGCAGCGGCTCAGCCATGCGGGGCCACCATCAGCGACCGGCGCACTCCAACCAGCGAGATGACCGGCACATAGCGCACCGCGAGTAAAATCAGGAACAGAAACAACCCGACCGTGCCAAGGAACGTGCCCACGCCGATCAGATCCATCGTGTAGGGCCGATCCATGGAAGGCAGGAAGTCCTTCTGCAACGTCACCACGATCACCATGAAGTGCTCCGCCCACATGCCGAACGCTGCCAGCAGGCCGACCACCAGCAACGTCACCGGCGAGCGGCGTAGCGGCGGCAGCCAGAACAGTTGCACGGGGATCAAGGCGCAGCCGATAATAGACCAGGCCGCCCAAGCATGCTCGCCGACAAACCGCCGCAGCATGACGCCGTGATCGTAGCTGCTGCCGGTCAGCGCCGCCGTGCCGAACTCCATGCCGTAGCAATAGATCATCGCCAGCCCGAGGCAGAGCAGCAGCGTGCTCAGAAGCTCGATATGCCGTTGCAAAATGATGTGGGCCAACGGGAACACGATCCGCAACGTCATCAGCAGCGCCGCAACCACACCGACGCCGGCGAACAACGCCGCCACCAAAAAGCTCACCGGCTCGATCGTGTCATGCCAACCGGGCTCCGCCGTACCGGCAAACATCACTGCCGCCCCCGTTTGCAGCGACACCACCACCACAATGCCGCACACCGCTATGGTGTTGTAGGTGTGCCACCAACGTTGCCATTGGCCCACCGAACCGCGCCAGCCGAGGGCGGCGATGCCGTAAAGCTGGGCCTTGAGCAACCGCGTCCAGCCGCCTGGCTTGCCGATTTCCCGATCCACACGCTCAACCGCCCTATCTCGCATCGTCGCCAGGTCGGGGATCAGCCCGACATACCAGAAGCAGAAGCAAACACCGAGGAAGCTGATGATGTCGAACGCGTCCCACACCAATGGGCTGCGGAATTGCGGCCAAAGCAGCATGGTGTTGGGGTAGGGGAGATTCCAGAAGAAAAACCAGGGCCGCCCTAAGTGTACGATCGGGTACAAGCCGGCCGCGACGGCGGACACCAGCGCCATCGTCTCGGTAATCCGGTTCACCGCACCCCGCCAGCGGGGGCCAAGCAGCAGCAGCAGTGCTGACACCATCAAGCCGCCGCATGCCACCCCGATCCACCAGTCATAGCCCACGATGTCGAGCGCCCAGGTCACCGGGATATTGTTGCCCCAGACACCCACGCCTTCGTAAAGCACATAGAACAGGCACACGACGAGCAGGGCGACCAAGGCCAGCGAGACGGCAAATGCATACCACCAGCGCATGCCGCCTTCATGGTCGAACGCCACATCGGTGACATCGCGCCCGGCTGCCGCCCAGCCTGCCTCTGGAGCGGTCAGACTCTTGGTCCGCGGGGGGAGGGTGATGCTCATGTCAGCCCGCCGTTCCCGCCGCATCGCGCCGCGGCGCCCGTTCTGCCAAGTAACTGGTGCGGGGCCGTGTATTCAGTTCGCCGAGCAGGGCGTAGTTGCGCGGGTCCGCCCGGGTAACAGAGACGGCGCTGCCCTTTTCGTGCAGGTTGCCAAACACGATCGCCCGCGTGGGGCAGGCACCTTGGCAGGCGGTCTGCACCTTGCCATCCGGAATGGTGGCATCGGCCTTGTCGGCCTCGATCCGTGCGATTTCGATGCGTTGGATGCAATAGGTGCACTTCTCCATCACGCCACGGGCCCTCACCGTCACCTCGGGATTGTTGCGCAGGGCGATGCTGGGGGCAGCGCCACCGGCATAATCGAGGTAGTTGAAACGGCGGACCTTGTAAGGGCAGTAGCCGGAACACGCCCGCGTGCCGACGCACCGGTTATACACCATAAGGTTGAGACCCTCGCCGTCATGCAGCGTCGCTTCCACCGGGCACCCGAGCTCGCACGGCGCCTGCTCGCAATGCATGCACGGAACTGGCTGAAAATGGGTTTTAGGATCCTCCAAAGGCCCTTCGTAATACCGGTCGACCCGCAACCAATGCATGCCGCGCCCGAGGGCAATCTGCTCCCGGCCCACCACGGCGATGTTGTTCTCCGCCTGGCAGGCCACCACGCAGGCATTACAGCCAATGCAGGAGTCCAAATCGATCACCATGCCCCAAGCGACACCATAATCCTGCCGGGGCGGCGTGTACATCGTGGGCTGGGTCCAGCTCTCGGTCTCGCCCACCGGCGGGTCACCCTCGTGCTGCACCCGCACGAAGTCGTGGCCCTCCATGGTGGTCTGGTGCTGGGTGCTGGCGAACTGGCTGGTGCCGCCGGTTTTATGCAGGCCCGCCCCGCTCACCATCCAAGGGTCGTCGGTTCCCCGCACCAGGGTCGCGTTATAGCCGGCACCCGAGGAGAGCATGTCCGGCGCCGCCCGCCCGTAGCCGAGGGTCAGCCCGATCACTTGGTCCGCCTGGCCCGGCGTGACCCACACCGCACCCTCGATTTCCGCCCCGCCCGCGCTCACCCGCACCACATCGCCAGTGTGCAGGCCCTCACGCGCCGCCATGGCGGGCCCGATCGAAACAGCGTTGCTCCAGGTGATCTTGGTCAGCGGCTTAGGCAGTTCCTGAAGCCAGCCATTGTTGCTCGATCGCCCGTCCCAAACCGTTGGGTCGGGCCGAATGACAAGGCTCACCCCACGTGCCGGCGCGGTTTGCGGCGGGGCGGCCGGCGTCAGCGCCACCGCCTCTTCCGGCAATGCACTGCCGTTGATGAAGCCGGCGCCGAGCATGTCCTGCCATTTGGGCTCGAACTCGGCCGCCGCCTGGCGGCCCTGCCAAAACCCGCGCAGCAACTCGAGCCCGGTTTTGGGCGCCGGGTCAACCAGCAACGACAACACCTCGGACGGCGACCGGCCCTCATACAGCGGCTCAATCGTCGGCTGCATCAGCCCCACCGTACCATCCACCGAGCGCGCGTCGCCCCAAGCTTCGAGCGGATGGGCCAGCGGCGCATGCCAGTCGCTGTTGAGCGCCGTCTCGTCCACATAGATACCGGCATGCAGCTTGAAGGGCACGTGCGACAGCGCATCGACGAAGTTGAGCCCGCCCGGCGCGTCATACACCGGATTGGTGTCCAGCATCACCAGCGTGGTGACCTCGCCAGCCCGCATCGCGGTCACCAGGTCGGCGATCGGCTCGGCCGTCTCGACCACCGGCGCAGTGTAGAACACGGTGCTCCCCGAATAAAAAAAAAAAAAATTCAGCCGATGCACTGCCTCCTGTATCGCCACAGGCGCCGAGCTGCCCGCTATCACAAGGCTGGCGCCGCGATGGGCGCGCAACGCCGCCGCCACTTTGGTGCGCCATGCGTCCAGCGGCGACCCGCTCGCTTCGGGTGCTGTCCCGCCGGAGAACTCCGCCAGCAATCCCATCACGAGATCATGGATTTCAGCCGGGGTCGCCACGGCGTTGTAATCGGCCTTTCCCGAGGTCAGCGATGGCAAGGACCCGGCGTAATAGAGCGGCTGCAACGCGCCTGCCTGGGCCGAATGGTTGCGCGCCACGATCCAATCGCGCGAAACGCCGACCTGATGCGGCCCCGGGTCTAGGAAGTCCCCGTCGAACGCCACCAGCACGCGCGCCTGTTCGAACCGCCACCGCGTCTCGAGCCTGCGCCCGAACGCCGCTTCGGCCGCGGCATACACCGGGCCGGACCGCTCGGCGGCGGCAAAGCTGTGCCAATGCATCTGTGGAAAGTCGCTCTGCAGGGCCGCAACCTGCGCCCGCAGCGACGGTGAGGTGATCGGCCCGGTGAGCAGCCGCAGCCCGGCGCCGCCCTTGGCGCGCAATGCGCCAAACCGCCCCAGCGCCGCCCCGCGCAGCGCGGGCCAACTGCTGTCCTCGTTCAGGTGGCGCACCGTCTGCGAGCGGTCGGGATCATACATGTCGAGCACGGAGGCCTGCGCGAACACATCCGTGCCGCCGCGGGACCACGGATGTTCCGGGTTGCCTTCGATTTTGATGGGCCGGCCGTTGCGCGTTGTGACCAGCACGCCGTTGGCAAACCCGTCCAGCAGCGCCACGGAGGCGTAATGCATCGCCTCGCTCGGCTCAACCCGCTCCGGCTTGTGCACCCATGGCACTTCCTGCGAGCGGTGGTCGGGCGGCTCGTCACATCCCGCCAGCCCGGCCAGCGCGAACGACGCCGCCATCAGCCGCAGGAACTGGCGACGGTCTGGCCCAGCGGCGAGATGGCTGACCGCGCCGTATTCCGTCTTGAGGAAGCGCTGGAACTCCGGCGTGTCCGCCAGTTGCTCCAGGCTTTGCCATTGCTTGGGCTTGGATGAGGCGGCCATGCGGTTCACCGGTGACAAATTGAGCAGTCGGACAGGCGCTGCGGCCCGGCGATGTGGTATTGCGCCGCCAAGGCCGCGCCCATGGCCGCCTGATCATCCGGCGCCACCCATTCCATGTTCCAGATCTGGTCCGGCGTGCGCAGGTAGTTGGCCGGCGCACGATGGCAGTTCAGGCAGAACTCCATCCGGAACGACTGCGCCGGGTAGGTGAGCTGCATGCGGTCCATCTGGCCATGGCAACTGGAGCAGCCGACGCCCTTGGCGATGTGAATTGAATGATTGAAGTAAACATATTCTGGCAGGTGGTTCACCCGCGTCCAATGCAGCGGCTCATTATTGGCGTAGCTGTCCCGCACTGGCGCCAGCATCACCGCCCCAGTCCATATCTGTGAGTGGCAGGTCATGCAGATGTGGGTCTGCGGCAATCCTGCCGTCGCCTGCTGTTCCACCTGCTCGTGGCAGTTGCGGCAATCGAGCCCGAGTTCGCCGGAATGATGCTTGTGGCTGAATGGCACTGGCTGGGCGGGCGCTACGCCGACGCTGCCGAGGAGGTCGCCGTGCGACCAGAGGTAGAGCCCGAGGCTCGCGGCGACCAGGAAGGCCACGATGCTCAGGATCACGAGGCGGAGGACGGCGTCCGAACCTGGTGCAAAAAGCTGCCGGGTCGGTTGCTCCTGGTCGGCGTTGGCAAGCGTCGTCGACATTACACCACCTGCACGGAAGGCTGGTTCGCAATGCCTGCGCCGGCCGCGATGGGGTTATCGTTCACCGACAAAAACGTGCCTTGTGCAAATCCATTCCTCGCAACGAAAACTCGCCAGACAAACAACAAAAGTCACCGTCTTTGCTTGGCGGCGACCGTCCTCTTGCTTGCCCACCCTCTTTAACGACAGACCGGGCGGTGACAAGGGTCCCCCCCCGTCACGAACCGCTGAAGCGTTCGTGTGCAGACCAACGGCGCTCTATGCAAGTTTTTTGCGAACCGAAAGCCCGGCGCGGCTGCCGGCCGCTCGCAGCCAAGCTCGCGCCCAAGGGTCAACCATCCAGGTTCAGTAACCTTGGTTAAACCACAGCGAAATGGTCGCAAATCACAGTCATTGCGCAGGAACAGCCGCTTATCCCCGGTTCGAGGCTTGTGTCGCGGGCGTTCACATGTTTTCGGTGGCGGATAAGGCAACCTGCGGAGACTCGGACCATGGCAAGAAAAGCAACAACCACAGCTCCTGCGGCCAAAGCGCCTGCCGCAAAAGCGCCCGTGAAGGCGGCCGCTCCTGTCCGCACCGCTGCAGCCAAGGCGGCGCCCAAGCCGGCGGCGAAAGCGGCGGCTGCCAAAGCGCCTGCGCGCGGCAAAGCGGCCAAGCCCGTGGCCAAGCCGGTGATGACCGTCACCACCAAGCACATGGCCGCCGCACTCGCCGAAAAGCAGGACATGCCGAAGAAGCAGGCCGACGCGTTGCTGGCCGATGTGTTCGGGATGGTGGTGGATCACCTGAAGGGTGGCGACCGGGTGAGGATCAGCGGCATCGGGATCATCGAGGTGAAGAACCGTCCGGCGCGGATGGGCCGCAATCCTGCCACGGGGGAGGCGATCCAAATTAAGGCGAGCCGGAAAATCGCATTCCGTGCCGCCAAGGAGCTCAAAGAAGCAGTGTAGGCCATATCCGCCCTGGCTGCAGCCAATCGTGCGGTGGAGCTGGCCGACAAACAAAGCGCGGGTGTGGTGTGGCCGGCGACGGCCGCACCGACACGGCTTTGAAACTGCGGTGCCGGACGCAATCATGCTCGGCACCGCACCAATCGTCAGGTCATAGCCAATCGTCAGGTCGTTTCGGCCGCAGGCTGGGCCTTGCGGGCGCGCCGCTTGGGTGGCTCGGCCGCTCCATTGGTCTTCACCACCGGCTTGCGCCCCCGCCCTGATGGCTTTGCCGCTTCTGCCGCGGCGGTCGGTGCCGCTTTGGCACGGGTTTTTTCTTTCACCACTGCCGCTTTCATCTTGTCGCGGCGGGTTTTCAGCTCGTCGCGGATCATCGCCTGCGCCGCCTTGGCAACGGCTGCGCGTGACGCCTCGGGGACTGCATCAAGCGCAGTAAAAAAGGCTTGGCTGACAGGCTTGGTGCCGCGTGGTGCGCGGGTTGAGGCGGTTTCGGCTTTGAGCATTGTCTTGATCTCTCCAGTGGCGATCACGCGGCATATGGCACAACTATCGCAATCCGACTGCTTATAGGCGTCGGTTTGAAGCAAGACCACAGGCTTCACTTCCGCTGACCCGGTGTTGAGCCGAGGCGCTGCTATGGGGCTGCAGCAAGCCCCTGCTTGGCAGGGCGCCTGGCCTCCTGCCTGCGCCCTCCGCTGCGCTATGCTTAACATCTAGGCGCCACCTGCATAGTTGCTGCTTATACGGGCAAACCGCCCGCCAATACAGCGCTTTTGTGCATGAATGCTTTGCGCGTGCCGAAAACAGCGTGTATCGAGTGCACTGCAACACTGTTTCCGCCACCCGCGCGGCCTCCCAACGTCCGGCCCCTGGACCCACGACCGCATGATTGACCAGCCTTTCCCGCCAGAACAGCAGGACTACTCGACGGGCACCATCGTTGCGCCCGCCGACGCCACGCCGGTGTGCGATGCCGTCCTGCGCGTGTTCATCGCGGGTGGCTGGCCGCCTTGGCGCGCCAGGCCGCTACCGGCAGGACGTCTACTGACATGCTGATTTCAAAGGAGGTCCATTAATGTCCGACAAAGCCAACCGCATCGACCTGTTCAGCCTGCGAACCCCGCAAATGCGGGCCTTCCACCTGACCTGGATCGCTTTTTTCGTGTGCTTCTTCGCCTGGTTCGCCACCGCGCCGCTGATGCCGATCATCAAAGGCGACCTCAAACTCAGCAATGACGAGGTCTATTCCATCGGCATTGCCGGCGTGTTCGCCACCGTTCTGGCCCGCTTCGCCATCGGCCCGCTCACCGATAAATACGGCCCGCGCCTGATCTACACCCTGCTGCTGTCGCTCGGCGCCATCCCGGTGATCGCGATCGCTTTCGCCTGGGACTACACCTCGTTCCTCATCCTGCGCCTGCTGATCGGCATTATCGGCGCCAGCTTCGTCATTACCCAGTTCCACACCTCGGTGATGTTCGCCCCCAATGTCGTCGGTACCGCGAACGCCACGGTGGGCGGCTGGGGCAATGCGGGCGGCGGTGTGACGCAAAGCCTGATGCCGCTGGTGCTGGGCGGGATTGCGGCCTTTGGACTGAGCAAGGGGGTTGCCTGGCGCTATGCGCAAGTGCTGCCAGCCGTGCTGATGTTGATCACCGCCGTGCTCTACTGGAAATTTACCCAAGACACGCCCGAGGGCAACTTCTCCGACATGCGCCGCCGCGGCCTTTCAACGGCGGTGGGCAAGAAGGGCGGGTTGGACGTGATGAAGCTTGCGGCCAAGAACTACCGCGTGTGGCTGCTTGCCGCCTGCTACGGCGCCTCGTTTGGGGTGGAGCTGTTCGTCCACTCCATCGCCGTGACGTACTACTTCAGCCATTATGCCATGACAGTGGAAAATGCCGGCTACGCGGTGGGCGCTTTTGGCTTGCTCGCTCTGTTCGCGCGCGCCCTCGGCGGCTTGTTGTCGGACCGGGTAGCCAGGACCGGCGGGTTGGACGCGCGCACCTGGCTGTTGTTCGGCCTGATGATCGGCGAGGGCGTGTTCCTGGTGGCCTTCTCGCAGGCCAGCACCGTCGGGCTGGCGGTGACGATGATGATCACCTTCGGCCTGTTCACCCATATGGCGTGCGGCTCGCTCTACGCGCTGGTGCCCTTCATCGACCGCAAGGTGCTGGGCGGCGTCTGTGGCATCATCGGCGCAGGCGGCAACATCGGCGGCGTGGCCGCTGGTCTGTTGCTGCGTTACACCGGCAAGCCGCAACTCTGCTTCCTGGTGCTGGGCATTTGCGCCATCATCTGCGCATGCGGCGCGGCCACGGTCCGCTTCTCGATCAAGCACAAGCAGGAGGAGCAGGCGCTTTACGACGCGGCTGTCGCGCAACGGATGTCCGCCTCGCTGGCTACTGCCTAATCACCGCACGTTAACCCTCTCCCTTTGGGAGAGGGTAGGGTGGGGGGCAAACCGACTCGGACAGGCATGCATGAGTCCACTCACCGCCCTTTCCATCACCGTCGGCGGTGCCATCGGCAGCTTCGCCCGCGGTTATCTCACGGTGGTGCTCCTCCGCCTGACCGGCGCGGGCTTCCCTTGGGGCACGGTTGCCATCAACACCGCCGGGTCGTTTGTGATCGGCCTGTTCGCCGCCCTCACGGCGGCTGACGGCCGCTTCGGCCAGCCGCTCGACGTGCGCGCCTTCGTCATCACCGGGGTCTGCGGCGGCTTCACCACCTTCTCCTCCTTCAGCCTGCAAACGCTCGAGCTGCTGCGGGACGGCCGCGTGGGGCCGGCCTGCGCGAACATCGCCGCCTCCGTGGCGCTGTGCCTGGCCGCGGTGGCCGTGGGGAACTACGCTGGCGCCGCCTGGAAGTAGGAGCCGTGACGATGCCGCATTTCGACTTGCTGATCCGCAATGGCACCGCCGTCCTGCCCTGGGGATTGCAAGCGGCCGACATCGGCGTGCGGAATGGCCGCATTGCCGCCATCGGCGCAAGCGGCACGTCCGACGAGGTGATCGACGCCACGGGGCTGCACGTGCTGCCCGGCTTGATCGACCCCCACGTGCACCTGCGCGACCCTGGCGACCCGGCGGTCGAAACCATCCCCACCGGCACCAAGGCGGCCGTGCTGGGCGGACTGACCGCGGTGTTCGACATGCCGAACACCGCGCCGCCGATCACCAGCGCCGAGCGGGTGGCGTGGAAGCGGGACTATGCCGGGGCGGCAAGCTGGTGCGACTTCGGCCTCTATGTCGGCGCCACCCGCGCCAACATCGCCGAATTGGGCGGCCTGGAGGCGCTGCCCGGCGTGTGCGCCATCAAGGTGTTCGCCGGCAGCTCCACGGGAGACCTGCTGATCGAGGACGACGCCGGGCTGGAAGCAGTGATGCGCAGCGGCCGCCGCACGGTCGCGTTCCACAGCGAGGACGAATACCGGCTGCAAGAGCGCAGGCCGATGTTCCGATCCGGCATGCCCTACCGCAGCCACATGGAATGGCGCGACGAGGACTGCGCCGTCATCGGCACCCGCCGCCTGCTGGCGCTCGCCCGCAAGACCGGCCGGCCCGCGCATATCCTGCATGTCTCGACCGCCGCCGAGTTGGAGTTGCTGCGCGACGCGCGGGAGGTGGCCAGCGTGGAGGTGCTGGTAAACCACCTCACCCAGTGCGCCCCCGACGTCTATGACCGGCTGGGCGGGTTCGGCGTGATGAACCCGCCGATCCGCGGCCGCGAGCACCTCGATGCCGCCTGGCGCGCCGTGGCGGACGGCACGGTGGACACGATCGGCAGCGACCACGCGCCCCACCCGCAAGCCGCCAAGTTGAAACCCTGGCCCGATGTTCCCGCCGGGCTGACCGGGGTGCAGACGCTGGTCCCGGTCATGCTGAACCACGTGGCGGCGGGCCGGCTCAGCCTGTCCCGCATGGCCGACCTGATGAGCGCTGGACCAGCGCGGATTTATGGCGCCGTCGGCAAGGGCCGCCTGGCCGCCGGCTACGACGCCGACTTCACGCTGGTGGACCTCAAGCGCGAGGGCACCATCGAGAACGCCTGGATCGCCTCCCCCTGCGGCTGGACCCCGTTCGACGGCATGCGCGTCACCGGCTGGCCCGTGGCCACGGTCATCCGCGGCCGCATGGTGATGCGAGAGGACGAGGTGCTGGGGGCGCCAATCGGGCGAGTGATGCGGTTTCGGTGATGCGCCGAGCACGCGGCGGAGAAGAACGCGTGCTCGTGCAATGACGTGTGAAGGAGTTGGGCGATGACCGAGCCTGACTGGCTCACCTGGACGCGGGAGTTGCAGGCGGTCGCGCAGACCGGCCTGGCCTTCACCAAGGACCCGTATGACCAGGAGCGCTACCAGATGCTCCGCGCCCTGGCCGCACGCATGATGGAGGCCCATACCGGCACGCCCGCGTCCGCCATCCAGGCGCTGTTCGCCGGCGAGACCGGCTATGCCACGCCGAAAATCGACGTCCGCGGCGCCGCCTTCGATGGGCGCGGCCGCGTCCTCATGGTGCGCGAAGTGGCCGATGGCGGCCGCTGGACGCTGCCCGGCGGCTGGGCCGACGTGAACCTGACGCCGGCGGACAACGTGGTGAAGGAAATGCGCGAGGAAAGCGGGTTTGACGTGCGGGTGCGTAAGCTGGCCGCGGTTTGGGACCGGGCCCGGCAAGGCCACCCGCCGGGCGTGTTCTCTTGTGCCAAGGTGTTCTTCATCTGTGATATCTTAGGAGGCGCCGCGTCGACCAGCCTCGAGACCTCCGAGGTGGCCTGGTTTGCGGAGGACAGCCTGCCCGAGGACCTATCGCTCGGTCGTGTACTTCCCGCTCAACTCCACCGCATGTTCGCCCACGCGCGCGACCCGGCGCTGCCAACTGAGTTCGAGTAAAATCCAGGGCAGCGAAAACCTCTCAAGCAGTCACAGATAGAACGGGTACGAGACGAGGAACGCGGTCCAACAAGGCGCTCACCGCCGCCCCCGCCGGGGGG
>CAXTNN010000030.1:0-22572 GCA_964245545.1 uncultured Acetobacteraceae bacterium | reverse complement strand
CCCGAGCCCCCACCCGCGCGGCTTGTCGAAATCGGCAGCCTCGGCCCGGAAGACCGCGCCCAAGCCGAGCAATCCGCCAACTACATCGACTTCCGCAAGACGGCGACCCTGCTCTCGCATGGCGACGGCGTTCTGGCCGAGATTGCCCAGTCCTCCCGCCAGTTGCTCACCGGTGTGCGCCTGGGCGACGCCGGCGAGCTGGGGCGTATCGCCGCCTCCGTGATCGACGGCGTGAAGATCCTCCGCATCCAGGACCTGCAGGCTGAAGCCGCCGGCGGCCAGCCCGCGGCGCGCAAGGGCCTGCTGGGCCGCCTGATGGGCGCCGCTGCGGACGCCCACACCGCGTTCAAGGGGTTTGCAGAAAGCCGCAAGAAGTTCCTCGAGTTGATGGACGAGGAGCAGGCCAAAGCCCGCAAGACCAAAGCCGACCTGGCCGTCTCGATCGACTTGCTCGACCAGCAGGCGGCCGCCATCCGCCGCAGCCTGCATGGGCTCAAGATCGAGATCGCCGCCGGGCAGATCGCGCTGGACCGCGGACTTGGGGAGTTGGAGCGGCTGCGTCAGAACGCGGTCGCTACGGGGGACGCGGCCGACGCCGCCGACGTGCTCGAGTTCCGCGGCGCCGTGGCCAACTTCCGCGGCAAGGTCGCCGAGATGCGCGAGACCCTGGTCGGTTCCGCCATGCTGATCCCGATCATCGCGCAAAACCGCCAGGCCGCCGAGACCCGGATGATGAAGATCTCGAACGGCATGCTGGTGGTCATCCCCCGGCTCATGGCCGTCGCCTCGCAGGCTGCGGTGCAGGTGGACATCCGCCATGGCGCTGAGGAGGCCGAAAAGCTGGACGACGCCGCCCGCCAGCTCAGCCTGCTCGCCGCCAAGGGCGCCCACGACGCCGCCACCTCCGCCGCCCGCAGCCTGGGCGGCGACCAGCGCAACATCGACGTGCTGGCCCAGGTGGCCGACGAGGCGATCCGCACCATGCACGAGGTGATCGACATCGAGCGTGAGGTCGCGGGGGCGGACCGGGAGCGCGAGGCCAAGCTTACCGCGATCCGCGACCGCCTGGTAACGGGGATGCAAGGCGTGAACCGCCACGCGGTCGCGCCATGAGCGGCAGCCTCGATTTCGACACTCAGGCCGCCTGGCTGCGCCGCTTCACCGCCGACAGCGAGAGCAACCTACGCGCGTTCGCACTGCGCCTGCGCGAGGCGATGCCGGAGCGGGTGACCATCCACGAGAGCAAGGGCCTGTTCCAGCGCTCGGCCAGGATCACCGGCGTGCAAATCGAGTTGGGCGACAATCGCTACAAGCTCGAGCTGGACGGCAGCCGCCTGAAGGCCAGCATTGCCCTGGTGGTCCGCGGCATTGCCCTCAACACCCGCCCCGTCGACCCGGCGGAGTGGTTCGCCCGCCTGGTTGGAGAGACCAAGCAGGCGGGCGATCACGCGCGCAGCCTGAGCCAGTCGCTCGCCGGCTTCATGGGGGGTTAGGATGAGCCTATTCGCCCTCTTCAAAGGGCGCAGCCCGGAGAGCCAGGCCTTGCAGGCCGCCAACCGCGAGCGCCTGGCCGACATCGAGGCAAGCCTGCGCGCCAAGCGCGTGCCCAGCGCCACGCGGGAACGGCTGGAAGCGGCCCGAGCGGGCCGGCTGCCCTGGACGGCGACGTTGACGCCGGCGGAACTGCTGATCGCCCGCTCCCACGGACTGCGCCCGATCGCCTCCGTCTCTGCCACATGTTGGCTGCATTACGGCTGGTCTTGGACCGAGGGCCACAGCCAGGGTTGGCACACCGCGCTGAGCCGGTTGCGCGAGGAAGCCAAGGCGGCCGGGGCCAATGCGGTGCTGGACGTGAAGATGCGCACCATCCCCCTGCAAGTGCAGGAGAGCATGGATTTCACCCTGGTTGGCACCGCCGTCCGCGTCGAAGGCTTGCCCCCCAGCGACCACCCCGTGGTTGCGACCGTTCCCGCGCTCGAGTTCGTCAAGCTGTTGCAGGCGGACGTGGTGCCGACGGGTATCGCAATCGGCGCCAAATACGAGTGGCTCACGGATTGGCGCAACGCGGCCCGGCAGGGCTGGAGGGGCAACATCGAATCCCTGGCGCTCAGCCAATTCTGGGAGACGGTCCGCAAGGAGGCGCATGCCGAGCTGCGCAAGAAGGCCGCGCCGCAAGGCAATGGCGTGTTGGCGCACCTGAATTTCAGCCAGATTTTCGAGTTTGAGCAGAACGAAACCAAGCGCTACCTCGGTCGCCATATCGTGGTTGCGACCACGGTGGACGCGCGGCGCGGCCAGCCCTTCGCGCACGAGGTGGAGATGGTGGTCGACATGCATGCCGGGCCGACGCCGCTGGTGGGGCGGCGCCCGCACCATCAGTCCTACGCATCCAACGAGCAGGAAGGAGCAATCTGACATGGCCGACGCCATCCCGGTCCACGCCAAGGAGCGCCTGAAGGGGCTGCGTAGTTCGGCCCATTCCAGCGGCGTGTTCACGTCCGACTTCTCGGTCAACGAGTTCCTGCTGGTGCGCAAGGCTGGCTTCGAGCCGATCGGGCTTTGCGTCGGTAGCTGCGTCTACCATGTCGGCGTGCAATACGGGTCGTGGAGCCGCAACCAGGAACTCGACGTGCTCAGCCGCGCGATGTACCACGCGCGCGAACTCGCGATGGCACGGATGCGGGCGGAAGCAACGGCCATGAACGCGGATGGCATCGTGGGCGTGAAGCTGACCATCAAGCGACTGGAATGGGACGATCAGTTGCTCGAGTTCATCGCCATCGGCACGGGGGTGGTGCATGGCGAGGGGCACAAGGGCTTCCGCGCCCATGACGGCGGGCCGTTTACCTCCGATCTATCCGGGCAGGACTTCTGGTCCTTGCTGCACTCCGGCTATCGTCCGGTCGAGATGGTGATGGGCAGTTGCGTGTACCATGTCGCCCATCGCGGCGTGCTGTCGGGCCTCGGCACCGTGGGGCGCAACGTCGAGTTGGAAAACTTCACCTCGGCGATGTACGAGGCGCGCGAGATCGCCATCGAGCGCATGCAGGCCGAAGCAGCGACGGCAAAGGCCGAGGGCGTCGTTGGGGTGGACATCCACGAGGGCAGCCACGGCTGGCAGACCCATGTGATCGAATTCTTTGCAATCGGGACGGCGGTGCTGCCGTTGGATCAGGAGATCGCCCCCGAGCGGATCGCCGACCCCATCATGGTTCTGTCAGTCAATGACTAAACCGAGGAGCTGACACCCCGGGCTGCGCCCGCAACATCGAACCTGGCCGGTGATTGGGGCGGCCAAGGCGGAAGCCATGGCGCGCATGCTGCTGGAACGGCGTATGGCGACGCTGCTCGCCTTTCCTGCGCACGCTGGAGGCGGCCGGGCAGGACGACGCGCTCGATCTCGATGTCATGGTGACTAAACTGTTCAGCTACGCCGCCGGGATTGGCAAGCGTGCTCGCCTGCATACCACCGCGACCTGGAAGCTGGCGCCCTCAAGCAGATCGATACGCTGATCCGTCCGGCCGGCGACCTGTACTTCGACGAGTTGCGCACCCACACCGGCGAGCTGCGCTTCGTGCCGGCCGTACTCCGCAGCGTTTCTCTTCGGTGCCGCCCCGATCGGCCAAGCCCCCGTGCTCGACACGGTGCACCACCCACGGGCCGTCCACAGACGTCGTCACTTTGACCTCAAACTCAGCCGAATCCCGCTTCCGCTTGCCATCACCGGCTTAGCGATCAGGCCAGGGCCTTCGTCCCCTTGATTGCAAGACCAAGCAGCAAGGCAAAGGTTGATTTTATCTGTCAAGATTGACGCATCAGCACTGATGTTTGGTAACATTGTAGTTGAGAGTGAGACATGGGCGCGCGGGCAGTTCGCCAAATGACATTGTTGATCCTGGCCTGCGCATCGGTAGTGGGCGAACAAAGATACGTTTTATGCTTGGCCTAAGCTTGTCTTGGAAATAAAAAGGGAAACGTTGTGAAAGAAGTAAGTCGCTACAGGAGTGATCGCATCAACATTGGGTCGGCAACGAAGCTTCCGACGTACGCTGTCGTCATGGCGTTCGCTACGGTTACGATACAGGCAAAGGCCCAAGACGCCAAAGATACCAACGACAGCACGACGGTGTCGCTTGCACAAGCAAACGACCCTGCCGCAGTAGCCGTGACGCCGCCGACGACGGGCCAAGCTACTCCCCGCGACTACACGCGGTTCAATCCTTATCGCATCCGGGGCGCCAACATCCCATTGCCGGGGCCGGCAGACACAGTCGACGGTGATGCATTCGGCCTGCGCGACGCGGCTGCCTCATTGGGGATCGGCTGGTTTGGCTACTCAACCTCTTTCTTCGCCGACAACACCCTGCGCCACGGTCTCCCCCTCAACAATCAGCGGGGAAACCAGGTGTACAACGGCCAGTTGCCGACGTCTTTCACTTCAAACATCTTCGACGTCACCTACGATATCAGTCGCTACGGAATACCTGACGGCCAGCTTCTCGCGGGTGTCACCTATACTACGACGAACTGGAACCCGGCTGGTCCACGCACGACTGGACTTTCAGGCCTTACCTACTACCAGACCATGTTCGACAAAAAAGTCGAGCTAAACGCCGGCTACGAGGTGAACAGTCTACAATATCTTGACACGTTCGTTGGCGGCAGCCTTGCCGGCGGCATATTTGGGCCGAATGGGACAATTCCAGTCGAAACCGGCCTCAACAACGCAGTCGTCTCCACGCTGGGCGCAAATGCAAAGGTTCACTTGCCGTCCAACTTCTACACGAAGTTCGGTGTTCAACGTGCATTAAGCCCCGATGGGACCGTAATCGAGCACAACCAGAACGCATCGGAAGTCCGGTTCACGGTTCCCAATGCGGGGGCTTTGTTCATCGATGAGACGGGCTACCAAACGACTGCCGCACCTGGCCGGCTCAGTACGTGGGTGCGCGTGGCGGCAAATTATACCTCCAGCAACTACCGCGAGATCAGCAGCAGGTTCGGGCAACTGCAGAGAGTACGTGGTGAGGGTGAATACGGAGCTTACGCGCTTGCCGACCAACAAATCGTTCAGACGAATCCACGCCCAGGCGCAGCGGCCGGTCAGGGGCTTTATGTTGGCGGCTCAATCTTCTATGCGCCATCTGGTTTGAACGTGTTCAGCCGGAACTATGAAGCGAGGATTTACGGCTTCGGCTTGATTCCGGGCCGGCCCACAGACTTGGTCAGCGCCGTGTTCGATGACACGATCTTCAGCAACTATCTCGTCCAGGCAGCCCGCAACGCCGGTTCCTTGGCGCATTCGGACACGAAATCCTATACTGTGAGCTACAGTGCTCATGTGCTTCCAGGCATTTACCTGAATGGTGGCGTGGCTTACGTCGACCATCCAAGTCCTATCACTTACAACGGAAGCACAGGTAGTGCCCTCAACATCCTGCTTGGTTCGTCGCTTTTCTTCTAGAGAACTCGACATTCCTCGTAGGCTTACCACTCTAAGTCCTCTCATTCGCCGCGGGCAGTATCCCGGTGTAGAGCGCCCTTGGGCGAATGAGAGGATTTGAGTGATATTGTTCGATCGCATGGGCAATCCAGCCGACCAATCTGCCGAGGCGGAAGAGAAGGCCCTCGGAGGACCCAAGCCCAAGCTTGCGGTTTAGGTAAACCACGGGCAAGGCGAAGTCGGGAGACTGGCCAGTCGCGTCGGCTACAACCCGTATAGCGGCGGAAAGGCGCGACAGTTCGATATCTTTCTTCAACCCATCCTTGATGGCGTTCAGCAACGATGTCGCCCGTGGGTCTCCTGACTTGTAAAGCGAGGAGGTGAAGCCGGGGATGGCTTCGCCTTCTCGCAATCGGCGCATGATCGGCTCCGCCGGGTTGGCACTGACCGCAAGCTCGTCCAGCAGGTGCGATAGCGATTGTGCTCGGCCGAAGATCAGGCGTCGTCCCGCTGACGAGGCTAGCCCGGCAATGGCGATCTGGTAGGCCGTCGCTCCGGTATTCGCGACAGCGCGGACGGCGTACGTGGTAGGGTCGAGTTCGTGGTCGGCCGCCAGCACCAGCAGCCGGCGGATAAGGTCCGTGTAGACAGCGGGCTTGCCCAGGATACCGCCTAGAAAAGCGTGGAGAGGCTCGACGGTCGGGCCAGGCGTGCCGGCAATCATGCCGGCCATCCAGCGCATGATTTCGACAGCATTGCGGACATAGCCACCACGCGATAAATCGTAGGCGCGCGGGTTGCCGCGCTCGAGGACAGGCAGCAGGGTCATGACCCTTTCGGTAGCCGTCGCACCATCCAGCACGTGGAGAATGCGCGAGTAGGACTCGGTGCGAGCTGTCGTAAGCGGCGCGAAGGCCTCGGCCGGATCAACATCCCACAGAAGCCCCGCCACCTCCTCGATCGTGGCCCTCTCAGCAAGCATGAGCGCACTTTGGCCCCGGTAGAACGGGCCAGCCTCGTTGATAAGCGTGATCTGTGTCGTCGCCGTCAGGACGTCACTTGGTGGCGGTGCCATATTCCTATGCAGGGAGAGGATGTCATCCTTCCAGTAGCGCCGCTTTTTGGTTCCGCTGACCGCCTGGGAGCGTATCTTTTTGCGGCTGACATACGCATAGAGTGTGCTGACACTCACGCCCAGGATGCGTGCAGCTTCGTCCGCCTCCAGATACATGCGCTAACCCTCATGTTGATTTAAAGCGTCAAGCTTGATGCGATCAAGCAAGTTTGTATAGGCTTCATCTTAAAGTCGCGGATCTGCTCTATGGAACTTCGTGTGTTGGCGCCGAGCGGGGTATTGGGTGCTGGCTTCAAGGAAGCCAGCTTCGCCCGTGGTGTTAGCTTGTCGCCGCACGTCATTGCCTGTGATGGCGGGTCCACAGATTCTGGTCCGGCCTATCTCGGCGGCGGCAAGCCTAAGCTGGCCCGTGCGGCGTTGCGGCGGGATTTGCAACTGATGATGCGGGCTGGCGCGAAATTGGGCGTGCCGGTGATCGTAGGGTCCTGCGGCACCAGCGGCCGGGATACGGGTGTCGCGCTGATGGCTGAACTCGCGCAGGAGATAGCCCAGGAAAGCGCGATAAACTTTCGTATGGCGCTGATCCGCGCGGACCAGGATGCGGACTATCTTGCCGCTCGTTTCAAGCAGGGCCGCATCCGGGCGCTTGGCAATGCGCCCCCTGTAGACGAAGGCGTGCTGGCCCGAAGCCACGTGGTGGGCATGATGGGCACCGAGCCGATCAAGGCGGCGATCGATGCCGGGGCCACGCTGGTGCTTGCCGGTCGGGCCAGCGACTCGGCGCTGTATGCTGCGGTGCCGGAGATGCATGGGGCGGATCGCGGTTTAGCCTGGCATGCTGCCAAGTCTATCGAATGCGGCGCCGCCTGCTGCGTGGTGCCCGCAGCCGACGGCCTCATGGCGACGATCAGCGATAACTATTTCGATATAGAACCGCTGGATCCAAAGGCGCGGGTGACGCCGCTCTCGGTCGCGGCCCATACGCTGTACGAAAACAGCAATCCATACTTGCTAACCGAGCCGTCCGGCACGATCGACACCGAGCACGCCACATACGAGGCGTTGACGGATCGCAGCGTGCGGGTGCGCGGCTCCCGCTTCCTCCCGGCCGAGACCTACACCGTCAAACTCGAGGGTGCGTGCCAAGCCGGTTATCAAACCATCGCCATCGGCGGCATACGCGACCCTTACATCATCCGCGCGCTGGATGGTTTGCTGCCGCTGGCGCAAGAGAACTTTCGGAACCGGGTCACCGAGCTCTACGGCGATGTGCTGGCGCCCGATGACTACGACATCCAGTTCCGCATCTACGGCCGTGACGCTGTGATGGGCAGTTTGGAGCCGAACCCGACCCTCAATCCGATACCCAAGGAGGTCGGCATCTTGATCTCGGTGACTGCGCCGACCCAGGAGCTGGCAAGCGATATCGCGAGCTTCGTCAGCCACAGAAGCGCGCATCTGCCGATCCCAGAATATCACGGCCTGGTCAGCAGCATCGCCTATCCATTCTCGCCGCCCGAGATCGAGCGGGGCGCCGTGTACCGGTTCACGCTGAACCACGTGTTGGCGCCGGACTCGCCACTGGAAATGTTCCGCACCGAGATGGTGGATATCTGATACATGGCAAAACTCATCGAGCTATGCAGCTTGATCCGCTCGAAAAACGCAGGGCCGTTCACGCTTACCTTCGACGTGATGTTCTCCAGCGAAGAGAATTACCATCGCGCCAAGCGCGCACAGCCGATTACCGCGGAGATGATGGCTAAGCTGTTCAAGCAATCTGTGGCCGACGTGCTCGTCGTCTACCACGACAACGCTCTGGCAATTAAGGCCTCGATGCCGCGCCCGGTGGTCCAGGGCGATCTGGCCGACGGGGATTGCTACGGCGGCCAGCAATATGTCGACTTGCTGGCGCTCGACGTTGCCTGACACGCTTACATCCTAACGATCCTGAGCGGAACGTCCGGACTGGCAGGTCTGCCGATCCGGCAAAAGCAAGAATAGAAAAGCAAGATCAGGAGCTGCTACGTGAGCAAATCAGTTCCGGCCAGCTTGGCCGCCATTGGCCGCATCCAGCCTGGCCGCGCCATAGCGAAAAGGGCTGTCGGGGACATAAACGCTTCCGCTCCCGCCGGAGCCATGGAACAGGCGCTTGAACTGTCGACCGAAGCGCTGTTCGAAGGCATGCAGGCCGTCTTGCACTGTGCTGCGCTGGCCGTTCATGCCTGAAGCAGACGCGAGAAACCGGGTCGAAGCGGGTGGCGGCACGACTGGCCGACATGTCGTATCGCTGCTCTACATTGGCTACCTGCTGAGTTTCATCGACCGGATAATTTTCGGGATCGTCATGCGGCCGGCCAAGGCGGAGCTTGGCTTCACGGACGCGCAGCTCGGTCTGCTGGCCGGTGCGGCGTTCGCCCTCACGTACGCCATAGCCAGCCCCTTCGGCGGCTGGCTGGTGGACCGGGTGGACCGCCGCTGGCTGATGGCAGGCTCGATCGCGTTTTGGAGCTCTGCCACCTTCCTTTCAGCCTTTGCGAGCAGTTTCTTGATCTTCGCCCTGCTCCGGGCCGCCGTGGGCATGGGCGAAGCCGTGTATAATCCGTTGGCGTTCTCGCTGATCAGCGACGCGATACCGCGCGGCCGCCGCGCCAGCACATTTGGCCTTTACTTCAGCGCCGGCGCGCTTGGCAGCATCCTGGCTTACCTGTTTGGCAGCGCGGCGTTGCGCGTGCTGGCAGGGTCTTCGCGGGCATATGGCGTCGCGTCTGTCATGGTTCCCGTGTTTGGCGCGCTGCCGCCTTGGCGCTGCGTGTTTTTGCTCGCTGCATTGCCAGGGCTGGTGCTGGCCGTGGTGGTGCTGCTCAAGCTGCGCGTGCCGGCCCGGGGGGCGACGGAGACAGGCCACGGAGGTTTCAGCGAGGAGCGCGTCGTCAGTTTCCTCCGGCGCTACTGGAAGCTGTTGATCGGCATGTCAGTGGGCCTCTCGATCGCGCAACTTGGCCCGTATACGGGTCTTACCTGGAACGTTGTGTTCCTCCAGCGTGTGCACGGCTGGGATCTATCGAAGGCAGCCGCCTGGCTCGGCGCCACGGGGGGATTGGCAGCGCTGCTGGGCTGCATCGTGGGCGGCCCGATTATCGACGCGGTGCGCCGCCGCGGCTTCGTTGACGCGCCGCTGCGTGTCGGCCTGGCTTCAAGCGTCGTTTTCACTGCGTTTGCCACGCTAGGCTTTCTTGCACCATCACCGGTCCTGGCCATCGTCGCTCTGGCCGCTGCCAGCTCTTGCGGCTACATACCGTCGTTGGCCATTTATGCTGCCCTGGCCGACGTGCTGCCCGCCGGTTCGCGGGGCCGCTTCGCAGGGTTCAGTCTGCTCGTGAGCGGCATCTTTACAAACTCCGTGGGTCCGTTCGCAGTGGGATTGCTGAATGATCGGGTGTTCCCCCAAGCCGACGGCATCCGGCTTTCACTGGTGGTCACGCTATTCGCCTCCACGGTGCTTGCCGGGCTGCTGATACTGCCAGCCCTGCGGCTATACCGCAGGCGCTTGGCCGAGAACCGACCAAGCCCGGCTGCAGGCGTTTCGGTTGGCTCGACCGCATGAGGCGGGAGACGTTTTTCGTTGGCGGACGCTACGCCGGACTGGACACCGAGCGGGTGATGCAGGGACAGATGTGCGTGGAGTCGCTTTGCCCGGAAACGGTGTCCCGGCCGTATCCACTGGTGATGATCCATGGTACCGGCCAGACTGCCGTCAACTGGCTTACCACGCCGGATGGCCGGCCGGGATGGGCGCCCTGGTTCGCCGAACAGGGCTGGCACGTCTACTTGGTCGACCAGCCGGGACGTGGCCGCTCGGCCTGGCAACCCGGTGTCGATGCGCCGCTGACTCCGACTTCACTGCACTTCGTCGAACGCTTCTTTACGGCGCCTTCGGACTTCAACCTGTGGCCACAGGCGCATCTGCACACGCAGTGGCCGGGCGGCCCAGGCAAAGGTCGGGCTGGAGACCCGGTGTTTGACCAGTTCTTCGCGAGCCAGGTTGCGTCACTGCCGCGGACCGAGAGCGAACGGGCGATGCGCGAAGCGGGAGCGGCACTGCTTGACCGGATCGGACCTTGCGTGCTGCTGGTGCACTCCCAGGCCGGACTGTTTGGCTGGCTGATCGCCGACGCCTGCCCGGGGCTGGTCAAGGGCATCGTGGCTTTGGAACCCGCCGGACCGCCTTACCAGGACCTTTTAGCGAGACCGGACGCGGAGCGGCGAGCATACGGCTTGACGGGCGAGAGCCTGACCTATGATCCGCCGGTGACGGAGGAGTCGCCGCTGAACTGCGCCGAGACGTCAACCTCGGAGGGACCCGGCCTAGCCAAATGCTGGTCGCAGGCTGGCACGCCGCGCCGCTTGGTCAATCTTGCCCACGTGCCGACAGTGGTCATCACCGGCGAGGCGTCTTATCACGCCGCCTACGACCACTGCACTGTAAACTACTTGCGGCAAGCCGGCGTGACGGTGGATTTCATCCGGCTGCCGACCGTCGGGATCCATGGCAATGGACACATGATGATGTTGGAGAAGAACAGCTCGGAAATCGCCGCACTGGTCGATAGCTGGCTACGTTCGCATATCGTTTGATGTGGTCGTTCATGCAGCTTCCAAACTACGCGAGCCCAGCGTGAAGGAGACCTTGCTTGACGACACGCTGCGGGCGACGGTAGCACGATGGGGCAGCCGGCCGGCGATGGACTTCCTCGGGCGGCAATGGAGCTACGCGCAACTCGGGGACATGGTGGACCGGGCAGCGCGCGGGCTGCAAGCGATGGGGGTCGGGCCAGGCAGCAAAGTCGGGCTCTGTCTTCCGAACACGCCGTATTACGTGGTGTTCTACTACGCCGTGTTGCGCGTGGGCGGCACGGTGGTGAACTTCAACCCGCTGTATGTCGAGCGGGAGCTTTCAGCGCAGATCACTGACTCGGGCACCACGGTTATGGTGGTGATGGATCTCGCGGCGATCTACGGCAAGGTGGCCGCCGTAGCGGCAGCGTCCGGTCTGACCCGGCTGATTGTTTGTCCGATGACCGGCATCCTGCCTCCTGTGAAGGTCGCGCTATTGCGTGTGTTCAAGCGGCAGGACTTGGCCGCCATCCCGCACGACCCGCGGCATGTGCGCTTTGCCGCCGTGACCGCCGACCCTGGCCCACCCACGCCGGTAACGGTCGCACCTGAAGACATCGCCGTGTTGCAGTATACCGGCGGCACGACGGGCCTGCCCAAGGCGGCGATGCTGACCCACGCCAATCTCGCGGCCAACTGCCGCCAAGTTGGCGCCCTATGGCCCGCTGGACGGGAGGGTGAGGAGCGATTTTTAGCGGTGCTCCCGTTCTTCCACGTTTTCGCCATGACGAGCGTGCTGAACTACGGGATCGCGTTAGGAGCCGAGCTCGTCATGCTGCCGCGCTTCGAATTGGGTGCGATGCTCAAGGCGGTCCGCCGCCGCCGGGTCACGATGATGAATGCCGTGCCCACCATCTACACGGCCGTCAATACGGCAGCACTGGTGCGCAAGGTTGATCTCCGCTCGTTGAAGTTCAGCGTCTCGGGCGGCGCGCCGCTACCGGGCGAGGTGCGAGACCAGTTCATGGCGCTGACCGGGTGCAAGCTGGTTGAGGGTTACGGGCTTACGGAGGCGTCTCCCGTGGTGACCTGCAATCCGCCGAACGGGCTGGTGAAGCCGGGATCAGCCGGCCCAGCGGTAGTGGGGACCACGGTCGAAGTCCGCGACCCGGACTCCGGTCGAGTGCTGCCGCCGGGTGAGCGCGGCGAGGTATGCGTGATAGGCCCGCAAGTGATGGCCGGCTACTACAACCGGCCGGAGGAAACGCGGGCCGTGTTCTCGAATGGGGCCCTACGCACCGGCGACATCGGCTACGTCGATGAGGACGGATACCTTTTCCTCGTCGATCGGATCAAGGACGTGATCCTATGCGGCGGCTATAACGTCTACCCCCGTGTGCTAGAAGATGCGCTGTACGAGCACCCGGCGGTGCTGGAAGCGACGGTAATCGGCGTCCCGGACACATATCGCGGCCAAGCGCCGAAAGCTTTTGTGGTGTTGCGCGCGGGCATGGTAGCGACGCCGGGACAGCTTCGCGAGCACTTGGTGGGATACGTTTCCAAGATCGAGCTGCCGCGGGAGGTGGAGATCCGCAGCAGCCTGCCCAAAACAATGATTGGCAAGCTGTCGAAGAAGGAACTGGTGGCGGAGCAAGCGCTTGAGCGCGGAGGGACCAGGGCAGACAACGCCGCCGAACAGAGCACCGCGTCTACGTAGTGTATGGAGCCCGCGCGCGTTGGTGTTAATTCGGCGAGTAACTTCACTGCGTGAACGAATCCAGTCGTGGCTGATGTCCCTAAAGGGAGCCCGACTGCAAGGCTTCAAGGGTGAGCAACGGCTCCCAAAACTCACACTTATGATCTGCACTGAAGCTGGAGTTCGAATAAGGCGCCGGCGGGACAAGCTCATGGATCAGATTGACCTTTGTTTCGAAACGGGGCCAATCAGTCACAGTAGGGCAATTCGGCGTGCCTGATTTTGCGAAGTTCGTCAACGCGGCTTGCATCTGAGCGGCAAGCTGCTGCTCCGCCGCCGTCGGCGTGGCCCCAGCCGGAATGCCGGTTCCGATTAGATTAGCCCAAAGGAACGGCAACTCGGTGCCGTGCGTCGCGTCGAGCGGCAGGAACGGGTCGGTCGGCAGCGATAGCCGAGCCGCGTTCTCGTCGGCGAACTCGTAAGCGTAGGTGGGAACCTCGAGTGACAGCACCTGATCGAAGGCGAGAGCTGAACAGGAAAAGGTTGCGTCGGTGAACAGCGTCGCAAAGGCAAGATCGAGACTGGAATAGGCGCTCGCGGGATAGAGCGGGGCAACGACCGGGACCAGCGCGGGGTTGACGACGCTGGCAATGGCGTTGTCATAGCCGGACGCTGCCAGCGGTCCGCCCTGGAAGTCGAAATCGATTGCCGTGAACAGACGCCCCTCGTCGTGGTTGGTTCCCTGTAGCACCGGGACCCGGTTGAACGCGCCGTACGCGATACCCAGAAGCGGCTGATTGGGCAGGATTGCGGTGCCGACATTGGGCTGAAATTGGGTGCTCAAGGGAGCCGTGGCCGACGAGCTGGGATTTTCCTGCGCAATGATGGCCGAAACCGGCAGCGCACGCAGGCAGGCGGCGTTGTTGCCGCAGCCGACAGCCTTGGCGAAGGCCGTGCCCTTCACGTCGTTGCTTGCAAGCGAGGGCAATGTGAACGCGTACGAGCCGCTTTCTATGATGGCGCGCTGGAACAGGCCGGCCGCAGTCGGCGACACCAGTTGGTCCAGCACCGACTGACCGCCAGCCGACTGACCGAACACGGTGATGCGGTCGGGGTCGCCGCCGAACGATTTCGCGTTGGCCTTAACCCAGCGCAGCGCTGCCTGCTGATCCATCAGGCCGTAATCACCCGAGCCGCCGCCTGAACTCTCGGCGTCCAATGCGGCATTGGCGAGAAAGCCGAGATAACCCAACCGATAGTTTATGGTTACGACAATCACGCCATTCTGGGCCAGGGCCGAGCCGTCGTACGTGGCACCGGTGCCAGTTTTGAAGGCGCCGCCATGGATCCAAAGCATAACCGGAAGTTCGGCGCCGCCCACCTTTGGCGCATAGACGTTGAGGTAAAGACAATTTTCGGCCAGGCTTGCGGAGCCAAGAGGCCCGGCGGGCTGCGGGCATAAGGGCGGTAAAGCGTTGGCCTGGAGCACGCCGGACCAGCTAGCGGGAGGCTGTGGCGCCCTCCAGCGGAGCGGGCCGATGGGAGGGGCAGCGTAGGGGATGCCGAGATACTCGTTCGTGCTTGACGTCGAGATGCCCTGGACCATACCGCCCGTGGTGTTGATCAACGGTGCGGCGGCGCGGGCATTGCCGCTCAACCCATTCAAGAGCATTGCGGCCATTGCCAGACCAGCGAGCCTATTGGCAATCGGCATGTTCGCTTCCTTCCATATTCGGCTTGATTTTATTTGTTGATCGAACGCCGGGCCGCATCCGCCATGGTGAAACCGATCGGGCGGCGGACGGCAGCCATTAAAACGGCTTCTGGCTGGTGCCGAAGAACCGGCCCAACGACACGACGGTGAACAGCCCAAACTCAAAGCCGCTTTTCGGCCGGCCGACCAGCGGGCTGCCAAGGTTATCCGGCGTGACGAAATACTCGACCAGCGGGCGGAACGCGATAGACGGTGTCAATTGCGTGCTGCTGATGACCTCGAACGCGAAGCCGTCGCGGCTTTGGCTTGGCCCTCGCCCGTCGAAGCGATTGTGCTGCGCGGTTTCAAACGCCGCCTCGATGGCGCTAAGGCGCTGGTAATGCGCCTGGATGCCAAAGGCGTCGGCGGGCCGCCCGGGGATCAGCCCGGTGAAGTTCATTCCGAGGATCGTATCCAGGTCGATCGGCTGCGGCTTATCGACCGACACGTTCAATGAGCCATAAACGCTGATGTTGGGAGGCGGGCCGCCGGGCCGGGCGGCGCCGCGCCAGATGGTTTTCAGGCCCTCGATGTAGAGGATGCCGCCGCCGGGGTAATCGGCGGCGGTGAAAAGGCGGGTGGCCCCGCTCGGTGACCCTTTGGAGTTGTAGTAGCCGGTGCGGGTGTCCCACTCGGCGCCGACTTCGAGGTTGGCTGGGTATGCGGCGGTGCTGAATTCACTGCGGTAGCCGACTTCCGCCAGGATTTGCGCGCCCGAAGCGTGCCGAGAGCCAAGATCGAGCGGGTAGTTGGTGGAGTTGAGGTAGTTGTCCTCGAACCCACCCGCCTGCAGGTACCAGAGGTTGTCAAGCTTGTAGGTGGCGCGCGCACCCCAGGTCGGGAATGGGACGGTCGGGAAGTCGCCATCCGTAGTGACGGTGGTGGAGTAGGCCGTCAACGGGTCGAGCGAGTTCGGCAAGAAGAAGTAGCGGAATACGCTGGTTTGGCCGGCCTCGACCGAGAGCCTGTCGTTCAGCAGCCGCTGCTCGTAGGTGAACTCCGACAGGTAGGCGAAATGACCGGACAGCGCCGGCGTTCCTTGCAAGTTGCTCACCAGCGCGCCGCCGCCGTCGATGACGTAGTTGGGCTCGTTGGCCCGCAGCGTGTTGAACGTGACCGAAATGTGGATGTTGCCGCCGGTGATCCCCGCGGCCTTGCCGAGATCGACGTCCAGCGCCGGGGCGATTGCCAGCAGGTTGTCGAACTCATGCGTGCGGCTGCCGGCCGAGGTGTTGGTCTGGGTGCGATCGAAGGAAATGCCGTGGAAGTCAAAGCCAGCGTTGAGCAGGGTGGCGCCGACTTCGGGGAACAGGCCGATTCTTGGCACGGGCGAGATGGGGGTGGTCGGGCCGGCCGCCTCCTGGGAGGAGCTACCGGTTGTGTTGGCGTTGGGATTGGGCGAGACGCCGAGCGGGTTGGCGCTGTTCCCGGGGCTTGCCTCCGGCTGCCCGGCATTGGGGGGCACGGCGGTGGGCGGCAGCGCTTGGCTGAGCACGGTGGTCGTCGGGTCGGCTGCGTGGGCGGCCCATGGAACCGCCACCAAGCTTATGACTGCAGCGCGGTGGAGGAGTTTACGCTGCATGAGCCGGCTAACTGGGCGGATAAGAAGGCCATCCAACCCGCGCGCGACATGGCCGGCCGTTCTCGTGCGCTTGCACTGCGGCTCTTGGCATCCATAGCCAGCCGACGACCCAAACTGTTGTTTGGTGCTCACCGTTCATTTCCCCCTAACCCGCCGATGTTGAACACATCGTTACCGGCATCCGAACATGTCCGGGCTGAATGTGTCAACACTCTTACGCGGATTTCTTGCCGCATGATTGTCATCAAGGCCGGCAGAACCGTATTGCACGCTTCCCATGAGGAGAACCGTGCTATTTCTGCCTCCAGCTAGAATGGCCGGCTTTCTGACTGTTGACAGTTTTCAGCACGGATGCCAGTGATTGCGCCAAGAGCATAGTGCAAAAAGCAAAGTTGGGGTTTGGAACGGATGCCGGGCTGGAGTCATAACGGGCTATCCCTTAATCCAGTGTAGACCGCCCAGGATTTCCCGCTGGGGACCAGGGACGAGATGTTGCACTGCGAGCGAGGCGAGTCGGCCGGCAAGTATTCGACGCGGTTTGGCATCTTGCGTTCTGATCGGTGTTGGTCAGTCGCATGGACAGCCCTGTCTTGACTGACTCGCGAGCGCACCAGCCAAGAAGCGGCGCTCCTGGGGGACATGATCGAAGGAAGCAATGTGATGAACGGCAAGATTGTCCTGGAAGAGCACTTCGCCATCGAGGAGACGGTGGGGGAGTCGCTTGCATTCATGGCCGACATCGTCGGGCCGGAACTGAGCCACCGCCTGCTCGATATCCATGAGCGGCGGATTGCCGAGATGGACAAGCACGGCATCGCCATGATGCTGCTGTCGCTCAACGCGCCGGCGGTGCAGGCGGTGCCGAACCCGGCGAAGGCTGCGGCCTTGTCGCAGCGCGCCAACGATTACGCGGCCGAGCAGGTGTCCAAGCGCCCAGACCGCTTTCAGGCGCTGGCCGCGTTGCCCATGCAGGACCCTGATGTTGCTGCGCGCGAACTCGAGCGTTGCGTGAAGGAACTGGGATTCAAGGGCGCTTTGGTGAACGGGTTCTCCGAGGTCGAGGGCGTGGATGGGCCGGTGTTTTATGACCTGCCGCAGTACCGGCCGTTCTGGGCCACGGTTGAGGCGTTGGACGTGCCGTTTTACCTGCACCCGCGCAACCCGCTGCCCGCCGACACACGGATTTATCAGGGACATCCGTGGCTGCTAGGGCCCACCTGGGCGTTCGGGCAGGAAACCGCGGTGCATGCGTTACGCCTGATGGCGTCCGGCTTGTTCGATGCCCATCCGAAATTGTCGATCGTTCTAGGGCACATGGCCGAAGGCTTGCCCTACAGCATGTGGCGTATCGACAACCGCAACGCCTGGATGGAGGTACGGCCGAGCTATCCGGCAGAAAAGCGGTTCGTCGACTACTTCCACGCCAACTTCTACATGACGACCTCCGGCAATTTCCGCACGCAAACGCTAGTGGATGCGCTCAGCGAAGTGGGCGCCGACCGCATCCTGTTCTCGGTCGATTGGCCGTTTGAGAATATTGATCACGGCTGCGATTGGTTCGATGCAGCCAGCATCAGCGAGGCGGACCGGCTGAAGATCGGCCGCACCAACGCGCAGAAGCTGTTCAAGCTCGGCTGATCGCAGGTGGCGGCGTGACGGATTGGTGACCACAACGGCCGGCTCGGCTTGGGCCGGCCGGTGTAAATCAACATTGGGGAAGCGTGCTGATGATGGAACGCAAAGCCAGGCACTGGATCGGCGGAGAGTGGCTGAGCACCGGGGCCGAGCGGAACAGTATCAACCCGGCCACTGGCGCTGTCATCGGCACGTTCCACGATGGCGGTGCGGAGGGGGCGCAGTTGGCCATCGACGCGGCCGCGCAGGCGTTCCGGCACAGCACGTGGGCGCATGATCCCATGCTGCGCTCGGCGGCGCTCAGCCACCTGGCAGACGCCTTCGCGGCGCGGCTGGACGACGTGATCGACACGCTGTGCTTGGAAAACGGCAAACTGCGCTACGAGGCCGGGTTCGAGGCGAACTTCATCGTCCGCGGCTTGCGCTTTGCCGCCGGCCTGGCCGTGCAGACATTTGGCCGGGTGATCGATCCGCGTCCTGGCATGCAGTCAATGTCGATCCGCCAGCCGGTCGGCGTGGCCGGGCTGATCATTCCGTGGAACTCGCCGGCCTATCTCTGCATCCGGGCTTTGGCGCCGGCCTTGGCCGCGGGTTGCAGCGCGGTGGTGAAGATGCCGTCGCAAGCCGCGCAAAGCGGAGCGCTGTTGAGCGAGATCATCGGCAGCGTTCGCGACATCCCGCGCGGTCTGGTCAACGTGTTCACGGAAACCGGGTCGGACGGCGCCCGCCTGTTGGTGGACTCGCCACAGGTTCCGGTGATCAGCTTCACCGGCAGCACGGCGACAGGACGATTGATCGCCCAGGCCGCAGCGGTGCACCTCAAGCGCGTGGGCCTCGAATTGGGCGGCAAGACGCCGCACCTCGTGTTCGACGATGCAGACCTCAACGCGGTCCTGCCGACGCTGGAGAAGTCCTCCACCGTGTTTGCCGGCCAATTCTGCATGACCGGCAGCCGCATTCTGGTGCAGCGTGGAATTGCCGACCGGCTGCGCGCCGGCTTGGCCGACCGGCTGCAGAAGGTCCGCCCAGGGCCGGCCGCCGACCTCACCAGCGACATGGGGCCGCTGATTGACAAGGCCTCGGTCGCGCGGGTCGATGCGGCGGTAGAGGACGCGATCCGCGCAGGTGCGGAGCCGATCGTCCGTGGCGGCCCGTCAACGAACCCAGCGATGGAGAGCGGCGCTTTCTACCATCCCACTCTGCTCGAAGTGACCGACAGCTCTTTGCCGATCGTGCAGAAGGAGACGTTCGGCCCGGTGCAGACCCTGCAGGTGTTCGACACCGAGGACGAGGCCGTGGCGCTGGCCAACGACAGCGAATACGGGCTGAGCGCCTGCATCTGGAGCCGCGACGTGGACCGGCCGGTGCGAGTGGCGCGACGCTTGGAAGCAGGCCTGATCTCGATCAATAGCTGGGCCAACCTCGCCGTCGAGTTCGAGGAGGGCGGCTTTAAATCGAGCGGGCTCGGGCGCCTCGGCGGCTTGGCATCGCTTGAGGATTTTATCGAGTACAAGCAGATCACGCAAAATTACGACGGCGGCCATTAGAAAAGGGGCACTGACATGGCAGCAGCGGCATCAGCCCTCCGCACCACTCAAGCGGCGATCGTCTGCGAGCAAAAAGGCCCGTTTGCCATCCGCGACGTCGAGCTTTCGGCGCCGCGGGCGGACGAGGTGATTGTGCGCATGGAAGCCAGTGGCATGTGCCACGCGGATTTATCGGCGCAATCGGGCAGCGTGCCGTTCCCGCTGCCGGGCGTACTCGGGCACGAAGGTGTCGGCCGGGTGGTTGAGGTGGGTGCGGGCGTGAGCGAGGTCGCCGCAGGGGACCGGGTGGTGATCAGCTTTAGCTGGTGCGGCCATTGTCCGGCTTGCCTGCGCGCGGCACCAGTCTATTGCCGCGAGTGGCCGCAGTTGAACCTAGTGGGCGGCAGCCGGGCGGACGGCTCGACCACGTTGCGTTGCGACGGCGCGCCGCTCCACGGCCATTTCTTCGGCCAGTCCTCCTTCGCACGGCTGGCGGTGACCACGGCCCGCGCCGTGGTGAAGGTGGCGGACGACTTGCCGGCGTCGATCCTGGCGCCGCTCGGCTGCGGCGTGCAAACCGGGGTCAGCGCCGCAACCGCTGTGCTGCGCCCCCGAGCCGGCGCGCGCGTCGCCGTTTCTGGCGCGGGCGCGGTGGGTTTGTCTGCCATCATGGGCCTGGGGCTGACGGGGGCGGCGCAGATCATCGCCATCGACGTCCATCCCGCCCGGCTGGCGCTTGCCCGTGAGCTCGGAGCAACCGACACGATCGACGCCAAGGCGGGGGACACGGCCGAACAGATCGCGCAACTGACCGGCGGCAACGGCCTGGATGGCGCGATCGAAACCAGCGGCAACCTCGGGGCGCTGCGCACGGCGATCGGCTCGCTGGCAGCGGCAGGCACCTGCGTGGTGATCGGCGTGCCGAACTTCGGTGAAACGGTCGCCGTCGACGTGGTGAACATGGTTGCGCGCGGGCTGCGCGTGGTTGGAACCAACCAGGGAGATGCAATCCCGCGCGTGTTCATTCCGCAGCTCATTGCATTATACCGGGCCGGCCGCCTGCCGATCGAGAAGCTGGTCAGCAACTTCGCGTTCGAGCAGATCAACGAAGCGGCTGCGGCGTCGCTGAGCGGCAAGGCGATCAAGCCTGTGCTGCATATGGCGTGATTTCCTCAGAGGATAGTGGCGCATGAGTTTGCTTCCGCCTGTCGGCACTGTCGAACCGCTTCCGGCAAGCCTGTCTTGCGATGTCGCAATCGTTGGCTACGGCCCCGTCGGAATGATCATGTCGATCCTGCTCGCACAACGCGGCATGTCGGTCGTGGTGGTCGAGAAGTTCAAGGAGCGGTACAAGCTGCCGCGCGCCGGGCACTTCGACAGTGAGACGATGCGCACATTCCAGCAGTTGGGCATTGCTGAGGAGGTCGAGCTGATCGCCCGGCCGATGCTGGAGTGGCACTTGGTCACCGCCGAACGTGACATCCTGGCGGAGATCAAGCTCGGCATTGGGGGTGGCGGCTGGAAGGAGAGCTACCTCACCTACCAGCCGGAGTTCGAGGCTGTGTTCGATGCCCGCGCCAAAGCGCTTGGCGTGCGCATTTTCATGGGTGTCAACGCATTGGGCGTCGAGCAGGACGGGCAAGGCACTCGGCTTCGGGTGCAAGCGACCGACGAGCCCGACGGCGTACCGGCGGTCATCAGTGCGGCCTTCGTCATCGGCGCCGACGGGGCCAACAGCTTCGTGCGCAGCGCACTCGGCGTTGAGCGGCGCAACCTGGGTTTCGAGGCCAACGACCAACTGGTCATCGATTTCGAGCACAACGATCCTGATCGGGATTTGCCGCAGCTCCCAGAAGTTTACCAGGTGCTCGATATCAACCGTCCGCAACTCGCCGGCCGGTGGAGCGGTACCCGATGGTCCCGGTTCGAGTTCCAGGCGATTAAAGGTGAAAGCCGCGAGTATTTCGAGCGGGAGGAGACCTGCTGGGCGCTGCTGAGCACCTGGGGCATTTACCCTGGCGACGGCCAAATCATTCGTCACTCCGTTTATCGCTTCGAAAGCTACCTGGCGGAGACATGGCGGGTCGGGCGCGTTTTCCTGGTGGGGGACGCGGCGCACACCATGCCGCCGTTCATGGGGCAAGGCCTGTGCTCCGGCATTCGGGACGCGTTCAATCTTGCTTGGAAGCTGGCTGCGTTCCATGCCGGTGAGGCGAAGGAAAGTTTGCTGGATACTTATGAGCTGGAGCGCGCGCCCCATGTACGCGCCATCATCGACATGTCGACTGCCGTCGGCAACATGGTTCTGATGACCGATCCAGAGCAGGCCCGGCAACGCGACGAGGCGCTCCGGTCTGGCAAGGGCCTGGAAGCGCCGCAGTTTCCGCGCTTGGGCGAGGGCATCATCCGTGTCTCAACGTCCCCTGCCGCTCACCCCACCGATGGACGGCCCTCCATACAGGGCCGGGCCGCGTTTGGCCGCAGGGTCGACCGGCTCGATCAGTTCCTCAGGCCCGGCTGGAAAATCATCTCACGTCATCCAATTTCCGATACGGTGCTCACGGACAGCCAGCGTGACCTGCTGTCAGCGCTCGATATCCAAGTCGCTCATGTCTCACGCGGCGCCAATGCGCAGTATGCCGACATCGATGGCGATTATGATATGTGGTACCGGAAGACCGGGCGTAAGGCATTCTTGCTGCGCCCAGACCACTATGTGTTCGGCTCGGTGGCGGCGATGGAGGAGTTGCCGGCCCTGTTGGATGATTTGCGGCAGGCGCTCGGGACCAATGGTTGGCATGGCGGTGCGCCCAAAACCGAGAGCTTGGTGAGTTCGCTTGCGACGGTGCGTCCTTGGTAGAGAGGCTTGTCTGTGATTACGGACGGTTAGCTTGCGCCCGGCCGCTAGGCTTGGCGGCAAGCGGCCGCTCGGGATAACGGTATTCACCGAGCAGCGCGATCAATAAGCTTGACGCCATCAGGGCCACGGCGAACACCAGCAGCGCTGGATTGTAGCTTCCGGCTCGGTCGAAGCTGAACCCCATGACGAAGGGGCCTACGCCGGAGCCGATGGTGAACGCGGCGAAGATGTAGCCATAGATCTGGCCATAGCGGCGAAGCCCAAAGTAGCGGCCAACCAGGAAGCCGATGATATCCACTTCCGCACCCCGCCACAGCCCCAGCCCCGCTGCGGGCGCGCGAAGCGCAAACAGCGCCATGCTACCTGTCAGAAGGATGACGATGC